>CAIJNQ010000236.1 GCA_903822015.1 uncultured Verrucomicrobia subdivision 3 bacterium | reverse complement strand
GAGCGCTGGGTGTTCGGTCACCGGTTGTTCGGCCACACCTACTGGTTCATGGGCTGGATTCTCATGGTCGTCAACGTCGGCGTGACCCCGCTGCTCTGGTTCACAAAAATCCGCGCCAACCTGACGGCGCTGTTCATCATCGGCCTGCTCATCAACTGCGGCATGTGGACAGAGCGTTTTGTCATCGTCGTCGGCTCCTTGTATCAGGATTTTCTGCCCGCGAACTGGGGTAAATATATTCCCACCCTCTGGGACGTCCTGCTGTACGTCGGCTCGCTCGGCGCGTTCTTCATGATGTATCTGCTGTTTGTGAAATACCTGCCGTTCATCGCCATCTCGGAAGTGAAGGGCGCCACGCCGCAGGGAAACCCGCATCACCCGCTCGGCGGGGCGAAAGGCAGACAGCCATGAGCGCCAAACCTTACGGCATCCTTGCTGAATTTGATTCGCCGGCCGCCATCCTCGCCGCGGCGGAAAAAGTCCGCGACGCCGGCTACTCGCGCTGGGACGTGTTTACCCCCTTTCCGGTTCACGGCATGGACAAGGTGATGGGCTTGAAAAATTCGCTTGTTGGCTGGGTGGCCCTCGCCGGCGGCGCGTTCATGTTTCTAAACGTCGTCGGTCTGATCTGGTTCAGCAACGCGTTTGATTATCCGCTCATCGTCGGCGGCAAGCCGATGTTCAGCATCCCCATGACCTTTGTGCCGGCCTACATTATGATGATCATGGGCGGTGCCGTGGGCGCGCTCATCGGGATGCTGGCCTTCAACGAACTGCCGCGCTTCCATCATCCGTTGTTCGCCAGCAAACGCTTCGCGCTCGTGTCGCGTGATAAATTTTGCCTGCTCATCGGTGCGCTGGATGAGAAATTTTCCGAAACCGAAACCCGCAAGCTGCTCGAGTCCATCGGCGGCGCGCACATCGAAATCATCGAGGACTGATGCGCTATCTCCTCCACATCCTTTTGGTGATCGTCGCGACGGCGGCGGCGGCGTTCACCATTTTCGGGATCCCCGGCCACCTTTCGCGCAAGCCGCCGTTGGAAGTGTTTCCGGACATGGACCGGCAGGCGAAACTCCGCCCGGCCCAGCCGAATGATTTTTTCCCGAACGGCTTGAGCTCGCAATTGCCGCCCGCGGGTACGGTCGTCCGCAGCGCGCCGGTGGCAACCTTGGGCGGCCCGGTTTATGCCTATCAGGACGTTCCGCTCAACACGGGCTGCGTCGCCGGCACGACGAATTTTGTCCCCACCAATCCGCTGCCCGTGGACGCCGCCGCGCTTTCGCGCGGTCGCGAGCAGTTTAATATCTACTGCACACCCTGCCATGGCGGACTCGGCGACGGCAACGGGATCACCAAAAAAATCGGCGTGATGCCGGCCGTGGCGAACCTGCACGACCAGCGCATTGTGGAAATGACCGACGGCGAGATTTTTAACACCATCACCCATGGCAAAGGGCTGATGGGCGCGTATGGCCCGCTGATGACCGCACCGGACCGCTGGGCCGTCATTGCCTACACCCGCGCCTTGCAATTGAGCTGGCTCGGTTCGCCGGCAGAACTGACGGCGGAACAACGTGCCGCCCTGACTAAATGATCATGAGTTCGCACCCCGGAAAAACTCATTTGCCGCCGCCGCTGGACTTGTCCCTGTGGTCGAAGCTGCCCGCTGTCTTGATGACCCTCGGCGGTGTTTTGTGCGTTGCGGGTGCCGGCTTTAGCCTTGTGGAATTCGGCTTCTCCTGGCTGCTGGCGTTCATGTTTTATCTGAGCCTCGCGCTGGGCGCTTTGTTCCTCGTGCTGGTGCATCATCTGACCGATGCCGGCTGGTCCGTCGGCATTCGCCGGTTCTGCGAACATCTCGCCTCGCTGCTCTTCCCGTGGCTGGCGGTTCTGTTCCTTCCGGTGCTGCTGCTTTCGCCGAAAATTTATCACTGGTTGACGTTGCCGGCTTCCGATGAGCTTATTCGCGCCCGCTGGCCCGTGTTTACCTGTGCCGGTTTCGTGGTCGTGTCGGCGCTGTTCTTTGGCGTCTGGTGGCTGCTCACGTCGCGCCTCCGTTACTGGTCGCTCCGGCAGGATGTGACCGGCGACGCCCTCTGCACCCGCAAGTTGCGGTTTCATTCGGGCTGGGGCATAGTCGCTTTTGCCGCCACGCTGACCGGTGCGTCGGTGTTCTGGATGCAATCCGTGCAATACCAGTCGTTCTCCGCCATGTATGGCGTCTACTTTTTCTCGAACTGCGCGTGGATCGCCCTGGCCACGGTTTATGTCATTGCCGCCCTCTTGCAGCGGCAGCGAGTCCTGTCGGACCTGTTGTCGGAAAACTATTTCTATTTTATCGGCGTGCTGTTCTTTGCCTTTACCGTGTTCTCTGCCTACACCGAATTCGCGCAATACTTCGTGGTCTGGAATGCCAACATGCCGGAGGAGACTTTCTGGTATCTGATCCGCGAAAACCGCGCGTGGTGGTGCCTGAGCCTGATCCTGATCTTCGGTAAATTTTTCGTGCCGTTCTTTGTGATGCTGCCGGTGCAGGCCAAATCCAATTTAAAAATCATGATTCCGATCTGCCTTTGGGCGTGGTTGATGCAGTTCGGCGACCTCGCCTTCAACATTCTGCCGGCGCTGCCCGGCTGGCATTTCCCGCTGAAGCTGCTTTGGCTGCCGTTGGGTTGCCTGATGTTCATGGGTGGATTTTTGGGCTGGGTGTTCGTGAACAAATTCAAGAGCCATCCGCCGTATCCCCAAAAAGATCCGCGCCTGCTCGAAGCGCTGGGCTTTCATCACCTCGACTGCGAGGAAGTTTCCGGCGCCGCGCCCACTAACGGAGGTCAACGATGAATCCTGAATCCGACAACAAAATCGTCTGGCATTTCGGCGTCATTTTCGTCTTCGCCTGCCTCTTGTTTGTGGCGCTGGCCGTTGTGGTGAAATTGTCCGTGTCCGTTCCTGCCGTCAACGCCGATCGCGCAGCCCTTCGTGCCAAGGCGCTGGCCGATCTTCGGGCGGCGGAAGCGACCGCCTTGACCACTCCCGGCTGGATTGATCAGGACCGTAATATCGTTCGTTTGCCGATTGAAAACGCCCTGCAGCTGGCCGCGCAGGCCGCCCGGAATCCTTCGGCCGCCCGGGCCGATTTAATGGCGCGTGCTGAAAAATCCGCTGCCCCGGCCCCCAAATCCGCGCCCAAACCCAGCGCTTTTGAATGACCGTGAACGACAAACTTGACAATAAATTTGGTGGGGCGAGCGTCCCCGCGAGCCAGCTAGACAGTAGCTTCGCTCCGCCGGTTGACGCCTCCTGCCGCGTTCCGTTGCTGGTGCTTTTTGGCGGCGCGGCGCTGTGGCTGGTCGTCAGCTCGCTGCTGGCGCTTGCCGCCTCGCTCACGTTTCATATGCCGGATAAATTCGGCGATTGTTCGTGGGGAACCTACGGCCATCTTCAGCCGGCGGCCGATGACGCGCTGCTCTATGGTTTTTGTATCCCCGCCGGACTCGGCGTCGCCCTCTGGATCTTTGCCCGCCTGGGCCGGACTCCGCTGCGCGGTGCTCTGGTGCCGGTCGTTGCGGCGCACCTCTGGCATCTCGGCGTGCTCGTCGGCCTCGTCGGGATTTTTGTTGGCGACAGCACCGGGTTCGCCTGGCTCGAATTTCCGCGCGGCGGTTCGGCGCTCCTGTTCTTCGCCTATCTCCTGATCGGCTTGTGGGCGCTGATGAATTTCTCCGGTCGGCCGGCCGGTGCCATGTTCCCGTCCCACTGGTTTCTGGTGGCGGCGCTGTTCCTTTTCCCCTGGATTTATTCCACCGCCAATATCCTCATCGTCGGCTGGCCTGTCCGCGGTGTGGTGCAGGCGGTCATCGCGTGGTGGTTTGGCAACAACCTGATTTTTCTCTGGACCAGCCTCGTCGGACTCGGCGCGGCGTTTTATTTTCTGCCGAAATTCAGCGGCCGGCCGCTCCAGACTTATTTCTACGCGTTGTTCGCCTTCTGGACGCTGTTTTTCTTCGGCTCGCTGCGCGGTGTGCCTTCAGGTGCTCCGGTGCCGGCCTGGTTGCCGACCCTGGGCAATTTGAATTCCATGCTCCTGATTGTTCCGGTTATCGTGATCGCCATCATTGGCTGGAAAACCGTCGTCGGGGCGGCGGGTCCGGAAGGTAAAGATAGCTCCTATTCCATGATCCGGTTTGGGTTCGTTGCCTTCGTGCTGTCGGCGCTGCTCCAGGTGGCCATGTCCTGCCCCCAGTTCGCCCGCCTGACCCAGTTCACCTGGTTTGGTGTGGCGCAGACGCAACTGCAGCTTTATGGCTTCTTCGCCATCACCATGTTTGGCGCAATCCATTACATTCTGCCGCGAGCCGTCGGGATTGAATTTGCCTTCCCCAAACTCATCCGCGTCCAGCAGGGGTGCGCGATGCTCGGCCTCATTATCCTGGTCGCTTCACTCGCGGCCGGCGGCGTGGCGCAGGGGTTGAAATTAAACGATCCCAACGTAGCCTTCGCCGATTCCTCCAAGGCCATGCTGATGTTCCTGCGCGCGAGCACCACCGGGCTGCTGCTCCTGTTGCTGGCCAGCCTGTTGTTCGCCCTGAATATTTTTGCGATGATCATGGCGTGGCATTGGTCGCTTGTGAGGGCCGTGTTCGCGGCTGTGGTCGCGCCTTTGCCCAAGACGGAGGTGAAAGCGTGAAAAACGGTTTTGTCATATTTCTGGCGGCGTTCACCATGCTCCTGGTTTCCTGGAGCGCGTTTGTCCTCGCGCCGCAATTGCAGCTCGGCGGTGCGAAACAGGTGCCGGTGTTGAACTCCACCGAGGTCTATCCCCATACCCGTCCCGGCGAGGCCAACCAGGGTTTGCAGGTGTATCGCGCCAATGGCTGTGCCGCTTGTCACACGGAGCAGGTGCAGCAGGACGGCGTGGCGTGCGATGTCGTGCTGGCCTCGGCCGGTAAAAACCCGGATGCCGTTTCCAATCTCCTTGCGACCTTGACCCTTCGCGGCCTCAGCCAGGAGGCGGCCCAGGCGGTTTCCGATAAAATCACCGCCGCCGGGGGCAAGGTGGAGACCCACATCGTGGCGGTCGGGCCGGACATCGCGCGCGGCTGGGGCTTGCGTCACAGTGTCGCCGAGGATTTTCTTTACGACAATCTGGTGCAGTTCGGCAGCCTCCGCATCGGGCCGGATCTGGCTGGCGTGGGCTCGCGCCTGCCTGACGCCAACTGGCAGTTGCTGCACCTGTACGCGCCGCAGTCGGTCGTCAAAGGCTCGCTGATGCCGCCGTTCCGTTATCTTTTTACGACCAGAAAAATCGGCGCCGCGCCTTCGCCGGACGCCTTGAACCTGCCCAAGGAGTTTGCACCCGCCGACGGCTACGAAGTTGTGCCGAAGCCGGAAGCCAAAGAACTCGTGGCATATCTCTTGAATCTGCATGCCGATGTGCCGTTGTATGACGCGCCGTTTACACCGGTCGTCGTTGCCAAGCCATGAGCGAGCCAGCGCCTTCAACTCCGGCGGGAGCCGAGCTGGTTTCGGACCGGTCTCAGAGTCCGATGTGGATTTTCGTTCTGACGCTGACCTTGTTGTATCTTGGTGCGGTTTATTTCGACCGCCACAGCGGCTGGTTCGATAAGGACGTTTATTCCCCGTATGCGAATGCCGCGATGCTGGAATCTTATCAGCCCAAATCCGGCGCGGCGATGGCGGCGGCTCAGGGCCGGCGGGTTTACGAGCAGGTGTGCGGTTTGTGTCATGGGGCGGACGGCTTGGGCAAGCCCGGCCAGGCCCCGGCGCTCGCCGGTTCCGAATGGGTGATTGCCGCCGGCCACAACCGGCTCGCCCACATTCCTCTCCTCGGTATTAATGGTCAGATTTCCGTCGCCGGCAAGGGCTGGAACCTGGGCATGGCCGCCATGGGCGCATCCTTGTCGGATTCCGATCTCGCCGCGGTGCTGACTTATATCCGGACTTCCTGGGGAAACCAGGCGGGTGAGGTCACGGCGGACGACATTAAAAATATCCGGGCCGGTTTGGGCGGTCACCTCCAGCCGATGTCCTCCGATCAATTGCTGGCGATGCCGGAATAGTTATCCCTGGCGGATTTCAATTTGCGCCATCGCCCAGCGCGCATGCTGGGCAATCAACGGTTCGGCGTCATGCGCGGCTTTTTCCAAAGCGGGCAGCGCGGTTGCATCCGCCGTGTTGCCCAGCGCCACGCAAACATTTCTCAAAAACCCGCGCCGCTTTGTGCGCCATATCGGCGAATTCGCAAACCGCTTTTTGAATCCTTCTGCATTGAGCTGGAGCAACTCCAGCAAGCCGGGGGTTTCCAATCCCGCATCCCCGTGGGGTTTCATCAGTTTGCCTTCGCGCGCAAAACGATTCCAGGGACATGCCGCCAGGCAGTCGTCACACCCGTATATCCGGTTGCCGATGGCCGGGCGCAGTTCCTCGGGTATGGCGCCTTTTAATTCAATCGTCAGATAGGAGATGCATCTCCGGGCGTCGAGTTGAAAGGGTGCGGTGATGGCCTTCGTTGGACACGCGGTGATGCAGCGTGTGCATTTGCCGCAATGATTTTTCTCCGGCGTGTCCGGCGCCAGCTCGAGCGTCGTGATGATTTCGGCCAGAAAAAACCAGTTGCCCAGGCGCCTGCTGATCAGGTTGGTGTGCTTGCCGGCAAATCCCAGTCCGGCCCGCTGTGCCAGATCCCGTTCCAGCAGCGGCCCGGTGTCCACATACCAGAGCGACCGGGTTTCCAGTCCGCCGAGTTGGTTGATATATCCGGTGAGCGCTTTTAGCCGTTCGCCCAGAACATCGTGATAGTCATTAAACCGCGCGTATCGGGCAATGATGCCGTTGTGAACTTCTGACTTCTGACTTCTGACTTCTGACTTCTGATAGCTCGCCGCCAGGCAAACCACGGTTTTTGCCCCGGCCAATACCTTTTGGGGATCCACCCGCTTGTCGGCGTTGCGTTCCAGCCAGGTCATTTCCCCCTGATGGTTTTTGGCCAGCCAGCTTTCGAACTTGTCTGCGCTGGCGGGCCGTCCGGCCAAAGTGAAGCCGCAGTCGTCGAAGCCCAGTTCGAGCGCGTGCTGGCGGATCGCGGATTTCATCATTGGCCCGAAGCCTCAAGCCGGAACTGGTGCACAACCTGCACCGCCACCTCGCGGAGGGAGCGGAGATCCGTGTTCAGCAGGACGTCGGCCTGCTTGTAAAACGGCTCGCGCGCCGCCAGCAGTTCGCTGATTTTTGTCTGCGGATTTTTGTCGAGCAACAGGGGGCGATGGCTCTGATGGCGAACCCGTTCCCAGATCTTTTCTGGTGACGACCAGAGACAGACGACCAGTGAATGGGTTTTGAGGCTGGTCAGATTTTCCGGGTTGACCGGCAGGCCGCCACCCGTGGCGATGACCGTCCGCTTCCGTCCGGTCAGTTCCTGGACTACTTTCCCCTCGAGTGTCCGGAAGGCGGTTTCGCCGTCGTTTTGAAATATCTCCGCGATCGTGCGCCCCGTGCCCGACTGGATGACCTCGTCCGTGTCCAGGTAATCAAAGCGCAACAGGTCCGCAACCAGCCGCCCCACGGACGTTTTGCCCGTGCCCATGAAGCCGATGAGCGCGATATTGGCGAGGTGCCGGTCGTTGTTCACGGCTCTAGTCATTAGCGGAAATCCCGCCGTAACGCACGTTTCAAATTTGCCGCGACCCTCGACATGCTGGCCCGCTTGGTTTAATCTCGGACCGTGAAACTACCGCCGCTGATCCTGGCCTCCGCTTCACCGCGCCGGGCAGAATTGCTGAAGCTGCTGGACGTCAAATTCCGTATCCTGCCTGGTCAGGCTGAGGAAGTCTCCCACGAACACCTGTCGCCGCTCGAAGTCTGTCAGCTGAATGCCCACCGCAAGGCGCGCGTGGTTGCCAAAATGATTCCCGATGCGCTGGTGCTGGGTGCGGACACGCTGGTCTTCCTCGATAATGAAATTCTGGGCAAGCCGCGCAATTTGGCCGGGGCGCGCCGTATGCTGAAAAAACTGCAGGGCCGCACGCATCAGGTGGTGACCGGCGTCTGCCTGATGCACCTGCGCGCTCACCGGGAACACCTTTTTGCGGTCAGTACCGACGTGTTGTTTCATCTGCTCAGCGATCAACAAATCGCCCGATATCTCGCCCGGATCCATCCGCTGGACAAGGCGGGCGCATACGCCATCCAGGAATCCGGTGAATTGATCATCTCGGAAGTCTCCGGCTCCTACAGCAATGTCGTCGGCTTGCCGGTGGAGCGCCTGAAGGAGGAACTGGCGGCGTGGAAACGCCAATAGGGGACGCCCATGGGTTTCCAGGGCAAAGTGGCGCGGCGATTGATTCTGGTGTTTCCGGTCGAATGAATTAACATGGAAATTCAATGCTTGAACCACTCACTAATTCACAGATCCGCCAATTCAAGGCCGCCGCACAAAAACTGGAACCCATGCTCAAAGTCGGCAAGGCTGGCTTGAGCGAGGGCTTCCTTCTTTCTGTGGATTCGGCGCTGGCGCAGCATGCACTGGTGAAAATCAAGTTTGTGGAGTTCAAGGAGCAAAAGAAGGAGCTGGCGCCGCAACTGGCGGAAAAAACCGCGAGTCATCTGGTCATGCGCGTCGGCAACGTGATGGTGTTGCATCGCCCAAAGCCAACTCTCAGCGAACCCGTCAGCCTGCCTGATGCGGCTTCATCGACTTAATTTCTTGCTGCACACCTGCCGCACAGCTTCGCCCCGGTATCAATGATAGCAAAAATTGTCAGTTGGCCTTGATGCGATAAAACCGGCTGCTGGAAGGGGTCGGATCAGCGAATGACTGGAGAGTGTCGTTACCGCCGATGGGAACACCAAGATTTGACCAGCCCGAACCGATCACAGCATTCTCATATTGCAATTGATAAGAATGCCAGGACTCACTGGGGAAAGAAACCACGACACGCGGCCCGCTCATGCCTGCACTCGTGGCAAATGTCGGGTTCAGCCACAGATAATTGGCGGTTGCCGTGGTGACGCCGGTGTTGAGCAGGTTGCCCGTGCCATTGATGATATGGGTCATTTCGCTGCCGCTTTGGCCGGTTATGTAAACATTGATCATGTGATGCACGTTGACCTGCTGGGCATTGGTCGGCGTCTCGATGGCGTTAAAGCACTTGGTGTTTGAACTGATGAACACACCGTAAACGCCGATGCCATAGGCTTGATGACTCGTGACCGGATCCGCGACTTTGTAGGAGGCATAGCCATTCACGCCATTATGAGACCATGCGGATTGCGACGGTGCATCATAAGGCAATTCCGACTGGTAAAAGTAAACCCTTCCCCCATTGCCGTTCCACAACGTCTGATATTGCTCATGGTGCTCGGCAAACAGCCCATAAATGGTTACATTATTACCGTTTACCACCAGTCCGCTTTGGCTTGCATTCTGTGTCCAGCCCACGCCGGTGCCATGATCCGCCCGCCACAGCCAGAGATTGTCGCCCAGCACATTGTTTGCATTGACGGTCACGCAGTTGGTTGTTGTCCCGGCAAACTGCCCGCCCACCCGGCTGCAAATGTCATATAAACAGATGGGATCCGCCGAGTGATCCATGGAATTGGCCGGGGTTCCCACCACCAGCAGTGAGGGCGACGCCGTGGTTCCGGCATCGAAAATAATGCCCGACACCTTCACGCCATCCACATCCGAAATCACCATGGCGGGATTCCGGTTGGTGGGTATCAGCGTCGGATATCCGAGTCCCATGATGATGGTATCCGGCTGCGTCACGAGAATGCTGTTCGTCAGCTGATAGATTCCGGGTGTCAGGATCAGGTTCAACCCTGAATTTAGAGCGGCGTTGATACTTGCGGCATTGTCAATCCCCGGCTGTGCCAGGTAGAACTGGCTGATGGGGATGGAAATTCCGGGCGTCGGACCGTTTGCCCAGGTGGTTCCCAAACTGTTGGTCGCCAGGTTGGGCACCATGACAAAATAGTTCGTGTTGCTGTCAACATACAGGTAGGGCTTTTCCCGGATTAAAGGCGTGTTGGTGATAATGGTATAAGCGGTGCCGGGCCAGGTACCTGATGGCGGATTTGAAACCCCGGCAAATACCATGTTCCAGTTGGCTCCGGACCAGCCGTTCCAGGCATCGTTTCGGGAGAACCATTGTTGCTGGGTCGTCGGATAAACCGAGGCATCAATCTTCGAATCAGCCAGAAATCCGCCACTGGAATAAGCCCCGTTGTCAAAATCAGAGAGAAACAGGGCTCCCTTTACATGCATGCGGCGAAACCAGGTCCCCTGGGACACAGCCCACTGGCTGAACGTGCCACTGTTGGTCGGGAATATGGCCAGGTTCTCAGCGGCCATCCAGAAATTGCAGGTTGCGTTGTGATTTGGCAGAAATCCGTGGATATCCAGTGCTCCATTAATGGTGACATCATCGGGCGATTTTCCCAAACCGAGAATCTGCATATAGTAACCCATGTTGATGTTAAGGTTGTAGGTCCCGGGTTGGAAAAGAATGGCATAACGATTGGCGTCGAACTGGCTCGCATTCACATCTCCTTGGAGGCTGAAAAGCGAATTAAGAGTGTTCTGAATCACCGCTGCCGGCTGCGAAGGATTAAAAACGAATACGTTCGGTCCGAAATTTGGCATCGCCGGATTGCCGGGCGTCGTGTTGGTCGAAACAAACACGAGTTGGAAGGCATTCAGGTCGCCTTCGTTGTTGCCCGCCAGTATGACGTTGGGATTGCCCAGCCACGTAAATGTGATTGTCCCCACCGTTCCCACCACGACATTGCTGAATATCACATAGTCGGCACCCTGGGCAAACGCAGTAAGGCTTGCCGGAGTATTCACCGTGCCTTGGCTGACGGGAGCCATCACGGGAGTCGACACGGTAAAAATCGTTCCCCGTGTGCCGGTGTTGTTGATGCCGTACAGGTAGAGATTGTAGGTCCCGGCCGGAACATTGTTCAACGTGTCGCTCCGCAGCACCCCACTGTTATACTGATAAGGCTGTTGCAGGGCGGCCGGAGTGCCTTGCGCGCCCTGGGTTCCGTAGGTTCCACCCAACTGGGAAGTCAACGTGATTGGACTGTGAGTCGTCCCGTCCGACAATCGGTTGGTGGCTCCTGTCGTGCCACCGCCCACGATCGGATTCCAATAGTTGTTGCCGGGATCTGGATACGCCCCTTGACCGGAATAATTCGCAGCGCCGGCACCACCCGGTACATCAAAATTGATAACTTGCGCCTGAAGCAATCGGCCGCAGAATATTCCGCATAAAGTAACCAGGACTAGTATTTTTTGACGGGCTTTTCGATTCATTTCAACTTGATTGTATTGGCGTCACCATAACTTAATGAACTTGTGTTTTTTATGAACGGTAGCAGGTGCGTGATTCATCATCCGATGGGCAATTGGCAGTCATTTGCCGTAAATACTGAAAACGTTAGGGCTGCAAATTACGGGGTGTATATTCCGTAAAAGAAAATATCACAAGTAATCGCTCGGTCAATTGGGATTATGCCGGACTGACTTTCCTTAGATAAAATGGGGATCGCCATCTTCGGTTTCCCGATCAGCGTTATTTATTGGTTTAAATTGATAAGGAGGTCAAAATATGCTAAAAATTGATGGCTTGCCTATGGAGGCGAACAACTTATGGCTAAAGCTTCACCGGAACAGATTCGGGAATACCGACATCGTCGCAAGATAGCATTTCTGATTGAATTGAGTGTCGTGCCCATTGCCCCCATTGTTGGCATGACTCTGTTTGCTTGTTTCACCGATCACGGAGGGTGGGCAAAATTTGTTGCCATTTCAGGATTTTTGTTGGTTTTTGCAGGTGGGCAGGTTGCGCGACGTGCATATTTCCGGTGCCCCGTTTGTCATCACCCGCTGCCTCGCGGGCCGAGACAAGTTAGGCCCGGTGATTTGTTCAAGGGACAATGCCATGATTGTGGAACAGATTTTGCCGATGACATCAATAAACCACGAGATGGCAATTAAGCAGACTTCAAAGCCCGCCAAAGTTTATAATCCACGATACCTGGTTGGTCTGCTGCACGCTTGCAGCCTCATGGTTCACCAGATCTTCAAGCCAGAAGATCATGTTCCATTTCTTGAGTTCCACCTTGATCTGGTAGGCGCGCCCGGCTTGGAGATTCGCTTTGAGTTCAGCGCTGGCGTCCCCATGTGTAAAAAAACCGATGTAATGTCCCTGCACTGCAAGCGTCCGCTGGCCTGGATCAACCAGGATCGGGCTGATGGATTGCGCCTGCCAAAAGCTAACGTAAACACCGTCGACCGCCTGCAAGGCGGCCTTTCGCGCGCCTAGTGGCGTCATCGTGCCGGAAACGATCGCGGCCTCGTTGGTGGATGTCGCCGTCGCATGATAGGTCGGGCAGTTTGAAACACAGCCTGCCAGGCAAAACACAGCCCCCAAAGCCGCCGAAAAGCAAAACCATCGGGTCATCGAGCCTGATTGAGTCAAATTGGCTTTCATGATCCATTCGTATCACGGTGGAAGGTCGGTGTGTTAATTGATAAATCTTTATGAATATTGATTGGAGTGATGGACCCGGGTAAACGGGAAACGGGGCCCGATCAATACCAATAGCCGGACAGACCGTTCAGGGAATTGGTGTCGGTAATCCGGATCATCTCTCCGGAACCGTGCGGCGCATTCCATGACCAGCCACAGGGTTGCCGCCACGTTTTCAATTTGATCACGGCGTCGGCGCCGCTCTTCCGGCTGCCGTCGGCGATCAAAATCAGGAGTTCCTCGGTGTTGCAGGTGGTCACCTTGCCGGCATCAATTTGTCCGATGGATTCATACTTCACGGTAGCCGGCAAGGCTTCTTCGGTCAGGAATATTTTGTTCGTGTGGGCGGAAAACGAACCCGCCACCGGCTGGGTGGTAACACTGTCGGCGACAATCCACCAGCTATGAGTGCTGCAACCTGATAACGTGAAGACAACGCCGATCGAAAGCAGGGTGGAGATAATGTTTTTCATTTTATGGTTCGGGGTATTTCTTGAATAATTCCGTGACCACCTGGTCAGGGGTCGTCTGGTCAAAAGCGGTGAAGTCGTGAATGGTCCGCCATAACACGTCGCCGGTCACACCGTCAACCAGGGCGATCTGCACGATCGCCTGGCTGGACGGGGTCCAGGTCCCATAACCGCCGCCTGCCGCCGCTAGGATCGACAGCATATTAACCAGCGCAACCGACGCTTGTCTGCCGTCCGTGCTTTTATAGGCGAACACGCTCAAAAAAACCAGTCCATCGGCCGATAAGCGGCCGGCCAGCACGTTTGCCTCGGGTCGCACCGCTTTGAGGCGCACGGTGTTGTAGGCGGCGTTCAGGATGCCTTGCAAGTGCGCATTCCAGATCTTATTCGTGGCATCCGGGAGCAGTGTTTCTGCGCCGCTCGGACTTACCGGCAGCCGGTGCCGGCGAAATTCAGCCGCGAGCAGAGCCGGCAGTTGGGCCCGGTACTTTGCCTCTTCCGGCAGTGGCGGCCCGACTTGCAACACGCACAGATTGCTGGCCAGGCCCGTATTGATTTGCGGGGGTAAAAACACCACATTCGTCAGCCGGGCGCTGCGCTCGCCGAATTTTGGGTGGGTGTAAGTATCAGTCTGACAGCCGGCACCTGTGATCAGTATGCTGCCCGCGAACAGCACCAGCAAAAATTTGCTTTTCATGGTCTAAGGCTACCACCGGAACTGGCTGTAGCGTTCATTGATAAAAAATGACGGGAATTGATTGAAATGATGGGGCTAGGGAGACTGGCCACTTCGAGAAAAAAGTGACGATGAAATTGGAAAAACGACTTGCAAATCTGTGGAGCCGGAAGACAATAACAATGGATTGGCCAACGGCTCACGCGGGTTGCGGGCCGGCTGCCAAATGGGGAATGACAATTAACAGGATGGTTAAAAAATCTTTACCACGGTTATGCATACGCTTTTTGATTTTTCGAGGCGGGTTTTAACCCGGCGTTTTTTGGTCGGCATGTTTTTTCTGGCCGGTTTTCACCTCGCGCTGGCGCAGCCCGCCATCATTCAGACGGTGCCGGCCAATCTGGCCACCGGCGTCACCGCCAGCGCTCCGGTGGTTTTCACCTTCAGCACCGCCATGGATACCACTGCAACATCAGCGACCTTTCTGGATCTGACGTCCTCGGGCCTTGCCACGGTGATTCCCGTTTGGAGCGCGGGCAACACGGTGCTAACCTGCACGCCGTTACCCGCCTTCGGCAGCGGTCACAATATTGAATGGTTTGTCAGCGGACAGGATACGCTGGCCAATCTCCTGAACAGCGGCGCTCCGGTCATCGGGTCCTTCACCACCGGCTCCGGCGGGGGTGGCAGCGGGAACACGAACCTCATGACGGGTTTTGCCGTGGGCAGGGTGTGGGAATATAACCAGATTTCTACCGCGGCCCCGTTGCTGGACACCAACAACCCTTATATTTTCAGCGATCACGTGAAGTGCGCGGCCTTCGAGCTCCCCTTTGCCGAGGGGGAGTCCTT
>CAIJNQ010000235.1 GCA_903822015.1 uncultured Verrucomicrobia subdivision 3 bacterium | reverse complement strand
GGTGGCATGGTCGGAGATCGAGGAGACACACACCTTCCTCGACGACACCCAAAAAGGGGTCGGCCAGGGCCTCTGGATCGGGGACTACTAACGACGCGCTCGGCATCATTAATCGCGGCAGCTACAACACCATCGCGACCTTTCCGGGCATGCCCTTCGACAACAATTACACGCTGAACACCGTGGACGTTTGCCCTGTCGGCGCGCTTACCTCGAAGGATTTTCGCTTCCAGATGCGCGCCTGGTTCCTCAAGGAAACCCGGAGCCTCTGCACCAGCTGTGCGACCGGCTGCAATGTCATCATCGGTTCGCGCGAGGAAAAAATTTACCGCTACACGCCGCGCGACAACGACGCCGTCAATGCTTCCTGGATGTGTGACGCCGGCCGCTTGAATTACAAGTGGATCGGCCGCGCGGACCGTTTGCGGGAGGTTCTGGTGCGCGGCCGGAAAGCCGCCTGGCCGGACGCGCTCGGCGAAATTTCCGACCGGCTCAAGCAGGCCCCGGCCGGCTCCGTCGCCATTGTCGCCTCCGCCCGCCAGACGAACGAGGAGCTGTGGTTGCTTTCCAAGTTGAAGGCCCGGTTGGGCGCCCTCAGCGATTCGGTTGGGCGCGAAGGCCCGGCGGACAAGTTGCTCGTCAGTGCGGACAAAAATCCGAATACGAACGGCGCGCGGCTCACGGGAATTTGTTTCACGGAAATCGGCACCAGCCTGCCGCAGATCGCGCACGGCATCGCTAGCGGCAAAGTCAAGACGCTCATCGTTTTCGGCGAGGATGTGACGAAACATGGCCTTGGCGCGGATTTGCTCGGCAAACTGGAGATGCTGATCGTCAGCGACATTTTGCCCGGCGCGACGACGCAGCTGGCGCACTATCTCCTGCCCGGCGCGGCCCATGCCGAAAAACGCGGCTCGTTCACCAATGGCAAAGGCCGCGTCCAGAAATTCATGAAAGCGGTCGAGGCGCCCGGCGATGCGCGCGCGGAATGGGAATTTTTGCATGACCTCGTTCACCAGGTCACCGGCCGGAACGGTTTTGTGACCATCGAAGGCCTGTTCAACCAGATGGCCCAGGAGGTTCCCGCCTTCAACGGCTTGACCTGGGCGGCTCTCGGCGACACCGGCGTGACGGTGCCAATCTAACATGGACTGGAATTTCATCATCTTCAGCCTGGTCAAGATCGCCATCGTGGTCGGCGTGGTGCAGGGCATCGTCGCTTACTCCGTGCTGGCGGAGCGCAAGATCTCCGCCTGGATTCAGGATCGCGTCGGACCCAACCGCACCGCCCCGCCGTTCATGAAATTTGTTCCCGTCCTCGGCCCGTTTTTGACTCGGCTGGGGATTTTCCAGCCGCTCGCCGACGGTTTGAAATTTTTGGTGAAGGAAGACTTCACCCCGGCGGGTGTGAAGAAAATTTATTTCTGGCTCGCCCCCGCGGTGTCCGTGATCCCCGCGATGCTGACGGTGGCGGTGATTCCGTTCGGCTCCAACCTGGGCGCGCAGAAAATGGTCATTGCGGACTTGAACGTCGGCATTCTCTACACGTTCGGCATCGTCTCCATGGGCGTCTATGGCATCGTGCTGGCCGGCTACGCGGCCAATTCCAAATACCCTTTCTTCGGCGGCATCCGGTCGAGTGCCCAGATGATTTCTTATGAAATTTCCATGGGTATGTCGGTCATCCCGGTCCTCCTCATCGTCGGCAATTTGAACCTGGGCCAGATCATCGGCTGGCAGTCCGGCCACGGCTGGCTGGTGGCCTATGCGCCGCTTTCGTTCATTATCTTCATGGTCGCCTCGTTTGCGGAAACCAACCGCACCCCCTTTGATTTGCCGGAGGCGGAAACCGAACTGGTCGGGGGTTATCATACCGAGTACAGCTCGATGAAATTCGCCCTGTTTTTCCTCGCCGAATATTCGAACATGGTCGCCTCGTCCGCCATGATGGTGACGCTGTTCTTCGGCGGCTGGACGCTGCCCTTCTGGGGGCTCGACCAGCCGGCCCAGTCCCTCGCCATGGGGGTGCTGCAGATTTTTGTCTTCCTCGCGAAAATGCTGTTTTTCATGGTCGTGTTCATCTGGGTGCGCTGGATGTTCCCGCGCTTCCGGTACGACCAGTTGATGGATTTGGGCTGGCGCACGTTCCTGCCGCTCGCCTTGGTGAACATTTTAATCACGGCCGTCTGGCTGTGGCTCCGGAGTTGATATGGCTATTACCGTCAACCGCAAACCGCTCACGTTCTGGGAAAAACTTTATCTGCCGGCCATCGTCGGCGGGTTGAAGGTCACCCTCAAGCACGCCTACGGCACGCTCTTCCAGGGCAAGGTCGTCACCATGGAATATCCGGAACAGAAGTGGTCCATGCCGGAAAATTATCGCGGTGCCCCTTATCTTGTGAAGGATCAGGACGGCGACACCAAATGCGTCTCCTGCCAGCTTTGCGAATTTGTCTGTCCGCCAAAAGCCATCCGCATCACGCCGCCCGGCGACAGCGCCCGGCTTGCCGATCGCGCGAATGCTGAAAAGATGCCCCTGGAGTTCGAGATCAACATGCTCCGTTGCATCTACTGCGGCTTCTGCCAGGAAGTATGTCCCGAAGAGGCGATTTTCCTGCAAAAAGATTATTCCCTAACCGGCACCACCCGCGCCGAGATGATCTTTAACAAGGAAAAGCTGCTCGCGCTTGGTGGCGTCAGCCCCGGGATTCAGAAGTGGAAGGACAAGCTGGCCGAGGCCAAAGCGCAGGAAAATTTCCCGGTGAAGCTCTAATTTGCCATGGAACAAATCAATAATCTGGTCAATGGCGGCGCGGTGGAGGACGTGTTATTTTACGTCTTTGCGGCGCTCACGCTGCTGTGCGCCATCCTCGTCGTCGCCAATCCGTTCAGCCGGAGTCCGGTCACGAGTGCGATGTTCCTCGTGCTGACCATCATCTCCATGTCCGGCCTGTTCCTGTTGCTGCACGCGTTTTTCCTCGCCGCCGTGCAGATCCTGGTTTACGCCGGCGCCGTCATGGTCCTGTTCCTGTTCGTCATCATGTTGCTCGACTTGAAGGAGGAGGCCCGCCGGAAAATCAAATTCTTCGGCCTCGCCGCCGGCCTGGTGTCCGTCGGTATCGTGTTTTCCATCTTTGTCAAATCCCTCGCGTCCCTCCAGCCGGAAGCCGCCGGGCCCGCGCTGGAGGGCGAAACCTACGCGCTCGGCAAACTCCTGTTCACGCAATACACGCTGCCGTTTGAAATCGTCTCCGTCCTGCTGCTCGTGGCGATGATCGGCGTGATTCTCCTGAGCAAAAGGAAACTCGAATAACATGCACGTCGGCCTCCATCATTATTTGTTCGTGAGCTTTCTGCTGTTCAGCCTGGGGCTGCTCGGGGTCATCATGCGCCGCAACCTGCTCGTCATCTACATGTCGCTCGAGCTGATGCTCAACTCGGCCAACCTCGCGCTCGTCTCCTTTTCGCGGTTCAACCACAAGCTCGACGGCCAGGTGCTGGTGTTTTTCATCATCACCGTCGCGGCGGCGGAAGTGGCCGTCGGCCTCGCGCTGATCGTGGCCCTCTATCGCAAGCGCCAGTCCGCCCACGTCGAGGATCTGACCTCGATGAAACTCTGATGCAAAACGGAACCATCAACCGCAGCGACGCAGCGACGCGGAGTTTTAATGAACTCACGGATCGCGTCATTGGTGATTGCATTGAGATTCACCGTGCGCTTGGGCCTGGCCTGCTGGAATCGGCTTACGAAGAATGTCTTTGCTATGAATTGTCAGACGCCGGGATTCCTTTCGAAAGACAGAAGCCGCTGCCCGTGGTTTACAAAGATGTAACATTGGATTGCGGCTACCGTTTGGATTTGGTGGTTGCGGATAAACTGATCGTTGAATTGAAGAGTGTCGAAAGCCTGCTTCCAATTCACGAAGCGCAACTCCTGACTTATTTGAAGCTGTCTGGTTTGACGCTCGGGCTGCTGATTAATTTCAATGTCGCGATGCTGAAGCAAGGCATCAAACGCATCGTAAATAATTTTCAGGACTCTGCGTCTCCGCGTCTCTGCGGTGAAATAAAATTCGGATGAAATACGAAAATCTACCCTGGCTGATCCTGTTCCTGCCGCTCCTCTCCGTGGCGGTGATCACGCTTTTCACCCTGCGTTCCAAAACGGTCAGCAGCCTCATCTCCATCGGCGCGGTGGTGACGGGTTTTGTCCTGACCTTGCTGTTCATCAACGCCAACGGGTTTCAATCCAGCGGTGAGACCGCTGTCAACTGGCTTTCCATCGGCGGCTTGCAGATCGATTTCGGCCTGAAGCTCGATGCCCTGAGCCTGATGATGCTTCTGGTGGTCACCGGCGTCGGCGGCGCGATCCACATTTATTCCTACGGGTACATGCACGATGACCGCAGCATGGCCCGTTTCTTCGCGTTCCTCAGTTTGTTCACCTTCTCGATGCTCGGCATCGTGCTGGCAAACAATTTCCTGATGATGTTCATTTTCTGGGAGCTCGTCGGTG
This sequence comes from uncultured Verrucomicrobia subdivision 3 bacterium, assembly GCA_903822015.1. GTDB lineage: Bacteria > Verrucomicrobiota > Verrucomicrobiia > Limisphaerales > UBA11358 > UBA11358. The sequence continues at coordinate 580 of CAIJNQ010000235.1, read as the reverse complement.
TGTCCAGCTACCTGCTCATCGGTTTCTGGTTTGAAAAACCCAGCGCCGGTGATGCCGCGAAAAAAGCCTTCATCACCAACCGCCTCGGCGACTTCGGTTTTCTGTTCGGCATTCTGATGGTTTGGGGCTTGCTGGGCTCGCTGAACTTTGGCGTGCTGCAAACCGGCATTGCCGCTGGCACGCTTGCGCTCGGCGCCAGCGCGACGCTCGCCGGTCTGCTGATTTTCTGCGGGGCCATGGGCAAGTCCGCGCAATTCCCGCTCCACGTCTGGTTGCCCGACGCCATGGAGGGCCCGACGCCCGTGTCCGCCTTGATTCACGCCGCGACGATGGTGGCCGCCGGCGTTTACATGCTTTGCCGCACGCTGTTTTTGTTCAATGCCGGATCGCTGCACGTCATCTCCTACATCGGCGGTTTCACCGCGCTGCTCGCCGCGCTCATGGCGGTCCAGCAGAACGACATCAAGCGCATCATCGCCTACTCCACGCTGTCGCAGCTCGGCTACATGGTGATGACGGTCGGCTTGAACGGCCCGACGCCCGCGATGTTCCACCTGACCACGCACGCGTTCTTCAAGGC
>CAIJNQ010000234.1 GCA_903822015.1 uncultured Verrucomicrobia subdivision 3 bacterium | reverse complement strand
GTGATGATGCCGGAAATGGATGGGCTGGAGGCGACGCGTAACATCCGCGAACGGCAGAAAGATCCGTCCGCCCATCCCCATTGTGGCGGACGCATTATCATCGTGGCCATGACCGCCCACGCCATGCAAAGCGACCGCGAGAAATGCCTGGCGGCCGGCATGGATGATTATCTGGCCAAGCCAATCCGGCCGGTTGACATTCGCGGCATCATTGAAAAATGGGCTTTGCCGGGAACAACTCCCGATGTGCCACCGGCGCCCGCCGCGAAAATTGAGACGGCCGCCGAACCACCCGTGGAAATGGCCCGGCTAAACGAATTGACCGACGGCAGCGTGGACGGCCTGCGGGAATTGGTGGAACTTTATTTCAATCAAACCACCAAACAATTTGCGCAGATCAAGGCGGCCATCGCCGCGAACCAGGCGGAAGAGGTCCGCCGGGTGGCGCATAGTTGCGCGGGCGCCAGTGCCACACTGGGCATGAAACGGCTGGGGCAATTGATGCGAGACCTGGAAAAAACCGGGGCGGCTGGCGCGTTGACGGAGGCCACCCGGATTTGCGAAGATGCCGGCGGTGAATATATCTTGGTTAAAAAATTCCTGGCCACGCAGCCGGGCTTGGCCGAAATCGTAGCCGCCGTTTCCTGAAATGAAAAAAATACTAATCATCGAGGACGACCAGATCGTGGCGAATGTTTATCGCAATAAGCTCGCGGTGGAGGGCTACCAGGTCGAAATCGCCTCCGAAGGTGAGACCGGCTTGCGAACCATGCGGCTTTTCAAACCCGACATCATCATCCTTGACCTGATGTTGCCGGGCATGTCCGGCATTGACGTCATCAAACAGATCCGTTCCGAGGAGGAATTCACCAGGATTCCCGTCATCATTTTTTCCAACACCTATCTGACCAACATGATTCAGGAGGCCTGGAAGGCGGGCGCGACAAAATGCATTTCCAAATCAAATTGTTCGCCCAAGGAAGTGATTGATGTGGTCCGCCACACCATAGGCGACAGCGGCGCCGTCCCCACCTCCAGCCCGGCGGTGATCGGCACCCACGCGCCCAATCGGCCGATCCCGCTGAATACCGAAACCGATTCCGCGTTTCAGGCCGACCTTCGCAAAACCTTCATTGATAGCCTGCCCGCGACCATCGTCAATTTGCGCGCTTCGTTGCAAAGCCTTGTCAAAGCCGATAGCGAAATGTCCCGGCTCAAGGAAATTTATGAGCTCTACCGCCGGGTCCACGCCCTCAATGGCAACGCTAGCATCGCCGGCCTCGTTCAGATTGCGCATATGTCCGCCGCCCTGGAGGCGTTGTTGAAGGAAATTTACGAAAAGCCGAAAAACATCAACAACTCCACTTTGCGCACCGTCGCCTCCGCCGTGGATTTTCTCGGCCACCTGTTCGAGCGGAGCACCTTGCCGGACACCCAGGAAACACCCGCCGTGAACATTCTGGTGGTGGATGACGAAGCCATCTCGAGGCGTGCCATCATTTACGCGCTTGAAAAAGCCCAACTCCAATCGGTCAATGTCGAATCGCCGGAAACCGCCTATAAACTGCTGACCGAAAGCAATTTCGATCTCGTGTTTCTCGATGTGGACATGCCCGGCATGAGCGGTTTTGAACTTTGCACCAAGCTGCGCGCCCTGCCGATGCATAAAAAAACCCCCGTCGTATTCGTCACCAGCTTGAGCGACTTCGATAACCGCACCAGTTCTACCATGGCCGGCGGTAACGATTTCATCGCCAAACCTTTTCTTTTCATTGAACTCACCGTCAAAGCCCTCATCCATGTGCTGCGTGGAAAATTACGGCCCTTGAAATGATGGGTCCTATTGCCGGCTTGTCCCGGAGCAAAGCCGTTCACTGCTGAAATGCCCATTCTTCTTCCGAAATGAAATTTTACATCATCGTGGCCGCCTTGGTATTCACCTGCGCGGGTGCGATTTCATACGGTTATGACCATCTGGCCTTGCGCCGCGCCACTCGCCGGAAACGCGCGATGCTGCTGGCGCAGCTGACTTCCCAGCCGGCGGTCATCGCCGATTTCACAACCCCGGAAGGTGCGGTGCTTTGCTTTGAGGACTGCCTTCAAAAAAAGAATGTTGCCGGCGCCGTTGCCTGTCGGGATTTTACTGCGGAGGCCAGGCTTTGGCTTCAATCACACGGCCATATCCCCAGGGAAATGCAGGAGCAGATGCTGCCGGAAACCACTCGGGCCATGGAAAAATCATTTCGCGATAGCCTCGCCAAGGGCTTGCCGGCTGACTGGATTCTCGGCAAAAGTTATTTTCTCAAACGCGAGCCGTATGCGGACGGCATTTTCGTCGTCAATAAATATACCCAGGTGCCGGAAGGGGCCCTGTTCTCGCAGCAAATCATTGTCACTCGGACCGGCAATGAATGGAGATTGGTCAAAACCTCGCCGCCGCTGGACCATTAAATGTGGCCGGCTTCCCGGCCCATTTCCGCAAATTTAATACTGCGTTTGCCCAGCGGAGGACTCGCGTCCCATTATCCGGATAGGGAAATCAAAAAAGCCGGCTACCGCCTTGGTGAAGCGTGCTTTTAAATGCCGCGGCGGCGTGCGGCGGCGAATTGCGCCTGCGTTTATGGCAATTGAGAATTGGCAACCGGCGGCATGCCTGCTAGCTTCGCGCACATGTCTGACGTAGCCGCCACCGCCTCAACGCCTTCAAAGGCGCGGGTGTTTTTGCGCCGGCTGACCTCCACCTTGATCCTCTGGACGGTGATTCTCGTCGGGTTGTTTTCCGGCAACGAAATGATTTCCGACGGCGTCTGCCTCGTCCTCCTGATTTTTCTGGCGATCACCGGCTTGGCGGAATTTTACGGTCTTGCCGAAAAGCGTGGCTATACCTGCTTCCAGGGGTGCGGCATCGTCGGTGGCGTGCTGTTGCTTGTCGGAACATTTTTTCACCTGACCACGAAATACTTCGGCATCAACGACTCGCCCGCCCGGGCCAATGATTTCGAGACCGGCTTCCTCATCCTGTTTGTCCTCGGCCTTTGCGTCCGGCAATTTGTTTCCAAAACCAACACCACCGGAATCCTGACCATTGCCACGACCTTGTTCGGCCTGATGTATGTGCCGTGGTTGCTCAACTTCATCCAGAAAATCATTTTTTTTATCGGCGTCGACGGCAAATACTTTCTGCTCTATTTCATCCTCGTTACCAAGTTTAGCGACATGGGCGCGTATGCCGTCGGCTCCCTCATCGGGCGGCATAAGATGATTCCGCGTATCAGCCCCGGCAAGACCTGGGAGGGTTTTGGAGGCGCGATTCTCGTCTCCACCGGCGCCAGCCTCGCCTTCGTCCATTTCTTTGGCGCTCATATGTATGGCATGAATTCTCTGCATGCCGTCATCCTGGGCGTGGTGTTGAGCTCCACCGCCGTCATCGGGGATCTGATTGAATCGCTCTTCAAACGCGAAGCCGCCGTCAAGGACTCCGGCCAGCTGTTTCCCGGCATCGGGGGCATTCTCGACCTGCTGGACAGCCTGTTGTTCAATGCCCCCATCATGTATTTGTATTTGCGTCACATCCTGACCCATAGCCTTGACCTGAAATGAAAAACGTCGTCCTTCTCGGCAGTACCGGCAGCATCGGCACCAGCACCGTCAAGGTGGCGGAGGATTTGCCGGATCAAATCCGCCTCATCGGCCTCGCCGCGGGGGGCAATCTCGATTTGCTCCTTGAGCAGTCGCGCCGCCACCGGCCAGCGGTAGTTTCGATCAACGATCCCGCCAAGGCGAAGGAACTGCAAAATGCGCTCGGCGCAAGCTGCGAGGTCGGCTGCGGCCACGACGGTCTGCTGCGGCTCGCCACCCTGCCGGCGGCGGACATTGTTTTGATCGCGATCGTCGGCACCGCGGGCTTGCAACCTGCCCTCGCGGCGATTCGCGCCGGCAAGGACATTGCCATCGCCTCCAAGGAGATTCTTGTTATGGCCGGCGAAATCGTCATGCATGAGGCGCGCAAATACGGCGTGCGGGTGCTCGCCGTGGACAGCGAGCATTCCGCCATTTTTCAATGTCTCGATGGCAAGCCGACCCATTCCGTTCGCCGGCTGCTGCTCACGGCAAGCGGCGGTCCGTTCCGCAGCAAAACGGACTGGCACCGGGAAAGTTTTCCCGGGATCACCGTCGAGAGCGCGCTCAGGCATCCGTCCTGGGTCATGGGCCGCAAGATCACGATTGACTCCGCAACCCTGTTTAACAAGGGCCTCGAAATGATCGAAGCCCGCTGGCTGTTTGACATCGAGATGGCCCGCGTCGGCGTGCTCGTGCATCCGCAGAGCATTGTTCATTCCCTGGTCGAATTCGTGGACGGCTCCCTCATCGCCCAGCTCTCGACGCCGGACATGTGCCTGCCCATCCAATACGCGCTGACCTATCCCGAACGCGCCGCCAGCGATCGCGTCCGGACCAACTTCCCGGGCCTTGGCCCGCTTACCTTCGAGGAGCCGGACCTGGAACGCTTTCCCGCCATTGAACTCGCGCGCCAGGCCGGTGAAATCGGCGGCACCCTTCCGGCGGTATTGAACGCCGCCAATGAAAGCGCGGTCGAAGCATTCGTGAACCGCAAAATCAACTTTCCGCAGATCACCGAAACCGTCCGGCGCACCATGGGCGCGCACGCGGTCGTCTTCCGTCCGACGCTCGAGCAAATCCTCGAGGCCGATTCGTGGGCCCGCCGCACGGCGTCAGTTTGAAATGGCGGACGGCTTTCTTCGCTGCTACAATGGTTGCTCTGAATTGACATGACTATTTTGCGATACATTTTTATCGGCCTGGAAGTGGTGCTCCTTTTCAACCTGCTGATCGGGGTGCACGAGCTCGGCCATTTCCTCGCCGCCAAATGGCGCGGTCTCAAAATTGACCGCTTCGCCATCTGGTTCGGCAAGCCCCTGTGGAAAAAGAAAATCAACGGGGTCGAATATGCGCTGGGTTGGATTCCGGCCGGCGGCTACGTCGCGCTGCCGCAAATGGCCACAATGGAGGCCATCGAAGGCAAACCGGATGATGCCGCCGCCGCGCCCCTCCCCAATGTCACGCCGCTTGATAAGATCATCGTGGCCTTTGCAGGCCCCTTGTTCAGTTTTGCCCTGGCGATGGTTTTCGCGATTGTCGTCTGGCAGGTCGGCAATCCGACTAATGAAGCCGACAACACAACCCAGATCGGCTCGGTGGATCAGACCGGCCCCGCGTGGCAAGCCGGCCTGCGTCCGGGCGACACCATCCTGGAAGTGGACGGAAACCCGGTCCACCATTTTGCGCCGACGTCCGCCGACCGTGTGCAGTGGCGCATTGTCACCAGCACCGGCACCAACATCGCGGTCCAATATCTCCGCGATGGCAAAACCGCCACGGCTTATGTAATTCCCTTCCATCGGCCGACGAAATGGTATGAACGGAAGGCGCTCCGGCAGATTCTCATTTCTTCGGCGGACAAGGCCACCGTTTTTGAAGTGGCCACCAACAGTCCCGCTGACCGCGCCGGCTTGAAAACGGGGGATCAGGTCACGGCCGTGGACGGAAATAAAATCTACAGCTTTCTGGCCGTCGTGGACGCTGAGGATGCCATGAGTAACGCCGTGGTGAAACCCGTCACGCTCTCCGTCAAGCGCGGCAACGATCAGTTTGACCGGACCCTGTTGGCCGTTAAACCGCTGGCGCCCACCAACAGCGGTCCGTCGCTCGGCATCCTTTCCTGGCAGGCCGACACGAACGTGGCGCTGCTGCATCCGGGCCCCTGGGAGCAAATTCAGGCCAGCGCCGGACAGATCTTTAACACTTTTGGGGCGCTCTTCTCGCGCAAGGGTGAGATCGGCGTCCAGCAGCTCGGCGGCGCCGTCATGATCATCCGCGTCTATAGCAACCTTTTCCAGGACGCGGACGGCTGGCGCCGCGTGCTCTGGTTCAGCGTCATCCTCAACGTCAACTTGGCCCTGCTCAACCTGCTGCCCCTGCCGGTGCTGGACGGCGGACATATCACGCTGTCGCTGATCGAAGCCGTCCGTCGCCGCCCGGTGAGCGCCGGCATTTTAAACTACATTCAGAGCGGTTTCGCCGCCCTGCTCATCAGTTTCATGATTTACATCGCGTTCTTCGACACGGGCGACTGGTTGCGTAGCGCGCACGCCGACCGTGAAGTGCCGGTGGTTTTTGCACCCCAGCGATAATTTCCCATGCGTTACTGCGAGTCTCCTTATTTTTACCAGCGCCGCAAAACCCGCGAAATCATCATCGGCGATCCGGCCGACGGCGGCTTTGTCATGGGCGGCGATCACCCCGTGGTTAAGCAGTCCATGATCACCTGCGACACCATGGATACCGCGTTGTGCGTCCGGCAGACCCTTGACCTAGTCGCCGTCGGCTGCCAGCTCGTCCGCATCACCGCGCCCACGGTCCGGGACGCGGCGAACCTCCGCAACATCGTCGCCGAATTGCGTCAGCTGGGTTGCAAGGTTCCCATCGTCGCCGACATCCATTTCAAGCCGGAAGCCGCCCTGGAAGCGGTGAAATGGGTCGAGGTCGTCCGCGTCAATCCCGGCAACTACGCCGATTCCAAAAAATTCGCCGTCAAGGAATACAACGACGAGCAATACGCCGCCGAACTGAGGCGCATCGAGGAGAAATTCGCGCCCCTGGTCTTTGAGGCAAAGCGGCTAAAACGCT
>CAIJNQ010000233.1 GCA_903822015.1 uncultured Verrucomicrobia subdivision 3 bacterium | reverse complement strand
GGTTGGTGGCGCTGTTGATGGTGCCGTTGCTAATCGTCCACGAATAGCCGCTCAGGCTCGCCGGTCCGCTGGCGCTGTTGCCGCTGGAGTCCGCGCAAACCCCGGTGGGTGCGGCGGCGATGGCGGCGCTGGGAGCCGGGACAACAATGTTCGTCGCGCTGCCGCTGGCGGCAATGGCACAACCATTCACGTCCGAACCGGAAGCGACTTGATAAACCGTCGTGGCCGCCGGGCTGTTCGTGAAAAACAACGGACTGGATCCGGTCTGGGTTCCGCCGCTGTTGTTCATGGTGACCGTGTAAGGCGGATAACCACCGGTGACATCCACTTCAATCACGCCGGCGCCACCAGCACAGAAGGAAGCGCCGCCGCTGACCGTCCCCGTGATAGTCGGACAGTTGATGGTCACCGAACCGGTCACCGTGCCGCTGTCCACTGTCGCATCTGCCTGGCCGGTGCCCGTGACATTGCCGGCCGTGAACTGGGCGGTGGCCGCGCCGTTGGCTTGGATGGTGGTCTGTTGCCCGGAAAGAGTTCCCAAAATGGCGTTGTTCCAAGTCACCGGCAAACCAATCAACACCGGGATCTGCGCCGCGGATAAAATGGTGCCGGCTGAATTTTGCAGAAATCCGGCGGTCAACGTGGTGGACTGGGTCACGACGATGGGATTCGGGCTGGCTGCATTGGTCAGCACGATGAACGGGCTGGTGGTAAGCGTGCCGCCGTTGCTGCCGGCACCGGCCGCGCCCGGCCCGGTGTTCACCCCCCACCAGTTATTCGCGGCGAGCGTGTTCGCGCCGTTGCTGCCGTGGTTATACACGGCATTGCCGCCGGCGTTGGCGGAGTTGCCCGCGAACCGGCAGAAACTCATGTTCAACGTGCCAGAGTCCACATAGATCGCGCCGCCCAAACTGCCGGTGCCCGGGGCGCTGTTGCCGGTGAAAGTGGAATTGGTGACATTCAAAACACCCGTGTTGAGGCTGATCGCGCCGCCAAAAGTATTGCCGCTTCCCGTGGAGTTCGCGGTGTTGCCGGTAAACGTCGAGCCGAGGATGACATGCGTCGAGCCGGCGGTGGAAGCAATGTTGATGGCGCCGCCGCCGTCCGGCCCGCTGCCGGAAGTGTTGGTCAGGCCGTTGTTGAAAAAGGATGAATTGATGACGCGCAGATTGGAGTTGATGGGCGTCTGGGTGAAAAATTCAATCGCGCCGCCCTGGCTGGCCTGCGAGGAGTTGTTGGAAAACACGCAACTGCTGACGTTCAAATCACCGCCGGCCATCTGCACGCCACCGCCCACCTGGCCGGTATAGCCGGAATTGACAAACTTGCAATGGTTGTTCAGGAGAAAGCAATTGGTGAGGTTGAGCACATCCTTGGGCGTCGAACTGACACTGCCGGCCAGAATGCCCGCGCCGCCGAAATTGTCGGCCCCATCTTGACCGCCCTGAATCGTCAGGCCGGTGATGCTGACGGTGGTGCCGCCGGCGGAATTTTGGTCAATGTTGAAGACGCGGTTGTTGCCATCCGTCTGATTGATGATGGCATTGC
>CAIJNQ010000232.1 GCA_903822015.1 uncultured Verrucomicrobia subdivision 3 bacterium | reverse complement strand
ATGGCCGCGAGCACCGCCGACGGGATGGACAACACGAGCGCACAGGGCGAGGAGACGACCAGCAGCGTCATGGTGCGGTAAAAGGCGCTGTGGACCACCGCCGTCGAACCGTCGGCCGCCGCCGCGACGGAGGTGAAGGCGGGATATTGGCCCGCATACCGCCACACAAAAAACATGCCGAGCGACAGCGCGAGCACGCCGTAGGTGTAATAGGTGCTGAACTTGTCGGCGAACTGCTGCGCGGGCGCCTTCTGATGCTGGGCCTCCTTGATGAGAGTGATGATTTTTTGCAGGGAACTTTCCGCGGCCGGCCGGAGAACGACGACCTCAACCGCACCCCACAAATTGATCGTGCCCGCCAAGGCGGTGTCGCCGACGGCTTTTTCCACGGGGGCGGCCTCGCCAGTGAGATTCGATTCATCCGAGGCGGTCGCGCCCTTGACGATTTCGCAGTCCACCGGAAATTGCGAGCCGGGCTTGATGAGCAGCCGCGCGCCCCGGAGGATTTTTTCGACGGGCACCTCGGATTCATTGCCCCGGGCGTCCAGGCTCGTGGCGGTTTTCGGCGCGTCGCGGAAAAGCGAGCGGATTTCCTTCTGGGTGCGGCCGAAGGCGTAATGTTCGAGAGCGCCGGAGAACGAAAAGAGGAACAATAACGTCGCGCCTTCCGGCCAGGCGCCGATGCACGCCGCACCGACCGCCACGGCAAGCATCAGAAAATGCACGTCGAGGATGCGTTTCTGCAGCCGTTCCCAGACTTCCCCGACGGCAAAAAAGGCGCCGGCCAGATAGCTCAAGGCAAACAGTGGCACCCGCCACGCGGGCAAACCAAAGGCCGCGAGGAGACCAAACCCGCCGCAGGCGATGGCGAGAGCCAACTGCCATTTCCACTCGTTGAGGTGATGTTCATCATCAGGGATTTCCATTTCGCGGGGGGCGATTTTGGGAAAAGGAATGTCCCGCCAGCGCCAGAACTTCGGCGCGGTGGGACAGGTCACCCGCGCGATGGTGGTGACCTCGCCCCGCTGCTGGATGGTGACGAGCTTGCGTTCGGCCGCAGACAACGGGGTATCACAGCCGGCGCAATCCCCGTTGCCGCTCAAGAGGGAACAGGCCGGGCGGGCGGCGGAATTTTGCGCGCTGGAGATTTTTTCCGTAAGCCGCCGGGTCAGTTTTTCGACATCGGTGCGTCCCAGCGTGGCGACCGAGATTTTATTCTGCGCGATGTCAAAGGTCACCGCCTCCAGGGACGGCTCCTCGGCGAGTGTGTCCGCGACGGAACGCGCCAGGCAAGCGGCGGAGGCGAGCGGTTCAGGGGCTGAATTCATCACCTGATTTGTAGCACATGCGGGTTTTCGGTGCGAAGCAAATTCCTTTTTTCTGGACAAGCACCCGGATTTCACCCATCTCATCCCGAAACCAATCAATCCAAAATGAATAAATATCTCACCCTCCTGGCCACGGCAACGCTTTGCATCGGACTGGCGCCGGCATTCGCCCAGTTAGGCCCGGCGCCGGGCAGCTCCGGATTCGACAGTGCCATGAGAAAACTGCTGGGCGACAATGCCGCGTTCAGCGCCACGCTCGAGACCCAGATCAAGCCGAAGACCGACGACCTGGTCACCATGCCGGGAAAAATCGCCTATGATTCCGGCAAGGCCCGAATGGAGATGAATCTGTCGGCGGCCACCGGATTGAAGATGCCGCCGGGCGCCGCCACCCAGATGAAATCCATGGGGCTCGACCAGATGATCACCATTTCGATACCCGGGAAGAAATCCATGCTATTGATCTATCCGGGCATGCAAAGCTATGTAGACAATCCCCTGCCGGAAGGCGCCGCGGCGACGAACCAGGATTTCAAAATCACCACCACGGAATTGGGCAAGGAAACCGTGTCCGGCCATCCGTGCGTAGAAAACAAAGTCGTCGTCACCGACGCCAAAGGAGCGACGAACGAATTCACCGTCTGGAACGCCACGGATTTAAAAAACTTCCCGGTGAAAATCTTCCGCCCGGGCCCCGAGGCTGATGTCACCATGCTGCTCACGGAAGTGACCCTCGCCAAGCCGGCGGCAAACCTGTTTGAGGCCCCCGCCGGGTACACGCGCTACGACAACATGCAAACCATGATGCAAACGGAGATGATGAAGAAAATGGGGGGCGGGATGGGCCTGCCGCCGGGCGGAATGCCGCCGGCACGCTAATTTCACCCGCCCAACCGACCAGGGCGGATGACACACCGCTTTGGCCGGCTTTGTCATTCCCAGCAAACGAGCCGGAACCATTGCCTTCCCGGTTCCGGCTGACTACGTTAGGGGCATGCCGGTTTCGCCCATGCTTTCCCTCCAATGGCTTTGCGGCGGCGGGAAATTTTTTCCCGCCATGCTCGACGCCATAGCTGCGGCAAGGCATAGCGTGGAACTGGAAATTTACATTTACGCGAATGATGAAACCGGCCGGCATTTTCTCGATGCCCTGACCCGATCAGCCCGGAGCGGGGTGCGGGTACGGGTGCTCGCCGATGCGTATGGTTCGTTCATGCTGTCCAAAAGTTTTTTTGAACCGCTGATCAAGGCCGGAGGGGAAATCCGTTTTTTCAATCCGCTGCGCTTCAGCCGGTTCGGCGTGCGCAACCACCGCAAGCTGCTTATCTGCGACCAACAGACCGCCTTTCTCGGTGGGGCCAACATTTGCGATTGCCACCAGGGTGACGGAACAACCCAGGGATGGTTTGATCTGATGGCAAGAATTGAAGATGCCGATCTCGCCGGCCGGCTCGCCGATGAATTTGAACAAACTTATGCCAACGCCGATTTTGCCCATGGCCGCTTCCGCCGGCTGCGCGCGTTCCGGAGTTTCCGCCGCCGGACGGACGAAACGCAAATTTTCGCCGTCCGCCCCGGTCGCGGCGCGGGAAGTTTCCAACGCGCCCTGCATCGGGACCTGGCCCAGGCCCGGGCGGCTGATTTCATCGTGCCGTATTTTCTGCCGAGCCGGAAGTTCCGGAAACTTTTGCGGCAAATTGTCCAGCGCGGCGGCCGCATGCGGCTGCTCCTGCCGGCGCATTGCGACGTGCCGCTGGCCCGCGCCGCCGGCCTGATCTATTATCCCCGGCTGCTGCGCGCCGGCGTGGAAATTTACGAATATCAGCCGCAGATCCTCCACGCAAAGCTCTGCGTGGTGGATGAAAAAGTTTTTGCCGGTTCTTCCAATCTGGATGTGCGCAGCTTCAATATGAACTACGAACTCATGGTCCGGCTCACCGACCCCGCCGCGGTGGCCGGCGCGCAGGAAATTTTTTCGGAAGCCCTGAAACATTCCCGCCGCATCGAGCTAGAGACCTTCAGCCGGACCCAGAATTTCTGGGAACGTTGGAAAAACTACTGGGCCCATTTCCTGGTCGCGCGGGTTGATCCAGTGCTCGGCTTAAGGCAAATCAACCCGAACCTGCCCCCGGCGGACAACTGAGGTCAGCCGAGCAAACTTTTTGCCTTCGCCAAGGCTTCATCCAGTTTGCCGGCATCCCTGCCCCCGCCGCGGGCATGGTCCGGCTTGCCGCCGCCCTTGCCGCCGACGATCGGCGCGATGGCCTGGATAATTTTCCCGGCCGACACTTTTGAAGTGAAATCAGCCGAAACCGTGGCGATGAGGGTCACCGAGCTCTCCGAGCCCCCGCCGAGCACGACCACGCCTTGGAACCGGCCCTTAAGCGAATCGGCAATCGCTTGCAGGAAATCACCACCGGCATCGCCCAGATTATGGGTGATGAGCGGTATGCCATTCACGGTCAGGGCCGAGCCGAGCAATTCACTCGCGGCATTCGACGCGTTGCGCTGCAGCGCGATCAAAATTTCTTTTTCCATCGCCTTCTGGTGTGCGAGCAGACTCTCGATTTTCTTTTCGAGCTCGTGAATGGGGGTATTCACCCGGCCGGCGACATGCTTGATCAATTCGCGATCCAGCTTCATCACATCATAGGCGGAAAGTCCGGCAACCGCTTCAATGCGCCGGACGCCCGCCGCAATCGCGCTTTCGCCGATAATGCGGAACAGGCCGATCTCGCCGGTGGCGCGCGTGTGCGTGCCACCGCAGAGCTCCAGGGAATAGCCATCCAGCTTCCCGGATCCTCCGCCGATCTGGACGTCGCGGACGGTGTCACCGTATATGTCGCCGAAGAATTGCATCACGTCT
>CAIJNQ010000231.1 GCA_903822015.1 uncultured Verrucomicrobia subdivision 3 bacterium | reverse complement strand
CGGCATCTTCGATTTGTTGAACGCGGTCAACTCCGTCCTCAAGCGCTTTCAGGACAAAACCGCCGGCACCCGGGAGATTTACGAGGACAAATGGACGGTCAGCGAAAAAATCGAGTTCGTCCTGAAAGTCATCACTGAGCGCGGCGCCGTACGGTTTGCCGAATTGTTTGAAACGGCGGCGAATCGTTCCGAAGTCGTCTGCACGTTTTTGGCGCTGCTGGAATTGATCCGGCTCAAGCAGCTCGCCTGCGTTCAGCCGGAGCCGTTCGCCGAAATTGAAATCAGCCTGGCGGGGCCGTCGCTGCTGGAAGCTGGAACCGAACCTGTGCCGGCATCGGCTGATCATCCGCCGGCTGAAGCGGCGGCGCCCGTGGATCCCGTCGCGCCGGCTTCCGCCTCCCATCCGCCCTCCGAAAATGAAGGGGCGCGTCAATCGTAAATCGCCAATCGTAAATTAAAAATGGACTTGAAATTCATTCTGGAATCACTGCTGTTCTCCGCGCAAAAACCGATGAGCGTGAAGGAGCTTCGCGACCTGCTCGCCGGCGCCGCCACGGCAGAGGACGCGGACGAAGCCGCCCGGCCGTTCAAGAAAACCCGGGACGACGAGGTGACCGCCGCCCTCGAAGCCTTGGCGCGCGAACATGAAACCGCCGCGCGCAGCTACCGGCTGGTTTGCGTCGCCGGTGCGTGGCAGTTCGTCACCCGGCCGGATTTCTCGCCGTGGCTCAAGGCGCTCGTCGGTGTTAAAAATCGTCCCTCGCGGCTCTCGCAGGCCGCGCTGGAGACGCTGGCCATCATCGCCTATCGCCAGCCGGTCACCCGCGCCGAGGTCGAGCAGGTGCGCGGCGTGAATATCGACGGCACCATGCAGACCATTCTGGAACGCGGCCTCGTGGAACAGAGCGGCCGTGCGGAAGTGATCGGCCGGCCGGCGCTTTACGCCACCACGCCGTTGTTTCTTGAATATTTTGGCCTTGGCAGTTTGGCCGACTTGCCCGCCGCCGACGAACTGCGCCGCATACCCGTCGAGCGTCCGCCCGCGCTGGTCACCGTCGATGCCGGTCTGGCTACGCTGCCGCCGGAGCAGTTAAAGCTGGAGGACGTGGGCGGCATCAAACTCGGCGATTCCGCCGCTTCGGAACCCCCGGCCGCGCCCCATCCGCCGGCTTGATAAACCTAAACCTTATGCGCTTAAGGATGGCGCATGCGGAAAAACTGGTTCCCTTTGGCGGGTGAGATGGTGATGACGTTGGTGCCGGTGGGGTTGCTGACGTTGAGCCAGCTGCCCGTGTTAAGGTTCGTTCTTGCCTGCAACGCGTAACCGGCCCAGGCGGGTGACCACGACACTTGCGCGGTGCTGGCGTTGGGGAACTGGACGGTCAGCGCCGGCAGACTCAGTAGCACGGTCAGGTTGTTGCCGTTGGCGCTCGAACCGTAATCCGCGCTGATCAGATCCGCGGTGCCGTCACCGTTCAAATCCGCCGCCGTTACGAAAACCGGGCCGCCCCCGCCGGAAGCTGTGCCCCAGCTGGTGAAGGTGCCATTGCCGTTGTTGGTCAGCACGCTCAAGGTGGTGCCGTTGCCCGTTTGTCCGTAATCCGCCGTGATCAAATCCACCTTGCCGTCACCATTCACATCTGCCGCGGCCACACATTCGGGAAATTCCCCGACCGCGTAGGTGTTGTTTAATCCGAATCCGCCGTTGCCGTTGTTGGTCAGCACGGTCAGCGTGCTGTCGAACAGGTTTGCCGTGATCAGGTCCAATTTGCCGTCGCCGTTCACATCCGCTGCCGTGAAGAAGACCGGTCCGCTGCCCACGTTGTAAGTGGCGTTGGAGCCAAACACCCCGTTGCCGTTGTTGGTCAGCACGCTCAGGGT
>CAIJNQ010000230.1 GCA_903822015.1 uncultured Verrucomicrobia subdivision 3 bacterium | reverse complement strand
ATGCTTGGACGCGCTGGTTACACCCAGAGTTAGGACCCAACCTCACTTCCCCAATTCGCCGTTGGATCGAAGAGTCGGATGAGACTCTCGCGGTTTCGGTCATTTCGTGCTTGGAAATATCGCAGCTCGTGAAAAAAGGTACTTTGACGCTTCCTACCCCGCTGCCGCGCTGGTTTGATTTGGCTTTGGACACTGCCGGGATCACTTGCCTTCCATTAAACCCTGCCCTGCTTTATGCTTCAGTCGGGCTTCCAGAAATCCACAAAGACCCTGCCGATCGCATCATCATCGCCACAGCACAATACTACGATGCTTGGCTGGTCACGCGGGATGAAAACATTCAAAAATATCCGAATCTCCGTACACTTTGGAATTCTGCTCCAGGACGGCAATAAATGATGGCCCGGCGTCTTCGCTTGCGCGGGAAAACCGCAAAACCCTTCACGGAGGAAAAGCGGTGCCTTGCGGGTTGGCGCATGGACGGGTCCGCAGCACGGCTTGACGTTCGGTTACGATTACTAGTTATACACTCAAATACACTACTTATTAATTTATTAATACAAGGCAACTAAACTTGTCTGGCCTTGCTAGCCCCCGGCGTTTTTCCTGCCGCTTACGGTCACCCCGGGATGCCAAAAATCCCGTGGGCGTTTTTGTCCGTTTGTGCAAATCACCCGGCATTCGCGGTTTTTATGACGGGTAGCGCCGATAAACCCCGTGGAGCTTTAGAGCCTTTTGTTGATTAGCGCCCTACTCTCTAAGACATTTAACCCTCTCCCCAACTCATGGGGCTTTGTTCACCACCACGTAAACCGTGGTTGCTTCACGTTGAAAAATCCTTTTTTCAGTTTGGTTCCGTCCCAAGTCCCTACATGGAGCCAGTATCCATGAACGTTTCGGAAAGATACGTTTCCAAGCGCGTCCGTGCGGAATTTACTCGGATCATCCATAAAGAATCCAATCGCCTTGAGTGCGCTTTTAAGTGCGTCGTTCATTATGAACTCACCCCACACCAAGAGCGTGGCTTCTACGTCGAACATGATTCGGATACCAGTTCGTGAAGGCAACCGTACCGATTAGAAGGGTATAGCTGGTGATTTCGTAGTTCAGTTCAGACAGGATGAAATGCTCCATCTTTCCCCAAGCCAAAATGGCATTGACAGTGAAGGCCAAGCCCCAAACTGAAGTTAGGACAATGTTCGTCCTGATGAACGATGGGCTATTCCACAGTGACGGGTCGGTGTGTTCCCGTGCGTAATCCAAAGTAAACGGTTTATTGAGAACAATGGTTAGCCAGGTGGATGCGGCCAGTACCCCGGAAGCCATTACACCCATGTATTTTACAGTCCACATGTTGCCGAACACCACCACTGCCAATGTGGCGTATGTAAAGAAAGACAAGCCAGCCCATAAAATAATGCCCCGGTGCAATCGGGTAATGCCCATAGCAACACTTAAAAAAAAGCCAACCGCCAACCCGACCTTGAGGCGAAATAGGCCGTCTCTGGCAATGACAAGAAGTGCAATCCATGGTGAGAACGACAAGATAAGTTTTAAAAATGACAATTTTTTCTCCTGATAACCGCAGGTTCGTTTCAAGAGCAACCGATAACAAAGGCCAAGCTCAACGCTTCCCCTTGTAGGGGTCGGTCAGGTCGCACACCGCCGGATTGCCGCTGCCGTCGTAGCAGACGAAGAACCGGGCCAGGCTGATCTTGGAGCAAGTCACCTTGTCGCCCGTCCTTTCCATGCATTTCTTGTACTCCCGGTACTCGGCAGGGGTCGGCGGGGTCTTGTACTCCTTGGCCTCCGCTGCCGGGGCCGGTGAGGCAAACAGCGTCAACGCTATAAGCAGAGCCTTCATTCGACGAAATCCTGTGAGAGTTTACGTCCGTTTGTGCAAACTCACCCAGGCATCCACGGGCCTTTGTCCACGTCGAACGGGGGTTCCCACCTTAGCCCGTCGCTCTTCCTGTAGAGTATGGCCTTGCCGAGCTTCGGACTCCAGCACCCGCTGATGACGATGGCCTTGCCGTCGCGCACCGAATAGGCATCGCCCTGTTTCTTTAGGCGGCTGGCCGGGACCGACCCGTAAGCGTAATAGTCCATGCCGCTGGCCACCAGCTTGGGGTTGTTGCAGTGCCAGTACGTTGCCGTCCCTTGGACATTATCCCCTAGGTCGGATACCCACTTTTTGCCCGTCTTCCCTTCCTTTGCCACCGATTGTGCGGGGGTTGCTTCGGGCGCATCCCTACCGGCACGGGCAGACACCGGCTCCGGTTCCTGCCGGTTGACTGCCACCTTCTTGGGCAAAAATGCATCCCCGACCGTTTCAGCAAGAGGCTTTTCGACCGCTGCCGTAGGTACTGCTGCCGCCAGTGCTGGCGTTGCGGTAGATGCCGACACTACAGGCTGCGCTTCGACGGAGAGAACTGGTTTCGTGTCCGGTTCGTGTACAGGTGCAGTTGTGGGCATCACGGCTATGAAAGCCGGATGCTTTTCATCGCGCCAAGACCCTATGCCCGATTTTTCATGGGCGAAGCCTAGTTTCTCGCCCCGGAGAAACCTGAGCGAATCATTGAGTTTGTGGTTCTCTTCAATGAGGGAACCGTCAGCGTAAAAGCGGCCAGCGGCGAATGAAGTCGCCACTAGCGCAACGATAAGGTAGACGTTATTCAAACCATTACTCATCTTTACCAACTTAATAAACCTATTCCATACAGTACGATGGGTCAACGAAACGGCCTTGGTCATCGTTCAGCCCACCGACCCACAAATCATCTCATGCCGCCACCCCCTGTAAATATGCTGGCTTGGGTGGCCCCGGCCGCTTTTTTGCGGGTCTGGCGGGTGCTCTGATCCTTCCAAGCACCCACGGAAACAAGTCATCGTGCGCACGGCCAAAAAACCGCCGGGCGGCCGTAGTCCCATCGGGCCGTTTGATCAGATAGTCGTGTATGACGGTCAGCGCGTTCAACTTGCGGTCGCTGAGTCGGTGCCGGGCATGGTGGTGCAGCGACAGTTGGCCGTTGCGCCCTTCCACGGCGGAACTGCTGCGCTGGAAGAGGTCGGCGCATTCCGTGGCGACCTCTTCCACCCATCGGCGCTCCGCCTCGCCCAACAAGGCCAATGGGCTGTCGGCCTGGCGCAGGGGCCGCAGCAATTCCTCGGAAAGCCGCCGGAGGCGCTGGCGCTCTTCCGCCTTCGCGCATCGGCCCGCCACCCGGTCCAGGTAGATCGCGGGGATCAAGCGGCTTTGCATGAGCACTTCCACCTCCGGCGGCAAGTTCAGCGCCTCCACCTTGGCCTGGCAGGTGGCGATGAAAAACTGCAAGGTCAGCAGCATGGCCTGGGTCAGCCCCTTGGCCTTGTCCAATAGCTGTCGGCAACGCTCCGTCAAAGATGCGTCCCGCGCAATCTTCTCCAGGTTCGCCCAACTGGTTTCCAGGTGCGCCTGCAATTGCCCGGGGGTCTGCGCCTGCCCTGTCTCCGGGAGGTACGGATGGTAGGCGTTTCCCAGCGCCCTCACTTCCTCCCTGGCTGAGACTGAGCATTCTTTTTGATGGACAATTTTCAAGCTAATTGAGGGTTGATTGGGGTGAGTCCGGACATGGCTGGTCTATGACTGGGTATTGGCAGAGTTCCGTCTGCCTTTT
>CAIJNQ010000229.1 GCA_903822015.1 uncultured Verrucomicrobia subdivision 3 bacterium | reverse complement strand
TCGTGCCGGACATTAGCGGCGTGTGCAGCATGGAAGGCAATTTCGAGATGACCTCGAAGCCGACAAACACGGCGAGGATGAAAATAAACAGGACGTTGGTATCCATAAAATGTTAACTGGTTTTGTGAAGGAGTTTTTCGTTCACGATCTTGCCGCCGTGCGTGACGAGGCAGACCTTGATGATTTCGTCATCGAGCTTGAGGACGAAGGTCTTTTCCTTCTTGTCCCAGAACTCCTCGACGAGCGAGACCAGGTTCGCGGCATAAACCTGACTGGCGTGCAGCGGCGCGCGGCCGGGCAGATTGGCAATGCCGATGATTTTGACGCCGTTGCGATCAATGACTTCGTTGTATTTGACGCCTTCGACGTTGCCACCGCTTTCGACCGCCATATCAATCACCACGCTGCCGGGCTTCATGGCATTGAGCATTTCCGCCGTAACGAGAATCGGCGCCTTGCGGCCGAACACCTGAGCCGTGGTAATAACCACGTCGGAATCGCCGCAGGTTTTCTTCATCGCATCACGCTGTTTCTGAATTTGTTCCTCCGTCAGGGCTTTGGCATAGCCGTCCTTGGTCTGGCCGGTTTCGCCGAGGTCAATTTTGAGGAATTGCGCGCCAAGCGACTTCACCTGTTCCTCGACGACCGGCCGAGTGTCGTAGGCGGTGACTTTTGCGCCAAGGCGCTTGGCGGTGGCGATAGCTTGCAGGCCAGCAACCCCGACACCGATGATGAAAACCTTCGACGGCAAAATGGTGCCCGCCGCCGTGGTCATCATGGGAAAAATTTTATTGGAATACCGCGCAGCCAGAATAACGGCCTCGTAACCGCCGAGATTCGCCTGCGAGGAAAGCACATCCATTTTTTGCGCGCGAGTGGTGCGCGGCACAAATTCCATGCTGATGGCGCTCACGCCGCGCTCGGCGAATTTCTGAACCAGTTCCTTTTCGTTGAACGGGTCAAGCAGGCTGGCGTGGATGGCGCCGGACTTGAGCCAGGCAATTTCCTCCACCGGGGGCTTGCGCAGGCGCAGCACGATGTCGCCGGAGCCAATCAGCGCCCGGCTATCGGTGGCCAGGGTCGCTCCGGCCTTGGTGTAGGCCTCGTCGGGAAAACCGGCGGCGTTGCCGAGGCCGGCCTCAACTTCGACTTGAGCGCCGAGTTTGACGAGCTTGGCGACACTGTCAGGCGTGAGCGGCGTTCTGGTCTCGCCCGGATGCGTTTCTTTGGGTGCGGTAATTTTCATTTCCGTAAAATCGTGGGCGCAGTGTATCACCGGCGGCCCGGGGAGACACCCGTATATTGTCTTTTGTTAAACTTTTATTGCCCTGTTGGGGGGACCGGAAAGCAGGGCTTAAGGCCTTAATTATCCAAGCTATCCGTAGAAATCAAGCCGGAGTTGCCGGCGCCTTTTGTTTCCAGCCGAACAATTTTTTGGCCTTGATGACTTCGAAGATGGGCGGCGGGATGAGCCGGCTCAAGCCCTCGTCACCGGAATGGATTTTGGCGAGAACCTCGCCGGAATAAATTTTCAAGGCCCCGGCGTCGTAGTTGGCAATGTTGACGACGAACTTGTTCTCCACCAAATGGGCGTACAGGTGCCGCAGATGCGGCGCGACGTCCAGATTTTCAACGGTGGTGAGCCGGCCGGTTTTGCGGTCGAGTGAGGGGTAGACGAAAAGCTTAGCGCCGTTCTTGAAAAGCTGGCCAAGGGATTCCATCAGACCACCAGGCAGATCGGTATAAAATTTTTCATCCATCACGTCGCGCAAACGCACCAGGCCAATGGGCAGGCCGATGGGCTTCTGCGTGTGACGCGAAAGGTAGGTCACCAGGCGGTGGTAGCGGAGAAAATTGGAGATCAGCACGGGCTTGCCGAGCGCACCAAGCGTATCCACGCGGTCGAGAAAATCACGGTGGTCAATCGCATCACCGACTTGCAACTGGCGCAAAGTCATCTCGAACATGGCGACGGGCGCTTCACCCTGGAGCGCGGGCTCCATGATGAATTGATCCTGGGCGCGCTCCATCATGTCGAACATCGGATTGGTGAGCGGGCGAAAACTGCCGCGTTCAAGCAGCACGGGCTTCTTGTAAAGCAGTTCACCGGGAATGACGGTTTCGCCGTCGGCGGTGAACATCGCGGCTTCGGTCAGCCATTGCTGGACGAGCTGGAGCGCCATGAGCCGGTTATCCAGCCCCGGAAAGGCCGGGCCGGAAAATTTGATCATATCCACCTCGATCCGCTGAGTATTCAAGCCGTCGAGCAGCGTACCGATCAGCGCCTCCGGGTCGGAATGCTGATAGAATGCGGCGTGGATAAGATTGACGCCGATGAGGCCGACGGCCTCCTGCTGGCGAAGCGACTCCCCGTCGAGCAAACGCACATGGATAATGATCGTGGAGGCCTCCTCATGCGGCCGGGTTTGAAATTTGATGCCGAGCCAGCCCTGGCCTTCGTCCTGACCGGGCCGGGCGACTTGTTTGGTTGCCACGGTGTCGGCAAAAACGAAAAAGGTGCATTTATCGCCGCGGGTTTTGTCGAGCCGCTGAATGAGCAGGTCGAACTCCAGATCCAGCATGGACTGCAGGCGCTTGCGGCTGACGTAACGGTCCGCCGCACCGTAAATCGCATCGCTGACCGCCATATCGTAGGCGGAAATGGTTTTGGCGACGGTGCCAGACGCCTTGCCGACGTGGAAGAACCAGCGCGCGACCTCCTGACCGGCGCCGATTTCGGCGAAGGTACCATATTTTTTTGCGTCAAGATTGATCTGCAACGCCTTCTGGCCGGTATTCAATTTTTCCTTGCTCATAATTTCACCCCCGCCCGCGCCACAATACACAAATCACCGCCGGTGTCCAACGCCCGTTGTGTTTCGACTTTCCGCAGCGCTCCGTTGCGCTATACTGTCACCATGTATCGAACGCAGGACTTACACGTAAAGGAAATCGTTCCGCTGCTCTCGCCGCGAGCCCTGAAGGCGCAATCGCCGACGGGCGACGCGGCGAACGCCACGGTGGCGCGCAGCCGCGAACGCATCATCCGCATTTTGCGGCAGGAAGACCCGCGCCTGCTGGTCGTCATCGGGCCGTGCTCGATTCATGACGAAAAAAGCGCGCGGGAATACGCGACGCGTTTGAGCCGGCTGCAAAAGGAAATGGCAGGCAAAATGGAAATCGTAATGCGCGTCTATTTTGAAAAGCCGCGCACCACCATCGGCTGGAAAGGCCTCATCAACGACCCGCACATGGATGGTTCGCAGGACATCGAGACCGGGTTGAAAATCGCGCGGAAACTCCTGCTGGAAATCACCGCGATGGGTTTGCCGGCGGCCACGGAATTTCTCGACCCGATTGTGCCGCAATACATCGCGGACCTGATTTCGTGGGCGGCCATCGGCGCCCGCACCACGGAATCGCAGACGCACCGCGAGATGGCCAGCGGGCTTTCCATGCCCGTAGGCCTGAAGAACAGCACCGACGGAAGCCTACAAGTGGCGATCGACGCGATGGGCGCCACGCGGCATCCGCACAGCTTTCTGGGCATGAACGAGGATGGCGCCACCAGCATCGTCCGCACGAATGGCAACCCTGACGCGCACGTCGTTTTGCGGGGCGGCCGGGCGATGACGAACTACGATGCGGCGAGCATCAAGGCGGCGGAACAAAAGCTGATTACCGAGAAACTCCCGCCGGTCTTGATGGTAGACTGCAGCCACGCCAATTCGGAAAAAAAATTCGCCAAGCAGGAGGAAGTCTGGCGGAGCGTGATCCAGCAGCGCAGCGAAGGCACGCGCTCCCTGATCGGCCTGATGGTGGAAAGCCATTTGCACGAAGGCAACCAGCCGATTCCCGCCAATCTGGCTGAATTGCGCTACGGCGTGTCCATCACCGACTCGTGCATCGGCTGGGAGGCCACGGAGCGGATGCTGCGGTGGGGGTATGAAACCTTGTCATAGGCGACATTGACCGCAGTATCAGCGCCTTAGAGCCTGTTTGAAAACTGCAAGGGGTGCGGCGGCGAGGGGTACTGGCTTTGACCAAGGCGGCGAGGGTGCCTCCGCACTGGCACCAGCATCCCCACAGCGGGCGGTGATGACCAAGCCAACGCCGGACAAAGACAAAAGACCTGCACCCGGAGGGTTTTTGGGGGAAGCGCCGTCTGGCTTCGTTGCTGCTCAGTCGAAGACCCACCCGGGGTATTCTCCCTCGTCGCGCCTCGCCTTCGAGCCTTTTCCCCAAAAATAACACCACTTGGAATTTTCAGACAGACTCTTAATTTTTCCCGGCAGGTCACGGCCAAGACCAACTGTAGGGATAGTAGGGGATGCGCAAGCGGTAAAACCAGGGAGAGCCAGAGGCGGGAACAAAAACCGACGGCGTGGTATTGGTGCTGGTAAAGCCGACCAAGTTGGTTGTCCAGCTGGCGACCGCCAGATTGGTGCCCCCTTCGACAAAACCATTCAGTCCTCCGGGCATGTTTACAACATCCAATCGGTTACTGCCGATAAACGGAGTGATTTTGCCGATTCGCACCGTTTGCGGGAGGAGCTTCTGGACTTCATCGGCAATGATGGCATGTAACTGTGCGGTCGGATTATCTGGATCCCAGAAAATGAAATTGGTGCCAAAGCCATTAGTGGCACAAGGCGGCAAACTCGAATAAAAATTATTTACGTCGATGGCGTCTATGCTAAATCCCTGATAGGTGGCATTGGTTAAACCATAATAAGCGGCATTGGTCAGCACATTGTTAAGCAGGTTAAAAAAATCCGGAGCATAAATAGTCAATCCGGGCAAGCTTCTGGCCTGGCTGATGGTGTTGGAAAATCTGACATTGTAGTCAACGCACCCGGCACTCATGGTCGCCGCCAAAGAACCGTAGGAATTGTTAATGGTGCCATTGAAGTCCGGGATCTTGGAGATATCCACCGCATTCGGCAGAATCAGGGTGCGAACGCCATCCGCATAGAGATTGGCGATGATATTGGAATAATTGATCTGGGCCTGGATGTTGTCGGTACGCCACTGGTCTGAATTGTCAGGGACTTGGGCGGAATCAAACGTATCAGCATTGCAAACCCACACGACAAATAGTGCATTCGACACATCCGCCGGGGGGAGGAAGCTGGATACCACATTCGCCAATGTCTCTGAACTGTTGTGACCAAAGTAAGAATTGTTATTGCTGACATAGTAGGCCAACCCTTGCCGTTGCGCCAGCACTTCAACCCAGACCCGACCATTGGAAAGGCGCTGGCCATAATATTGAGATGATCCGGGATAATTTGTGTCTGTCGTGCTGGAAAGGCCGTCGCCAAAAACGTAGAGCGAATGAAATGCGGCCTTGACGGGAAGAGCCGTCGCTGCGAGCAGGCAGAGTCCAAATGTGAATAGATACAGATTTTTCACGTTCAAAGCTTAGTCCAATCGTGAATAAAGTAAAGCGGCAGGGGATTTGCTTGCTCTGACACGTCGACCGTGAGTAACTACCGTGCATACCTGTTCCGAGAACGGATGAAACGAATCGAGAATCAACGCCATCTTAGAAACCTGCTGCTCACCGTACTTTTGGGCGGGGCCGTGCGGCATTCCTTGGCGAACGGATTCGGCCTGCCAGACCAGGATGCCTTTGCCACGGCGCGCGGGGAGGCGTTTGTGGCCACGGCGGACAATGCCTCGGCGATTTATTACAACCCGGCGGGCATCGCGCAACTCACGAACAGCAATTTGCGCGCCGGGCTGAACAGCGTCTATTACGAGCCAACCTATCAGCCATCCGCCGGCCAACCCAACAACGGCCGTACTTATTATAGTTCGGCCAACTTTGCCTACCTGCCGCAACTGTTCTACACCTACACCGCCAGCGGTGCGCCAATGAGTTTTGGCCTGGGCATTTATGCGCCCTATGGCGGCAACATGAGCTGGCCGCAGGATACCGGTTTCCGTTCGGTAGCCATCAGCGGCAACCTCAAATACTTCACCATCAACCCGGTGGTGGCGGTCAAGCTGACGCCAACCCTTTCGGTAGGCGGCGGTGCGATGTTCAATTATGGCGACATCAGCATGTATCAAGGCCTACGCCGCTTTGCTACACCATTGACCAATTACTTCAACTTCACCGGCGACGGCTGGAGCGTGGGTTACAACGTGGGGATCCTCTGGCAACCCTATAAAAAAATTTCATTCGGAGCTACTTTTCGCAGTTCGGCCAGTTTGAATTTCCAGGGCAACACCGATTTCCAATTACAACGAAATCCCTACTACTACCCAGCGCAGCGGGATGCATCGGCCCGTTTCACCTTTCCCCTGACGACCGTCTTTGGCATTTCTTATCGGCCTACGCCCAAATGGAACCTTGAAATGGACGCGAACTACACCGGCTGGCAGAGCTTCAACACCGTCACCATCGAGCAGTCCCCGCCACCGGTGAGCCGGCCCTTTCATCAAGACATCACGGTGAACCTGGACTGGCAGGCGAGCTGGATGTATGAGTTCGGCGCAACGCGTTATTTTGACAATGGCTGGCATGTGAGCGGCGGCTATGTGTTCAACGTGAACTCGGTGCCGGACACCTATTACACGCCGCTGGCTGCCGACTTGAACCGAAATTTTTTAAGCCTGGGCACCGGTTTCAGCGGCAAGCGTTTCAATTTTGACATCGCTTATCAACTGGGCTTCGCCTTCAAGCGCGATGTGAGTGGCAGTACGCCCTCGGCCACGCCCGGACAATTTGCCGGCCAAACCGCCGACGGCACCTACGGCTTCAGCAGCTCGGCCATCATTGCGACGGTGGGAATGCATTTTTAATCATTCCAAACCCATTGCGGCTGGCGATCGATCGCATTTTTCCCCTTGGTAAAATCCGAGTTCACAACTTAGCCGCCCGCACGGGAGGACCCGCTTTTTTCCGAAACAGTGCTCGCGGTGATACGCGCTGCCCGTATGGGAATGGCTGTTATACACAGTTTGGATGCGGCGTCACTCTGCCGGGCACATCAACACGAACCGAAGACTGTAGTCGTGTTGGCATCCTTGATGATCCACTGGACCGGCTGACCGGCCCGCCTTTCTGAAGCACGGCCTCCGGCCCAGGAATTCGCATCCGCCCGCCAAACAGCTCATGCCAATAGATTCATCAACACCCGTATTCCAATTCCCAGCACCGAAGCCTTACGCGACTGAGTGATATATTAGATGCTCACCACACCGCACCATTTCATTTTGGATGGCATACGCGCGATGCTGTCGCCGGGTTAGCCCCACTGGATTTTGCGAAAAATGGACGCGCCCGTTATCGACAAAATCACCGTGACGCTATGGTGGCATGCTGACTTTGAAAATTACGCCCGGCTGCTCTCAGCACAATCGATTGCCAAATATTGTTAGTCACCGGACATTTTCTGGATCAGGAAAACCCTACCAGATGCAGCTCCACACTTCCTTCGATCCCAGACCACTTGAACCAAATCAGTAATAAACCGCAGCCTTCAAGTCCAATAGTGCAAAGGATTGCCCACCAGATCTAAGGAATTCCTGAGAAGATCGCAAGTAAGCTCAGCGGATGCTGATGAGATGAATACCTGAAGAATCGCAAATAAAAGATGCAATAAGCCAATCTGGCACTGAAGTTGCGCCGATTCCGCCTTAATCGGAAATGTGGTGAAATTGAACTATAAATTATGCATACTAAAAGACTCTGTCTCAAGTTTGGATACACAACTGTCATTGTTTTGGTGATTACCGGCCCGGCGTTTGCGGGCGGCTTTGATCTACCGGATCAAGACGCGTTCGCGGTCGCACGCGGCCTAGCTTACGTAGCCACGGCGGACAACCCGTCGGCAGTTTTCTATAATCCAGCCGGCATCACCCAGCTATCGGGAAACAATCTGCGGGCCGGGGCTTATATGATAAATCTTGACCCCAGTTACAAATCACCGATCACAGGCGGGACGTTTCACAATGAAAGTACGTTCAATGCCATCCCGCAATTTTTCTATACCTACGGGCCAAAAGATATTCCGGTTTACTTTGGATTGGGAGTTTATGCCCCGTCGGGCTTGAGCATAAAATGGTCGGACCAGACGGGCTTTCGCACACTCGCCACCCAAGGTTCGCTGAAGGAACTGGCCATTAACCCGGTGGTGGCGTATAAGCTGTTGCCTTCGCTTTCGATTGGCGGCGGCCTGGCAGCGAATTACGCCAATCTTGACATCCAGCAAGGCATAGCGTGGCCTGCCCAACCATACGACCAATTTCAATTTCAGGGTAACGGGTGGGGACTGTCCGGCAATGCGGGCATTCTCTGGCAGCCGGTGGAGATACTCTCCTTCGGGGCCTGCTTTCAAACCGGGACGAAAATCAATTTGAAAGGCAACACCTCGGCCTACAACAGCGTCCCCCTGCCGCCGCCTTATAACATACCCGCATTTCCGTCCACCAGCACCGGGGCGAATGCCGATTTTCAATTCCCGCTCAAGGCGGAAGCCGGGGTTTCCTACCGGCCAACACCAAAGTGGAATCTTGAGTTTGACGTGGATTATATAGACTGGAACAGCGAGGGGACGGTGACGATTCATCAGAACGGGCCGCTACCGATAGGCTATCCCCCACCCCTGGTATTAAACTGGCAATCAAGCTGGTATTACGAGTTTGGCGTGACCCGCTATTTCGACAACGGATGGAATGTCAGCGCAGGTTATTTGTTCAACCAGAACTCCGTACCGGACGCCCACTACACGCCGCTGGTAGCGGATCAAGACCGGCACTTTTTCAGCATCGGCACAGGCTACAAAGGCAGTCATTTTGATTTTGATATCGCCTATCAATTCGGCTACGGACCCAACCGGACAGTGACCGGCAGCGCGGCGTCGCCAACCGGGCAGACGGCGAATGGCACTTATGGATTCATCAGCAATGCCGTAACGGCTTCGGTTGGCTGGCGTTTTTAATCGGGGAAGGATGATTGGGAATTAAAGAACAGCCGTGCCCGATATGCCCGCCGGCGGGTGGAAATTGGCCATAGCCTGCAGGTTGGCGGAACCTGAGTTTCCATTTGAATTGAATAAGGGCCCAGCCGAACCTTGAGCCGGCTGCGCTTTATGATGTTATTCAAAGCCAAAACCATTTATCTTTCAATCGATATGAGCCAGCTTAAGAACAAAAATGGTCATGGCGAGATGACCTACCGGCCAAGAATTGCGGAGGCCGCGCTGCCGCCAGCACACCCCGGCATCAAGGAAAATCTGGTGATTTTTCGCAATCAGCACGGAACCGAAGCTCAAGGGCGCCTTTTGCGGATTGAACGATTTCAGATTGTGTTTGAGTTTTACCGGACTGACCAGGTGTTGCAAGTTTCCGAAATCCTGGACGATTTCAAGGTATTTGCCGGCGGGCGGGAAATTTACACAGGCACAGCCGTGGTCATGAATCTATTGCCAGCGGGAATCGGGCTGGCTTGCGAAGTCAAACTGAATGAACCAGGCATCGCCATCGGCATCCGGACCCCGGACAACGGGCAGACCAACGTTTTGGATGCTTACCATGCCTTCTTCAAACAGTGGCAAGTGCAATCAAAGCTGCTGCCAGAGTTCAAGCTGGCGGTGTTGGATTTCAAAAGCTACTTGTGGGATTTAAGGCTGCTGCTAGACCAGATTTCCCTCGCCATCAGTTCCCATGCGACGCAAAAACAACCCGAGGTGGAATTGCAAGTCGCCAAAGACTTGAAGCCCGCGATTCTATCCACGGTTGACGCCCTGCGGGAGCGGCTCCTGGAGGCGACACGACGGATAAAACCGGAGGCACGCGAAGCCCATCAGATCTTTCTGCGCCGCCACCTTCATCCACTGACGCTTTCGGCCCCATTTGCCTATCGCACTTACCAAAAGCCACTGGGATATGCCGGGGATTATGAAATGATGAACATGATTCATCGGAACACATTCGAAGGCCGGTCATTGTATTCCAAAATTGTGCATTACTGGCTGGTGAGCCAGTATCCGGCGATTTCGGTGCGCAACCGCGCGGTGCACATGAAGGAAAAGTTGATTCAGGAGACGAGCCGCATCGCACGCAAAAAGCGCGTTGCCCGCATTCTGAACATTGGCTGCGGCCCGGCCCAGGAGGTGCAAAACTTCATGGCCGAAACCCCGCTGGCCGACCAGGCGGATTTCACCCTCCTGGATTTCGATGCCGAGACCCTTGATTATTGCAAATCCAAGATCCGCGAAGCGCAAATAAAACATGGCCGGAAGACCCGGGTGCGGTTTCAACGAATGTCGGTGACCAGTTTGATCAAAAATTCCGCCCAGCTGGCGCGCCAGACCCTGGGCGGCGATTTTGATTTGATTTATTGCGGCGGCCTTTTTGACTATTTGACGGATCCAGTCTGCAAAAAATGCGTTGATCTGTTTTACCACTGCCTGGCGCCCGGCGGACTGGTGGTGGTGGCAAACATGTCGGACCGGGTACCCTTCCGGGACATGATGGAGTTCCTATTGGACTGGCACCTGATTTATCGAAACGCCGATTGCATGGCATCCTTCGAACCTGAAAATATCCCGCCAGAAAGTGCGCGGGTCATCACCGAGCCGGTGGGAGTTAATTTATTTCTGGAAATCAGAAAGCCGGAAAGGGGTTAAAGCATGGACTCTTATCCCGAAGAGATAAAACAGGCGTTCGCCCTTTATAACCGGGAAGTCGCAATCAACAACATTAAAATCGGTTGCATCATGGGCATGTTGTTGGTGCCTTCGTTTGCCTTTTTGGATTACAGCGTGTATCCGCGGATGGCGAATGATTTTCTGATCGCCCGGTTCTTATGTTCGATCCTCATCGGGATGTTTTGGTCCGTTCTGCTCACACCATTCGGGGAAAAATTTTATCGACTATTTGGCGTGACCCTGGTGCTGTTGCCGGCTTCGTGCGTGGCATACATGATTTACGAAACCGGCGGACCGAATTCGCCTTATCTGGCCAACGGCGGCGCCAACTCGCCTTACTATGCCGGGCTGAACCTGACGCTGCTGGTATTGGGATTTGTGCTGCGATGGACTTCGTTCGAAAGTTTGATCGCCGTATTATTGGTCTGGGTTGAATATCTGGCCGCCTGCCGGATTGACGAAGCCGCTTTCGCCTTTCGGGGGGTGGTGGTAAATAATTTTTATTTCCTGATCTGCACAGGAATCATCGTGGTCACCGGCAATCACTTTTTTACCAAGCTCAGATTCCGCGAATTTGCCGTCCGCCATGAACTAGATGAAAACAAACGCGAGCTTGAGCAAAGCAACCTGAACCTCGAAAGCTCCAACGCGAAGCTGGCGGAACAAAACATCGCCCTGAACCAGGCCAACCGCGAAATCAAAGAGGCGGAAATCCAACTGGTGCAATCGGAAAAGCTCGCATCACTCGGACGGATGAGCGCGGGCATCATCCACGAAATCAACAACCCGCTTAACTTTGCCACCACCGGCCTGTACACCTTGCGCAAAAAAGGGAAGCACCTGGCGCCGGAACAGCAGGCGGATTACGCCGAGGTTCTGACCGATGTCGAAGACGGCCTCAAGCGCGTGCAGGCCATTGTTTCGGATCTGCGGATGTTCACGCATCCCAACACCGAGCAGATTGACCCGGTGCCGGTGGCCGAAGTCGTCACACCGGCACTCCGGTTCCTGAGCAACGAGTGGAAGGATGGCGTGCAAATCGAGCAAAAGTTCGCCGAGGGCCAGACGATCCTGGCCAACAAGAACAAGCTGATCCAGGTGATCGTTAATCTGCTGCAAAACTCGCTGGACGCATTGAAGGCCAAGACCTTCACCGCCGGCGAAAAGCCGGCGATCTGGATTGAAGGCCGCATCGAGAACGGGCAAAGCCTTTTATCCGTGCGCGACAACGGCGAGGGCATTGAAGCGCAGCATCTGGGCAAGATTTTCGACCCGTTTTTCACCACGAAAGACGTGGGGGCCGGCATGGGCATGGGCTTGAGCATCTGCTATAACATCGCGCAGGAATATGGCGGGAAAATTTACGTTAAAACCGAGGCGGGGAAATTCTGCGAATTCACGCTCGAATTTCCCGTCAAAACCAAGCAGGCTGTGAACTGAAAACCGGATATGGAAAATCTCTACGACTATAAAAAGTTCGCAATCCTCTATGTGGACGATGAGGAAAAATCGCTGAAGTATTTCGAGCGTGCCTTCGGCGACGACTTCCGGATCTTCACCGCCACGAACGCGATTGACGGCTACCGGCTGCTCGAAACGCACGCCGATGAAATCGGCCTGATTATGACCGACCAGCGGATGCCCGGCGAAAAGGGAGTCTGGCTGCTGGAACGCGCGCGGCAATTCCGTCCGCGCGTTTTACGGATTCTCGTCACGGCGTTCTCCGACTTCGAGGCCGCGATTGCCGCGGTTAACAGCGGGGCGATCTATAAATATGTCCACAAGCCCTGGGATCCGCCAATGCTGGAACTCACCCTCCGGCAGGCCCTGGAATTTTTCATGGTGCAGTCCGAGCGCGACCAGCTGCTGCTCGAAAAAATGTCCGTGCTGCGCAACATGATGATAGCCGACCGGATTGTGAGCCTGGGTTTGCTGGCCGCCGGGTTAAGTCATCACATCCGCAACTCCCTGGTGGCGGTTAAGACGTTTCTCGACCTGGCGCCCGCAAAAATGGCCGAGGAAAAGGCGGATCTGAACGGGCTACGCAACCCGGAATTCTGGAAGGACTATCACCAGAACGTTCAATCGCAGATTGAAAAAATCAACCACCTGCTCACCGATCTGCGGACCTCATCGGACGCCAATCCGGCGACGCAATTCGCCGACGAAGTGTCGGTCGCGGCGGCCGTCGGCGCGGCTCTGGAGGCATTCAAGGAACAATTTGCCGCCCGGAAAATCGAGATCGAAAATAAAATTCCCGACACACTCCCGACGATCCGTGCGGACAAACCCAAATTCTACCGACTATTTGAACTGTTGTTGAAAGACGAACTGGCGATGCTGCCCGCCGGCAGTAAAATCTCCCTGGGGGCGGATTTGCAGAACCCCGGCAACAAACCGGAAATTGTCCTGCGCATCAGCGACAACGGGCCCGGCCTCCCGCCGGAAGCCTTGAGTGTGATTTTTGACCCGTTCGTGATCAGCGGCGGCGCGGCGTCGGAATAAGGCATCAATTTGATGGCCTGTTTTTTCATC
>CAIJNQ010000228.1 GCA_903822015.1 uncultured Verrucomicrobia subdivision 3 bacterium | reverse complement strand
GAAACGCGGGCGGGGTTGCCTACACGAAGCACATTGAGGCCTTCATCGGAGATACGGATGAATTTTCTCCACCACCTCGCGCTTCATCACCTTCGCCCCACATTGCGTGTCGCGGATGCCGAGCCAGAACAGCAACTGCACGATGAGGTGGAACACGCGGCTGGCTAACTGTCGCTTGCTGCTTTGGGTTTGATGGATGACCGCGCCCGGCAGCCAGCGCGAACCGATGACGCAGTCCGCCCTGCCAATTTGGTTCACCAGTTCCAGGAAGGCGCGCGGCGGCGTCGCGCCGTCGGCGTCCACGTAGCCGATCAGGTCGCCAAGCGACGCAAGCCGGAGGCCTTCGATCAGCGCGCCGCCCTTGCCGATGGCCGATCGGAATTCCAGCGCGCGCACCTCGGGAAAGTCCGCGGACACTTTTTGGACAACGCCGAGGGTATTATCGGTGCAGCCGTTGAGCACGACGAAGAGGCGGAACCTGCCGGAATAATTTTTCTGAAAAAATTGCGCATAATCGCGCAGCACCGGTTCGATGCGGCGCTCCTCGTTATAAGCCGGAATCAGGATGAGCAGACTGGGGTCAGGCACGGCGATTCAGTAACAGAAAATTTTCGCGCAGGCAATCTTGGGAAAAGAGTTGCCGTAAAATCTGGGTGGTTGCGGGATTTTTCCGGTCGCACGGGCGAAGAAAACAATCAGCGCCGGTTCAGATTTTTGACGGCGGCGAGCACCTCGTCGAACGTTCGGCATTCAATCAGAGCGTGCCCGCGTTCGACTAAAAACCGGCGCGTTTGGGTGAGATTATCGGCGTCGTAGGCATGACTCCAAAGCAACAAACGCCAAGGATCCGAGACCGTTTCACGTTTTGCCGGCTTGGTTTCAAAAAGGCGCGACCTCAACCCGGCGGCCAGGCCAGACGGCGGCCGCCGAGGATGTGGCAGTGCAGATGCGGCACGGTTTCACCACCATCCGCGCCGTTGTTGATGACCAACCGGTAGCCACCGGTTTTCAAGCCCAGCTGGTCCGCAACGGCGGCGGCCTTGAGCAGCAGATGGCCGAGCAACTTATGGTCGGCTGGCGTGGCTTCGGCGATGCGCGGAACTGGCTGCTTCGGGAAGATCAGCACATGCACCGGCGCCTGCGGATGGATGTCGCGGATGGCGAGGACCAGATCATCCTCATAAACAATGTCGGCCGGGATCTCCCGGGCAATGATTTTTTCAAACAGGGTTTTGCTCATGGCGAAACTTTAGACACGAAGGGCACGCATTTTCACGAATTAAATTCCGGCCCGACGGAGCCTCGCCTCACCGGCTTTTACTCCACGACGAGGGCGCAGCGTTTTTGTTCGGGCTCGGCAGTCAGGCATTCGCGGAGGTAGCCGACGATCTGCTCCTGCATCTGTTCGCAGCGCGCCGACCAGCGGCGGGCGCCGGCGAGCTTTTTGACGCAGCCGCGCAGGCCGCGGAAATGGAGCACGCGCGGCGATTGCCGGAGCTGGGCGCGCAACGCGTCGCGCAGCCGCGGGAAGAAAAACAATTCGAGGCTGGCGGCGGAATCGCAGGCCAGATGGCGGAGATCGGCGGCGAGGTCCGCCTCCGGCAGCGGCGGCGGTTCGTCGGCGTAAAGGGTCAGGCCGAAGCCGCGCAGGACTTTCTCGAGCGCGAGGGCGAATTCGCCGACCGTGACGGTCTGGCGTTCCAGCTCGCATTTGAAATAGTGGAAGACAGACGCGGCGGCATGGCGCAGCAATTCGTTGTCCAGGAGCTCCCCGGCATTGCCGGCGATCTCGATGGAGATCATCTCGGCCGAGCAGGGAACACTCTCGCCGTTGGTGAGCTGAAAGATCAGGTGGTCGGAGTGCAAGGCGATCATTTGGCCGCCTCCAATTTCTGGACTTCCTGGACAAAGTCGGTGGCCTCGGCAAACCGGCGATAGACGCTGGCAAAGCGGACGTAAGCGACCTCGTCAGTATCGCGCAGGCCGTCCATCACGAGCCGGCCGATGAATTCGCCGGGGACCTCGGTTTCAAATTTGGCGGTGACGCTGGCGACGATGTGATCGACCATATCCTCCATGACCTTGGGCGAGACGGGGCGTTTCTGGCAGGCCTTGCGGATGCCGGACAAAAGTTTTTCGCGGGAAAACTCCTCATGCCGGCCGTCACGCTTGAGCACCATCAAGCCCTCGTGCTCGACTTCCTCGTAGGTGGTAAAGCGGTGCCCGCAGGCGATGCATTCGCGGCGGCGGCGGATGGTCGCGCCCTCACGCGAGGCACGAGAATCAACGACTTTATCTTCCTGACAACCGCACTTGGGGCAACGCATAAAACCACTGCTAATTGTGGTTGCATGTTTGTAACATACTAAATTTTGTGGTGTCAAGGG
>CAIJNQ010000227.1 GCA_903822015.1 uncultured Verrucomicrobia subdivision 3 bacterium | reverse complement strand
GCTCCGTGGTGTTTTTTACGCCGCGCACGTTGAGCGTTGAGCCCAGCAAACCTTGGCGGACCAGGTCCACATGTTCCGGGCGATAGTCCCCTTCCCCCGTGCCATCGAGCTGCTGCAACTGGCCCAACTTCTCCGCCAGCGTCATCTGCGCCAGCAAATTCGATATTTTGAGTTCAATTTCCGGCGCGGAAGCTGCCGCGGAAACCGGCTGCCCGCCGGCGGTGCCCGCCAGGAAGCAAACGGCCGGCAGGACAAAACTTGTCACCAGCCTACGTTGCAGGACCATAATCAGCCGGGCGACCAGGCAGGCATTTAATTCCATTAGATTAAAAAAATTATGATTAAGCCGGATCAAGCCTTATCGATGGGGCAGCCCGATCGAAAATCGGCGCCGGCCACGAGCGTGAATAACAAAATTGACCGGCGGTTTTGGGATGAAATAAAGCATGGATAATCATTTATTCGAGCCAATCATACAAACCGGGGAATAAAATGTCAATATTTCTTGCTTTGATTGTAATGCAAATCTTCACATTCATTGATACTTCTGCATTGAAATATAATGCCCCTGGCATAACCTCCCAAGATCACTGTGCTCGTGAATCGCTTCATTTTCCCGTTCGGATTGTGGCTGGCTGGGATCGCGCTCGCCGGCCGGGGCGCTCCGGCAACCGCTCAGACCGCGACCGCGGGCGAGGCGGGGACGGTGATAACCAATGCGGCGGCCGTGCGCAACCTGACACCGGCCGAGGCGGCCAGAAAGTCACCCTTGTTATTGCATGCGGTGGTGACCTTTATTTTTGACCGGCATGCCTGCTTTGTCCAGGATCAGACCGCCGGCATTTTTGTCGGCAACGGAGTGGAGTTCCCGGAAATGTCCGTCGGGGATCTGGTTGAGGTGACAGGGGTGTCGGGTCCGGGTGAATACGCGCCAACGGTCACACCGACCCTGATTAAAGTGCTCGGACACGCCAAACTTCCGGTCCCCCTCAAAGTTACCTATGATGATTTGCTGCGGGGGCAAAAAGACAGTCAATGGGTCGAGGTGTCCGGTTTGGTGCACGCCGTGGTTGCCGACCGAACCGGAAGTCAGACGCTGGAATTAAACACGGGCGGAGGGCGGCTGGCGGTGCTGGTCCCGGACACATTAAAAACCAACCTGGACTATCTGGTGGACAGCCAGGTGCGGATTCAGGGGGTGTGCGGCTCCTGGTTCAACCGCCAGCGTCAACTTTTCGGCATCCGTTTATTGTCACCCGGAATCGGGCAGATCGTGGTGGACAATCCCCCGGCGGTGGATGTGCTGACCCAGCCCTGCCAGCCGATCGGCGATTTGATGCTGTATGCGCCAAACGTTTCCTACGGCCGGCGCGTGAAGGTGGCCGGCACGGTGCTCCTGCAGCAACCCGGACGGGCGATTTTTGTGCAGGATGACCAGCACGGGCTTTTCGCGCAAACTCTGCAGCCCGGCATTTTGCAACCGGGAGACCGGGTTCAACTCATTGGTTATCCGGTCAACGGTGAATATACGCCCACCTTGCAGGACGCAGTCTGGGAGAAAGCGGGCGCGGGTCGGGAACCGGCGCCGGAACCGGTGACGGCCGATGAAGCGCTGGATGGCTCGCACGACAGCCGGCTGGTGCAGGTGGCAGGCACGCTGATCAACCGCTCCCATGACGACCGCGAGACCGTGCTGTTGCTCGAACAGGATAAAAATGTTTTCACCGCACATCTCGAGAGTCAGAACCCGGATGAATTGTCCACGCTGCAAACCCAGAGCCGCTTGCGTCTGACGGGGGTGTGCCGGATCGAGGTGGGCGAGGAATGGCGGGCCGGATCCACCTGGCGGGCAAAATCCTTTCGAATTCTGCTGCGCAGCCCGGCAGACATCCAGGTTCTGACGCTGCCCCCCTGGTGGTCTCTGACGCGGTTGTTATGGGCCGTGGGTATTCTCACAGCGGTGGTGCTAGCGTCATTGGCCTGGGTTTTCGTGTTGCGCCGCCGGGTCAGCCAGCAGACCTCCATCATCCGGCGACAACTGGATCTGGAGGGCACGCTGCGCGAGCGCTATCAGGATCTCTTTGAGAATGCCAAGGATGTGGTTTATACCCATGACCTGGGCGGGCGGATAACTTCCATCAACATGGCGGGTCTGGAATTGCTGGGCTATGACCGGTCGGTCATCACCCATCGCAGTTTGCTCGACTTTGTTGCCGCCGAGCAACGTTCCGCCGCCGCGCAATGGCTCGAACTCATCCGGGACGGCAAAGCCCCGGAAAACCTGGAATGGGACTTTATCGCGGCGAAAGGTGAACGGCTGCGCCTGGAGATCAGCACGCGGCTCATCGAACGCGAAGGGCGGGAGGTGGAGGTTGAAGGCCTTGCCCGCGATGTCACCGAACGCCGGCGGTTGGAAAAGGAAATATTGGAAATCAGCACGCGCGAACAGCAACGCATCGGCCATGATCTGCACGACGGGATCTGCCAGCAACTCGCCGGCATTGGTTTTCTATCCAACAACCTGGCCGACAAACTTAAAAAGCAAAAGCGCCCGGAGGCGGACGAGGCGATGAGCATCAGCCAGCTCGTCAATCAGACCAACAAGCAAACCCGCGGGGTCGCGCGGGGATTATTTCCGGTCCAATTGGAGGAAAACGGGCTGATCTCGGCCCTGGAAGTGCTGGCCAAAAATGCCGTGGGAAGCACAAGCCCGGCCTGTGAATTTCATTGCAGCGAACCAATCCAGATTCGCGATCAAGCGGTGGCCAATCACCTCTACTATATCGCCCAGGAGGCGATTTATAACGCGGTGAAGCATGGCAATGCCCGACGCATTGAGGTGCGACTGGTCAAATCAATCGGCGGGGACTGCCTGCTGACCGTGCGCGACGACGGCACCGGCTTGCCCCCCTGCATTCCCGGCCGGGGCATGGGCATTCGCATCATGAAATATCGCGCGCGCATGATCGGGGCGGAACTGCTCGTTCAGCGCGGGTCCGGCGGGGGAACGGAGGTCGCTTGCCGCTTTGTGGAGGGCACAAAATCGGAGACGAATCAGGTGCCCGGGCCTCCGGCCGCCCCTGCCCGGAAGCCGATGTGAATTCGGATCACCCTGAATCAGAATCGCCGGATCGCCGACAGGCTTGTCTGGCGGGCAGGATTTGATTAAACTTTCCGGTGATGACGACAAGTGTCAAATTGAAAACCAAACCTCCCGCGCGCATCTTCATCGTGGACGATCACCCGCTGTTTCGTAAGGGGCTGCGTGAATTGATCGGTCAGGAACCCGGTTGGAACGTCTGCAACGAAGCCGCCACGGCCGATGAAGCGATGAGCCTGGTCAAGGAAGCCAGGCCCGACCTGATGATTGTGGATATTTCCCTGGCCGGCAGCAATGGCATTGATTTGATAAAAAACCTGATTGAACTGGATGCCAGCTTGCCAGTGCTGGTCTTATCCATGCACGATGAATCGCTTTATGCCGACCGGGCGATCCGGGCCGGGGCGAAGGGCTATGTGATGAAAGACGATCTGCCCGAGACGGTCAAAAAGGCCATCCGGAGAGTGCTCGAAGGCAAGATGTATTTGAGTGAAAACATGTCGGAATCGTTGATTCAAAGATTCATGCACGGCGGGGTTGAGGCCAAAGAAACCCCGGTGAGCCGGTTGAGCAACCGCGAAATCGAAGTCTTCAGGATGTTGGGGCTGGGCAAGGAGACCAAACAAATCGCCCAAGAACTCAATCTCACCATAGCCACCATTAACTCCTACCGCGCGCGCATCAAAGAGAAGCTGGGCTTGAACAGCCCGACCGAACTCCTTCACAAGGCCATTTACTGGGTGCAGGAACAGTCGGGAAACAATTCCGAGGTCGCCCCCTGACTCTGGCGTGGTTAAAACCGGCACCCCGGTGGGCTCCCCCGTCATTAAACGCAGACTTCTGAGATTGGCATCATTTTTTCCGTTATTTTGTCAAGATTTACTTGACATAATAATAAATGTAGTTACAGTCACTACATCCGTTTGATTACATCAAACTAAAACTTAATATTCCAGGGCCTGATACCATGATATGCCGTTCAAGTTTGCAGCCAGTCAGGCAAATTGTGTGAGAAATTTCATATTCAATCTATTCTCCCCCCGTTCCCGCGGGAACGCGGCTTTAGGTGACCTGGAGCGTCTGACGCATCTGGTTCGCCGCTACTCAATCGAACAACAGCAAGTTCCCCAAAATCTGTTTGATCTAGTATCGCTGAAATACCTCGAAACCGTGCCGATCGCGCCGCCTGGCCAGAAATTCGTGATTGACCGGAAGAAAGTGGAAGTCCGTTTGGAATAGAATCCAATTGGCGGAGCGAAACCTGAGGCTTCAGGGATTACGCTTTTGCCGCTGCTTAAAAACCTGCCTCACCCCTTGGGATGACTCATTGCGACTAGAACAATCACTTTCTCGACATGAATACGGCGCTGCGTTCCGGTTCGTCCGAACTCTCCTCGATCGACAGTTGCCTGTTCCTGGGGGGAGTGCTTTATGTCAAACAGTATTTCAACGGAACCAATGCCACCGAAACTTCCATCCGTTCCACGGCGGACGCCCTATTTAATCGGGTGGATTGGAATTTCATGTCCCAGGGAACGGCGGGGGTTGCGATGGGCTGGATGCCCAATACGGGCTTCAGCGGCTATGGCAACTGGGTCGGCTATAACGAGGCAATGATTATTTATTGTCTCGGACTGGGCGCGGCAACCAATCCCCTACCGGCCAACGCCTGGAATGGATGGACCAGCGGTTACTTTTGGAACACCTTGTTCGGCCAGACTTATGTGACTTTTGCCCCGCTGTTTGGCTACGAATTCTCCCATATGTGGATTGACTTCCGTCAAATTGCCGATGTTTACATGAACGACCAGGGCAGCACGTACTTCCAGAATTCGCGAAGCGCCGCCCTGGCCGAAATTGCTTACAGCAGCACCGCGCCCTACCCGGGTTATAATAGCACCATCTGGGGATTGACGGCATGTGACGGCCCGCCGCCCACGGGCTACACGGCCCGCGGCCTTCCGGCGGCGGGTGGCTTTGATGACGGCACGATCGCCCCCACCGCCGCCGGGGGCGCCATGTGCTTCACCCCGGAATACTCTTTGCCAACCCTGAAAGCCTTTTACAGCCTCTACCGCACCAACCTTTGGACCGAGAACGGATTTCGCGACGCCTTTAACCCCGGTCTCGGATGGTATGACACGGATGAAATCGGCCTTGATCAAGGACCGATCGTGGTCATGATCGAAAACTATCGCACGCAGCGGGTGTGGCAGCTTTTCATGCAGAACGCCGAGGTTCAGCGCGGTTTGCAGCGCGCCGGCTTTGTCACCCTGCCCTATGTCGCGCTGAATATTCAGGCCGGGCCCGCACAAAACCCAGTCAAATTATCCTGGAACGCCGCCGCCGGCCGCAACTATCAAGTTGAATACTCGCCGGATCTGTCCACCTGGGCGGTTTCGCCGGGATTTGTGCCGGCCGCTACCAATGGAACCTTCACCTGGCTGGACACAGGGCCGCCCGCCACAGTGTCCGCTCCGGCGACAGCGGCGCAGAGATTTTATCGCGTGTTTCAAGTGGGCCAGGCGCAATTGGCAAACACGGGTTTTGAAACCGCCGGGGCGGGCGGCATTTATACGGCCGCCGGCTGGACCCAGTACGGCGCCGGCAACCGGGAAACGTGGGCGGCACATACCGGAACCTACGGCATGGCGCATGAGTGGTGGAATGGCACCAGCTCGGGCTTTTACCAGAATTTCGGGGCGACCCCGGGCGCAAAATATGCCTTGAGCGCCTGGTTTGTGGATGACGCGGCAACAGTGGTGACGAGTGTCTATCGGATGAAACTGGAATACTATGACGGTTCATCCAACCTGCTTGGATCCGATATTGAAAACATTTCCGCGCTGGTGAATAACACCTGGC
>CAIJNQ010000226.1 GCA_903822015.1 uncultured Verrucomicrobia subdivision 3 bacterium | reverse complement strand
CCCCAGACGCGGGCGGGTTTGTCCGTTCCGTGGTCATCCAGATGGGAGCCGGCGAAGCGGCTGAGGACGCCCTGGGCGAGAAAGAGCAGCGTCGCGAACAGGATCAGGAACGGAACCAGTTTGGCAAAAATCTGATTGCTCGTATGGGTCAAAAGGACGCTGCCCAGCAAACCGCCCAGGAGGCTCACGGGCAAGAACCGCGAGAGCCAGGGCCTGATGGCTGGAATAAATTGCCGGTTGCCGAACATGCCGCCGCCCGTTCCGATGACCAAAGCCAGGGTGCTGGTGGCATTTGCCGAAACCGGGGAGACTCCGAATGCCAGCAGAGCGGGAAAGGTGAGCAGCGTGCCGCCACCGGCAACCGCATTAATAACACCAGCGCCAATAGCAGAACCGGCCAAGCCAGTCATCTCCCAGTCAGACATCATTCCGAAAAGCTTAATGTTTTATCCGGTGGTTAATACAGGGAAAACCTGGCGGGTGCTGCCGGGGTTGCCGGCTGCCGGGCAATCGCAGATTTTCCATACTGCATTGTGGCCGAAAATCAGTATCTCCGGACATCGGCGTTTAGCAATTGCATGCCCGGCCGCAAATGCCCCGCTGCCCCTCGATACAATATTCCGACCAATGTCCGGCTGGCACGGTTTTTTACATCCCCGTTACGGGGGCTAATAATGTTGCAAATTTGACATATTTTGGTTAGCTGCATGAAATTGGTTAAGCGAAGTATATAATATGAAATATAAACATCAGGCTGGGTTTACGCTGGTCGAAATCATGATCGTGGTCTCCATCATCGGCCTCCTGGCTGCGATTGCGATTCCGAATTTCGTCAAAGCCCGGGCGACGTCCCAGGCCAACGCGTGCATCAACAATATGCGCAAAATTGATGACGCCGCCAATCAGTGGGCGCTCGAACGCGGCCAGCGGACCGGCAATGCCATCACGTTTCCGAGCGACCTGACACCCTATATCAAACTCAACAAGAATGGTTCCATCCCCGGCTGTCCGGCAAACGGGACTTATAGCGTAGGCAGCGTGGGTAATGTTCCCAGCGTGACCTGTTCCCTGGGTAGCACCGTTACTCCGGCCCACGTCGTGCCGTAAACGCCGCCAACCTTGGCCGAGCAATTCGACCTTCTAAACCGGCGAAATTGTGTAACGGTATTTATACCGTGTCTGAAAATACACGGGGCACGGTCTTGGTGAGCCCGGCTGGAGGGGTGATGACCCGGCAGCTTGAATTTATAAATTAAAGCGGCTTGCTTTTTCCCCGACGGAGGTGTTCTCTCCCATCACATTCACACCCATGATTCCCCACGTCATGCGGGAGGGGAAACCGGAAAATGAAAGGTTGACCATGAATATGACAACACGACTGAATGAAGCCCGCCGGGAACTCGAGAGCGCCAAAGCCCAAGCCGCTCTGGCAATGAAAACAGCGCAAGCCGCCAGACAAACCGCGATCACAGCGAAGGAAAAGCTTAAGCTCGCAAAGAAACAGGCGAAGACCACCAAAAAGATTACCCGGAAAGCCGATGATGAGTCGGAATCGGCCCTGCGGGCATTCGAGAAGCTGAAGTCACGGCTGAAGAAATTGGAAAAGCGCGCCCTCAAAGAGGCTGGTAAAAAAGCCAAGTCCATCGGGCATCGAGAGAAAAAGAAATCGCCGGCCCGGCGCCATCCCGGTTCCGGCATAACGAGCAGGGCGCCGTTTAAAGTCGCGCCTCCGCGAGCCAAAGTGAAACCCAAGCCCGCGGCCAAGGCTCATCCGATAGTTAAAAAACTCGTGAAGGACAGGCCGGTTTTGCCGGGTGTGCTAACCGGACCGATCACCAGCCAGCCGGTATTATCCGGTGAGGCCACGCTTCCCGACTCGGACGCACCGGCGAGTTCAATTTAAACAGGGACGGGAGTCAGAAGGGCAGAAGAAATTGAGATCCGGTTGGACGCGAAAGTTGAACCTTACAACTGAAACAGCCCGGTGGCCGTGAGACTGGGCCCCCTGAGCTTGGGCAGGGCGTTACTGCCGGGAAGCCCGGAATTAGTATCAGGAACCAGAAAATGCTGCCACCGGTCGTTTTCCAGAATCAAGTCCTGATAGCCCTGTTGCCTGAGAAGAGTAGTGATTTTCTCCGGAACCTGAGGCATGGGGTAGACGTCAAATTTTATCGGTTTTTTTGATTGGCCAGTTCCTGCAGCTTGACTTCCCAATTCTTAACCAAGGCGCTGATTTCAGCGAAATCCCCTTGCGGCACTGATTTGACGAGTGACGAATTCATTGCTGTGACAGTTAAATACATACCGGCATTAAAGTCCGGAAAAGTCCAGAACGGCCTTTTACTCCGGGAACAGCTTTGGTCAAATAGTTGTCAGCCAGATATTTCAAAACGGACCAGCGAAGCCATGCCGTTAAAATCCGTCATCAGCACGGAATCCGCCGTCCGTTGTGAATAAAATGTGAATAAAAGTTCACCCGTTCGTCACATTCCCGTCACATTTTAT
The DNA here is from genome assembly GCA_903822015.1 of uncultured Verrucomicrobia subdivision 3 bacterium. GTDB lineage: Bacteria > Verrucomicrobiota > Verrucomicrobiia > Limisphaerales > UBA11358 > UBA11358. Next base: position 4,751 of record CAIJNQ010000226.1, on the reverse strand, counting down.
GGATAGTCTATCAACGTCCGACCATGAAAAAAATCCTCATCCTGACGGGCGGATACGGTGACGGACATCATGCCGCCGCCCGGAGCCTTCGCGACGCCATCGAAGGACTTGATGAAAATGCGCGCGCGGGGATTCTGGACCTGTTTGCGGACAATTTCAGCGGGTTCAACACGGTCACCCACCGGATATGGGGCGGTTTTAATTCCCTGATGGGCTCGCCGTTTGGCGGACGCCAGATTGCCGGTTTTTCTCGCCTGCAAATCATATTGGAGAAAATCCTGACGGAAACGCAGCCCGATTGCGTCGTATCCACCAATCGGGTTTACGGTCATCTCATCAAGGCGATCTTCCATGACCGGCAGCGTCCATTCAAGCTGGTCACGATCGTCACCGATTTTGTCCAGGTTGATCCCACGTGGTTTGGTGCGCCCAGCGATTATTTCTGCCTGGCCGCCACCGCCTCCGCGAGTCCTTTAATCAAGAGCGGGATTGACGAGAGTCAAATCCTCACCTTGGGATATCCGGTTAACCCGGTTTACGCCGACGTTAACGGCGAGCCAGCCCAGCCCGTCGGCAGCGAATCGTGCCGGGTTCTGTTTGTCGTCAACACCGGCAAGAAAAAAGCCGGCAAGACCGTGGACCGCTTGATGGAGATTGAAAACGTCCGGTTGACCGTCGTTGCCGGTCACGACCCGGAATTACGCGCCCGGCTGATCGAACGCTCCCGCGATTTCGGTGACCGGGTGAAGGTGCTGGGTTGGACGAACCAGCTGGCGGAACATTTGCTATCGCATCATCTCGTAATCAGCAGTGCCGGCAGCGAGACCGTGCAGGAAGCCGTTGCGGCCCGCTGCCCCATGATCGTGAGCAAAGTCACCTCCGGTGAACATGAGAAAAATGCGGCGTTCATCAAGAAGTTTAATCTGGGCGCGGTCGTGGACCGGAACCGGGAAATTGCCGAGGCGGTCGAATTAGCCTTCGAGCAACGCGCAGGGCTCTGGAACGAGTGGCGCCGGAACCTCAAGAAGATATCACGGCCCGATTCGGCCCGGCGCATCGGCGACATCATACTCGAAGCCGCGGGAGAAAAACCGCCGGAACGCGGTGCCGTTCATTTATTTGAAGACAAGCCCGACCGGATCATGCGCGAGCCCATGCCGGCGGAAGGGGGACATCCGCGGCAGATGCTGCTTTGCGATTTCCATATCCACAGCAACTATTCCGACGGCAAGCTTTCGGTGCCGGAGATCATCGACTTCTATGGCGAGCGCGGCTTTGACTGCATCTGCATCACGGACCATCTGGCCGACCCGAAACATCTGCTGGGCAGGATCATTGAACTGGCGAATTGCACGCTGGCGCAGGATCAAATCGAGGAATATTTTGCCGTCATCGAGCGCGAACGCCAGCGCGCCTGGCGTCGCTATAAGATGCTCGTGATGACGGGGATTGAATTCAACAAGGATGGATACACGGCCAAAACCTCCGCCCATCTGCTGGGCATCGATTTAAAAGCACCGATCTCCGGCGCGCTCGACATTCCCGATCTTATCGAAGAGATTCATCGACAGGGCGGGCTCGCGGTCGCCTCCCATCCGCACATCATGAAAAGCGAATGGGGCAAGAACACGCTCTTTTTCTGGGAAAACCAGGAAAAGTTCGCGCCGCTGCTGGATGCCTGGGAGATTGCCAACCGCGATAATATTTTCAATGACATCGGGCTCAAGCGCCTGCCCTTCATCGCGAACAGCGATTTTCACAAGCCCAAGCATATTTATTCCTGGAAAACGCTCATCTACGCGCAGAAAGACCCCGAAGCGATAAAAAACTGCGTCCGGCGGAACGAGCACGTGGCCATTACGCTATACCGGGACTTCCAGAGTGCCGGCGCGCACATCAAGGGGCATGGGTCGGAAATTTCCCCCGGCCCGGCTCATCCCTTTCAGAACCGGCTGCACGCCCCGGGCATAACCGAAATGGAGCTGTCGGCCAAAAGCCACATGAAACGAGTGTCCAATTAAGTTTCAGCGATCAGGAATCAACCGGCTCAACGCCGGAAAGACGGGCGGCTAGAGCAAAGATTTTAACAGGCAGACCATTACCCCCAACCCAAACAAACCCAATAGAATGCTCTTAAGCGGCGAGGATCGCCGCTGCATGGCAGGCGCACCGCAAATCGGGCAATAAAAATCACCTTCAAACAACAGATTTTTACATTTACAACAGCTCATTATTTTTAAAATGGATACGGGGTTTCGAGCCGGATCCCCAAAAAGCCGGCCTGCGAAATCAAAAGCCGTCCGGCTTCAGGGAACCAGTGACCTCACCTGGCCAGAATGGTTCTGAAGATGAAAATCTTCAACCAACATTTTGTAACAATCTAGTGACACGGGAGTGAAAACGACCCCGTGGATTTGCCCGCCGCAAATTTGAGATGGCATAGCAAGGTGACCAGCCATTATTGGTTGGGTGCTGCCTCGTTTCCGGTGGGACGAAGCACGGCGGCTTTTCCATGGGTGAATACTGTCGGCAGGCAAAGAGCCAGCCTGCGGTTTGGAAGCGGTCCGCAGACTGGCTCAGGAGGTGAATGCTGAACGACCCCAGCCTGCAACCTGCGGCAAGATTCTTCAACCAACAAATTGTAACATTGAAGTGTCATTCCGGTTAAGCGAGGGATTTAAGTCCGGATCGTGATTTGTTCAATCGCCGAGGAAGTGCGAGGCTTTTTCGCGGGAGGCAATGAAATTTTGAATATCGGTTTCCGCCGGATCATTTTGTCCGTGCTGGCAAAAATCCCGCAGCCTTTGCCGTCGCCCGATTTTAGATTTCGCAAAATTACTGGCAAATTCACATTTTAGCCGGTTGGCACTGCGTTTGCTAAGTGAGTGGTGTTGCAGGTTTGTTGTTGTTTTGGGTGGGGAACTGAGGGGGGACGCTGAAAGTGAGTGGGGACTTGCTTGCAGATGTCCAGTAAAGCTGGATTGGGGAAATACGACGCACGCGCCTGCTTTTTTTGTCCGCAGACGGTATCGCGCATCAATAAAGGGGGTGGCGGTCAGCTGCGGTTGGATGGGTAAGGCGCGTGCGGTTGTGTTTTTTTGGAGGGAACAAAATCATGGCATTTATTCCTTACATCAATCTTCTCGTCGTGACAGTCCGCAACGCGTGGTTTATTTTTCGCGGATGCAACCGACGACCCTGACTTTGGGCCACTCGCCCGACCCGGACGACGCCTTCATGTTTTATGCGCTGGCCAAGGAGCTGATACCAACCCACGGTTTTCATTTCACCCATATTTTGCAGGATATCCAGACGCTCAACGAACGCGCCACGCGCGGCGAGCTGGACATCACCGCGGTCAGCATCCACGCGTACGCTTATGTTTCGGACAAATACGCCCTCCTGCCGAGCGGGGCCAGCATGGGCGATGGCTACGGCCCGATGCTGGTGGCGAAACGGAAATATTCCCGCGAGGAAATTGCGAAAAAGAAGATAGCGGTGCCCGGCACCATGACCAGCGCGTTCCTGGCCTTGCAACTCTGGCTGGGCCGGCCGGCCAAGGATTTCAATTACGTGGTGGTGCCTTTTGACCGGATTTTTGCCGCCGTGAAAAACGGCGAGGCCGAAATCGGCTTGATCATCCATGAAGGCCAGCTCACGTTCCAGAACGAGCAGCTGGTGTTGTGCGAAGACCTGGGCGTCTGGTGGGGTAAACATAACGACGGCCTGCCGCTGCCGCTCGGCGGCAATGTGATCCATAAAAAGTTTGACCCGGCCACGCGCAAAAAGATTTCTGGCACGCTCACGGCGAGCATCCAGTTCAGCCTGGATCATCGCCCCGAGGCCGTGCTGCATGCGCTGCAATACGCCCGCGACATGGGCCGCGACCTGGCCGACAAGTTTGTGGGGATGTATGTGAATCACTGGACGCTGGACTACGGCGAACGGGGCCGGGAATCCATCCGCCGTTTTCTCGGTCAGGCCTTCGAGCGCGGACTCATCCCGCACCGGCAGGAACTGGAATTTGTGGTCTAAAAAATATCCGCCGTCACGGCGTCCCGATACAGCGCCGCAACTCAGAGACTGATGATTGCGGCTTTTTGCCGAAAACCGCTCCGCCTTTTTTATAGTCGGCGTATTGCGCCAGCCGCATTCATTTCAGCCACCAGCGGGAAAATGTCGCGTTGGAGGCAGAACGACACATCATCGCGCAATTCGGGAATGGCCAGCAGGCGTCGTGCGTTTTCAGCCAGGCTGATTTTCCGCTCCAAACCCATCCGCGCGGCCTCGAAATAAGCGGAGCGGGCGGCTATGGCGCTGGCCGTCCGTTTGGAGAAAGTATCCTTCCCGGACATGAGCGCATCCGCCAGGGCGCCGGCGGCGATGATGTCCTCGTCCGCGGGATTCTCACCGGTGCCGGCGCAAATGAGCAAAATAGTTTCATGACTATTGCGGCGGAGAAAATCGGCTGTCGCGGTGAGGTTTAAGAATGAGGCGGCCAGGACGGTTGGCGCTTTCGCGCAGGCCCGCAAGGCGCGGGTGCCGTTGGTCGTCGTGGAGACGATGGTTTTGCCGAGGACCCTTTCCGGCGTGTACTCGCGGGGCGAATTGCCCAGGTCGAAATCAATACCGTTGGCGGAGATCCGGACGCCGTGGCGCTCGCCGCCTAGCAAAATAACTTCTGGCTTCTGACTTTTGACTTCTGACTTCTTGATTTCCAGCGCCTCGGCGATTTCGCTGACGGGGATGAT
>CAIJNQ010000225.1 GCA_903822015.1 uncultured Verrucomicrobia subdivision 3 bacterium | reverse complement strand
GTCCTCGACGTGATCACGCCTTACAGCACGCACGTCATCCCGTTCATCCCCGACGGCAAGACGGTGGCGGACATGATCTGGCAGCCCTGATCCCCTGCCGCGCAGGCAGGTTTTGAGACACGCGAGCCTTGCGTCGGGACAAGGCTCGCGTTTTTTTTTAGCCCGCCGGGCCGGCCTGCGGGTGCCTCAACCCGTAAATCGCCAATATCCATCTCATATTCTGCGGGGTATGCCGGGCTTTGCTTTCCTGGTCGCCGGCGTTTGGCGCGCGGGTTGCTTGAAGTTCAGTGGCATCAATCAATTGCTGGTTGCGATTGATAAATAAAAAACAAACAGGAAACACACATGGCTTTGCCATTTTTAAGCGGCCGGGGAAAAAAGAAACGGTCCCAGATGATCTCGGTGGATCTGGGGACGCGCACGACCAAGGCGGTGCTGCTGGAGCAGCGCGGCGAACTCTGGGCGTTGACCCGCTATGCGCTGATCGATGCGCCGATTTTCGAGAAAAAAATTTCCGCGGAACTGCTGGCCGAGCATTTGAAGGCGGTGGTGGAGGCGCTGGGCACCAAGGTGAAGTTTGTCACGATCGCGGTCAGCCTGGATGACGCCGTGGTCCGGCTGGTGGACCTGCCCCAGATTCCGGTGGACGAAATGCGGCAGGTGTTGAAGAACAATTCCAAGATTTATCTGCAGCAGGATCTGCCCGGACACGTGTTCGACTGCTACGTCATCCCCCCGAAATCGCCGGCCAACGGGAGGTCGCCCGCGGAGGCGGTCAAGGCCCCGGTCGGGCAGACCAAGCTGAAGGTTTTGGTGACGGCGGCGAAGCAGGGTTTTGTTAATGATTTTCAGTCGGCCATCAAGGAAGCCGGGCTGGTCGGCGACCACATGGTGCCGGGGTTCGTGAGCCTGGCGAACGCTTTTGAACTGGCGCAGCCGGAAATTTACAAAAACGAATCTGTCGCCCTCGTCGACATCGGTTTCAAACAGACTTCCATCTGCGTCCTGGATGCCGGGGAAATCGTCCTGATGCGGGTGGTGAACATCGGCGGGGACCGGCTGACGGCGGGGCTGGCCGAGACCTTGAGCATCTCCTACGCGGAGGCCGAGGGCATCAAGGTCGGCATGGCGCCCGAGGTGATGTCGTCCCTCGAAATGCACGTGCAGCCGCTCGGCCGCGAGTTGCGGGCCTCGCTTGATTTTTTTGAGCACCAGAATGACCGCGCCATCTCGGAGGTCTACGTGAGCGGCGGTACGGCCCGTTCGGAAATGATTTTACAGATGCTCAAAAGCGAGCTGATCGTGGAATGCAAGACCTGGAACCCCACCCATTTTCTCCAGCTGGCCCTGCCGGGTCAGCAGGCGGTGGAGATTGAGCACGTCGCCCCGCAGTTGACGGTGGCGGTCGGCGCCGCGCTGGCGGCCATCCACTAAAACCCTTATGTCCATCCGCATTAATTTATTGGCCGAAGCCCAGATCGCCGAAGATCTGCGCCGGCGCGATCCGGTCAAGCGCGCGATTTTTGCCGGCGCCTTTCTGGTGGTGCTGGCCCTCGTCTGGAGCAGTTCGCTGCAGCTCGGCCTGATGATCTCCAAGAGCGAACTGGTCAAGGTGCAGTCGGAGATCGAGCAGCGCAACGACGAATGGCAGAAAGTGGTCGTCAGCCAGAAGAAAGTTTTGGATGCCCGCGTCAAGCTGTCGTCGCTGCAGCAGCTGACCGGCACCCGGTTCCTGCAGGGCAATTTCCTGAATGCGTTGCAGCAGTTGAATGTGGACGGCGTCCAATTGGCGCGGGCGCGGGTGGAGCAGACCTATGTCAAGGTGGAGGCGGTGGCCGGCAAAACCAACGACACCCGGGTCGTCGCGGGTCATCCGGCGTCGATGGCCGAAAAAATCAGCGTCACGATGGACGCCCGGGACGGCAGTTCCAATCCGGGCGACCAGATCAATAAATTCAAGGGGGTCGTGGCGAACCTGGCCTTTTTCAAATCGAACCTGAGCGAGACCAATAACGGGGTGCAACTCGTCAGTCTGTCGCCGACCCAATTCGGCTCGGACGGCAAGCCGTTCGTGCTGTTCACCGTGCAAATGGATTTACCCACAAAAAACCGATGAAATGGCTACCTAAAGACCGGCAGAATCCGTTTATTATCGTCGTGCTCAGCACGGCGGTGGTCCTGGCGATTATTTATTTCGGGCTGATCCAGTCCCAGAACGCCGCGCTGGCCAAGCTGGCGGCCGGCCGCAAGTCGGCCGAGGCCAAACTTCAGGGCATGGTGAGCACCATCAAGAATGCCGACCTCACCGCCAGACAGCTGGCGGAAACCACCGACGCATTGACGGCGGCGCAGTCGGACATGGCTTCCGGCGACCTTTATTCCTGGACCTACAGCACCATGCGCCAGTTCAAGCAGAACTATAAGGTGGAGATTCCCGAAGTCGGCCATCCGGAGGTCGGGGAGGTGGACCTGTTCTCGACGTTTCCCTACAAGCAGATCCGCTTCAGTGTCACGGGCTCGGCTTACTTTCATGACCTCGGGAAATTTGTCGCGGATTTTGAAAACGCCTTTCCCCATGCCCGCGTCGTGAATCTGGCCGTGGAACCCACGACCACCGGGGGTGAAAAACTTTCGTTCCGGATGCAAATCGTCGAACTCTTAAACCCCAACGCGTCATGAAACCATTGAACTCCCGCATCCGCATTTTTAAAAGCCGGCCCGGCGCCGGGCTGGGTTTCGCCCTGGCGGCGGTGCTGCTGGCCCCGCCGGCCCATGCCGGCGATACCTCGGTTCAAACCAACCAGACCTTCATCGCGCCGCGCTCGGTTTTCCTCCAGCCGTCCAATCCCCGGGAAGGCCGGGACCCGTTTTTTCCGGGTTCGCTCCGCCCGTATGCCGCCGCGGTGGTGACGAGCGCCCCCACGACGGATCTGACTTCGCTCGCCATGCAGGGCACCTCCGGGTCTCCCGAGCATCGGCTGGTCATCATCAATAATGTCACGTTTGCCGTGGGGGATGATGCCGAAGTGGTGACGGCCCAGGGCCGCATCCGCCTGCATTGCATTGCCATCAACGATGATTCCGCCGTGATTGAAGCCGCGGGCCAGCGCCAGATTCTGCGCTATAAATCAAAACCCTGAGACAGCGCTCACCAAAATGCGCCACCCAGTGTCTCAAAATGGTGAGAAAACCCCCCGAAAACAGTAAAGCATGGCCTTGGCACCCCGAATGCTAAAATAAAAAAAGTGATACGCCGTACCGAATGATAATCCGTTAACCAATAAAAATGAATATGAAACTGAAAACACTGCTCGCCGCGCTGCTCGCAACTTATTTGTTGCCGCACACGGCCTTGTCCCAAACCAATGCAGTTGCGGCGGATCAACCCGCGGCAATTGCCGATACCAACGCGCCGGCATCGGTCGCCACCAACGCGCCCGCCGCGGCCCCCGAGGCAAGTGCCCCGGCGGCCACACCCGCCGTCGCCGACACCAATGCGCCAGCCAGCGCCGCCGACACCAATGCGGCCGCACCGGCGGTGGCAACCATCCCCCTGATCCAGTTCCAGGATGTGCCGCTCACCACCGCCATCGAGGCCCTGGCGCGCCAGGCCGGCATCAACTATCTGCTCGATCCGAAAATCGGCTTCGGCCAGCCCGATGCCAATGGCCAGGTGAAGGCCGAGCCCAACCTGTCCATCCGCTGGGAAAACATCCCGGCCCAGCACGCGCTCGAGGCGCTGCTCTCCAACTACGGCCTGCAACTGGTGGAGGATCCCAAAACGAAGATCTACCGCATTTCGCTCCGTGACCCGGCGGCGCCGCCACCGCTCACCACGCGCGTCATCCAGCTCAAATACGCCAGCACCACCAACATGATGGATGCCATCTCGGGCGCGTTGACCGACAAACGCAGCCGGGTCGTCGCGGACAACCGGACCAGCCAGTTGATTGTGGTCGCCACGGATCCGGAGCAGGCTTCCGTCGATACGCTCGTCAACCAGCTGGACACGCCCACCAAGCAGGTTTTGATTGAAACCCGGCTGGTTGAAATCTCCAGCAATCCCACTACCTCTAAAGGTATCGATTGGTCCGGCACACTGGCGGCCCAAAATGTTACGTTCGGAAATAACCTGTTGACTGGAACGCCAAATACCGCTCCTGGGATCACCGCCCAGTCCGCCGGAGGTTCAACAGGTTCAGGCTCAGCGTCGGTGCCAGGAATAACATCACCATTAACAGGAGCAGGGCAGCTTTTCGGTCTTGCACCTGTGGTGGGTAGCACGGCTTCAAAGGGGTTTTTTGGCTCGCAAGGTTTTCTTAATGCCGACGGTGCCAAAGCAGTATTCTCGTTCATGAATGCTTCGGCGGATGCGCAGATCATGTCCACTCCGCGGGTCGTGACCCTGGACAATGAAACCGCCACCATTTCCGTCCAGCGGACCTATCCGCTGTTGACGACCACCGCGGGCACCCAGGGCTCACCCGGCGGTTCGACGATCAACTACTCCAACGTGGGCACCGTCCTGCTGGTCACGCCGCGGATTTCCGCCAATAACACCATCCGGCTGAAGGTCACGCCGTCCGTGGCGACCTTCTTCGGTTACAAGATTCTGACCGCGCCGGGCGGCGGGGCGGCCGAAGCCCCTCAATTCGACACCCGCACCATGGACACCCAGGTGCTCATCCCGAACGCCAATACGCTCGTCATGGGCGGCTTGGTGGATGATAACCCGGGCGACACTTCAACCAAGGTACCGATTTTGGGCGATATCCCGTTCCTCGGAAACCTTTTCCGGAGCGAGACCAAGGTAACGGACAAGAAGAACCTGTTGATCTTCATCACGCCCACGATTCTCCAAGACACGGATTTCCATCCGACCACCACGGATTTCCTCAATGCGCAACCGATCAAGCGCAAGGAAACCTTGGATCCGAACAGCGTCTGGGACAGCGCCAAGCCCCATAATTGGTCCGATCCCAGCAACACCGATCCGGATCAGAAAGTGATCAACCAGAAAGCCACGCAATAAGCGTTCACTTTTGGTTGCTGAGGGGGTGCGGCGCGCTCGCAAGGGCGCGCCGCTTCCCTTTATCCGGACGGCCGGGCGGCGGCGATCCGTTGCAGATAATCGAATGAAAAAATGCCCGTGCCATGGCCGTCCGCCCAGACGGGCTGAATCGCATAGCCGCCCACGCTCCCGATCCGGACCAGCTGAAACGCGGTCGCCGCTAACGGCTGCGCCGGGTTTTTATAGAGGTTGCCCAGGATGTCCATCTCGCCCTGGCAGCCGGCGCACGGGCACGCGCGGCGCAGCTGTTCCAGGGGGATGAAAATCTCCGTGCCATCGTCCCATTTGATGGCCAGGTCGCTGCCGATGTGCTGGATGTCCGCGGGTCGCATGGCGGCAGGTTATTTTCTCCGGCCGCCCGCGTCCATCTATTCCGATTTCATTGACTCACCGTCGATAGCCGCTAATCTGGGTATCGTTGAAAACTGATGACGCCAGTGCGACGCCGGAGGATCCCCGCCGCGACTCTCCCAGCCTGCCGGAGGTCCACCGCAGCATCCTGGTTCCGGTGAACGCTTCGTTCTGGCGGAAGTTGCTGGCGTTTTCCGGCCCGGGTTTTCTCGTGGCGGTCGGCTACATGGATCCCGGCAACTGGGCGACCGACCTGCAGGGGGGCGCCCAATTTGGCTACACGCTGCTTTCGGTCATCATGATTTCCAACCTGATGGCCATCCTGCTCCAGCATTTGTCCATCAAGCTCGGCATCGCCACCGGCCGGGACCTGGCGCAGGCCTGCCGCGACCACTATTCGCGCCCGGTGGTTTGGCTGCTCTGGGTGATGTGTGAAATCGCCATTGCCGCGTGCGATCTCGCGGAGGTCGTGGGTTCGGCCATCGCGTTGCAATTGCTGTTCGGGATCCCCCTCGTCTGGGGCTGTGTCATCACCGCGGCGGACGTGCTGGTGGTGCTGCTGCTCCAGAACCGGGGTTTCCGCTACATCGAGGCCCTGGTCATCGCGCTGATCGCCACCATCGGCACTTGTTTCGCGGCGGAAATTTTTTGGTCGCGACCCGGTTTCGTGGGCTTGCTGCTGGGTTTCGTGCCCGGCCCGGAAATTCTCAGGAATCCCGACATGCTTTACGTCAGCATCGGCATCATCGGCGCGACCGTCATGCCGCATAATCTCTATCTGCATTCCTCGATTGTCCAGACGCGCAAATACGCGCAGAACGCCAGCGGTAAACGCGAGGCCATCAAGTTCGCCACGATTGATTCGACCGTGGCGCTCATGTTCGCCCTCTTCATCAACGCGGCCATCCTGATCCTGGCGGCGGCGGCGTTCCACTGGTCGGGACACCGGGACGTCGCGCAAATCCAGGATGCCTATAAATTATTGCCCCAGGCGCTCGGCGTGACCGGCGCCAGTGTTTTGTTCGCGGTCGCGTTGCTGGCGTCGGGGCAGAACTCCACGCTCACCGGCACGCTGGCCGGCCAGATCGTGATGGAGGGATTCATCAATATCCGGCTGCGCCCCTGGCTGCGCCGGCTGCTGACCCGTGCCCTCGCGGTGGTCCCCGCCGTCTGCGTCATCGGTTTTTTTGGCGAGGGCCGCAGCACGCAATTGATCATCGCCAGCCAGGTCGTGCTGTCCATGCAGCTGGGCTTTGCCATCTGGCCGCTCATGCGTTTCACCGGCGCACCCGCCCAGATGGGCGAGTTCGTGAATCCGCTCTGGGTCAAAGTGCTCGGCTGGACGACCGCCGCGATTATCATTGTCCTCAACCTGAAACTGCTCTTTGATACCTTCATGCCCGCCGCCGCCTTGAAACTGTTTTACGGGCATCTCGGTTTGCCCGCGCCAACCCCGTAGCTTTTTCTATGTACAAAAAAATCCTGGTGGCCCTCGACAACAGTCCCGCGGACGAAAGCATCCTGCCGCATGTCGTGGAGTTGGCGCAGCGCTTCGGCTCCGCCATCCTGCTGCTGCATGTCGCCGACGGTTTTGCCGCGCGGTGTTTCGACCAGTTGAAGCTCGCCGAGTCCGAGGAAATGAAGGCCGACCGGCAGTATCTGGAGACCGTCGCCGCCCGTTTGCGCGGGGGTAAAATCCCGGTGGAAACCCGGCTCGCCATGGGCAATCCGCCGGCGGAAATCCTCAAGGTGGCCGAGGGCGAAAACTGCGATTTGATCGCGATGGCCGGCCACGGTCACCGCTTGTTTGGCGATATTTTTCACGGCAGCACCATCACCCAGGTCCGGCATCATACCACGATCCCCATCCTCGTGGCTCGCGCGAAGAAGATTTGATCAGCTGCCGGGCGTAAAATCCGCCGGCCGCTCCACCAGGTGCAGCAGGTTGCCTTCGCCGTCCGCAAAAAACAAGACCCGCCCGCCGCCCGCCGCCGGCCGGATTTCCTCGGTGAACCGGACGCCGCGTTTTTCCAGTTCCGCTTTCGCCGCGTCGAGCGAATCCACCCGCAGCGCCAGGTGGCGGAATCCCGCCAGCTTGTTGTTGCCGCGGTCGGGCAGGGCGGTTTCCGCCGCGTAAATCTCGAACCAGACATTGGCCAGCGCGATGATGAACGTCGGCGGCTGCTGCCCGCTGGCAAAAACGGGTTTCGCGCCCAGCACGCGCGCATACCAGTCTTTCAGGGCGGCCGGATCGGCGGCCGGAATGGCGATGTGTTCCACGGAAATTTTCATGGCGGGTTAAACGAGCTTGCCGGCGCGGGACTGCAGTTCGTCCAGGAAAGTCTGTTGCAGCGGCGTTTTGCGGCCGCGCCACAAAGCCCCGATGGTGACGGGCGGAAAGCCGTCCAGGGCGAGGGCGCGCAGCGTCGGCGGCAGGACTTTCTTGGGAATGGCCACCGAGACGCCGATGCCGAGGCCGCTGGCCACGTAGGTCTCGATCAGATCCGCCGAGCTCGCCTCGATGCTCGGAAACCAGTCCACGCCGAGTTCGCCGAGTTTCTGCTGGAAACTTTTGCCGATGGGTTCCCCGGGCGGAAAGCAGATGAGCGGCTCCTCGATTTTGTCGCGCCGCCATAATTCCTCCGCCGATTTAAGGCTGCTGTTTTTTTGGACCAGCAGGATGGGCGGGAGCTCCAGCAGCACCAGGGAGTGGGTGCCGGCCGTGGTTTTCCGGTCAATCAGCGTGATGGCCAGGTCGATTTCATCCGCTTGCAGCAGGCTTTCCAGCTGGGCCGGAAAGCCCTCGCGCAGCGACAGCTTCAGGCCGGGAAATTTTTTCCGCACATCGTTGAACAGCCCGGGAAGATGGTCGCGCAGCACGATGGTCGAGGAGCCGATGCGGATGTGCCGGGTGCCGCCGCCCTGCAGTTCCTCCCCGACCTTCTCCAGGTTCGCGAAGAAGGGCTGGATGAAATTGTAAAGTTTTTCACCGGCCGGCGTGAGCGCAAACGGCCGGCGCTGGAACAGGGCCACGCCGAGAAATTCCTCCAGCTGCGCAATCTGCGAGCTGACGGCCGGCTGCTGGATGCCGTAGGGGATGTTGCGCACCGCCTCCATGATGCCGCCATGCCGCGCGACATAATAAAAAAGTTCAAGGTGATGAACGTTCATGGATCGGCTGCTGCCGCCTCAACTCTGGGCCATTCGCGCGCGGCAGGCAAGCCGGGATTGTGCGCGCGTGGATTCGTAACCTCCATTGAGTCAGCCGATGTTCGCCGCAGTTTTATCAATTAACACCTCCGGGCCGGACTGGGTTAAACATGGGACCAGCACAAAGCGGGTCGGGTCAGACGTCAAAACTGAATAAACTGTGAAAGGGCAAAATATGAAAACGACTAAAAAGCTGATGTTGCTGGGGGCAATCGCGCTGGTGTTCATGCAAACGGTTCCGGGGCTGCCGGCTCAATCCCCGGCCCTGGTCAGCTCCAGCAGCGCCGCCAGTCCGCTGCCGGGTCCCGGCTATGGAACGCCGTTGTCCGGAAAATTATACGTCGGCTTTGATCTGGGCGCCGCCCTGCAATCCGACATCACCCTGAGCGACAGCGTGGGTGACAGTGAGCGGGTCTCCTTTGATCCGGGCGTCCGGATGGACATGCAACTCGGATATAATCTGACCAAAAATTGGGCCGCCGAGCTGGAGCTGGGCTTCATCATCAGTCCGGTCAAATATTCCTACACCTTCGGAACCGACTATAACTCCGTGGCGCTGTTCGAGGTTCCCGTGCTCGTGAATGTGATTTATTCGCGGCCGCTCTTCGGCCATTGCTCGGCGTATGTCGGTGGCGGCGTGGGCGGGGTTTTCATCAATTACCAGGATGCTTATGGCGACACAACTCCGACCGCTGCGACATTCGGCTACCAGGGCATGGCCGGATTGCGATACGCGTTCAGCCCGAAATGGGACCTGGGTCTTGGTTACAAATTGCTGGGCACTACGGGATACGACGTCGGTTCCGGTGTCGCTTACGACGGATATACGGCAACCGAATACCGGTCGAATGGGAACTTAACCCAATCAATTCTGGTGACCTTGAATTGTCGGTTCTAGTTCCCTCCCCGTTACCAGGTGATTATTGAAACCCCCGGATCCAAAAGCGAATCAGCGCAGAATGAAAATGAAACCCGCCATCCCAAGTCGCTGCTTGCCGCCGGTCCGGAAACCGGCTTTACCTGTGGATTTCCTTGCCCAGCGACAGCCAGCACTCGGCCATCAACAGAAAAAAAGCGGCGTCGGCCACGCCGAACAATGCGCCGAAGGCCACGTGCGGCAGGCTGCCCTGCCACCAGTAGTAAATCGCCGTGACCGCGTAGGCCAGCTTGTAAAGCGTGCCGACCAGGATCAAATCCCGGTTGCGCCGCAGATCGCTGCGCGCGATCAGGAAATAGGCGAACCCCAGCACCAGCACAAATGCGCCGAGCAGCGTCAGCTAGCCGCCGAAGGCCGGCAGTTTGTCCCTGATGCCCAGCGCGGCAAAGGCGCGGGCGGGGAAGCAGGTGAAGGTGATGCCGACCAGCAGATCGTAAATGCCGGCCCCGGTGAACAGCCGTCGATAAAACTTTACTCGGGATGGATTCACGTCATAAGTTTATAGCGTTCACCAAAAGGAAATCAAATGGATTCTAATCCTAATCTTGTCCTGGCCTGGCTCTGGATTCTCCTCGGCTTTGTTTCCGGGATGGTGCTCGGCCTTTTTTTCCACGGCGAAAGCTGGCTCGGCGGCTACGGCAGTTACCGGCGCCGGATGTATCGGCTCGGCCACATCTCCTTCTTCGGCCTCGGCGTCGTGAATTTTATTTTTGCGATGACGGTGCAAAAAATGGCCGGCCCTGGTCCGCTGGTCGGCCTCGCCTCGTGGGCGTTCATCGCCGGTGCCGTCACCATGCCTCTGTGCTGCGGGGTGATGGCGCATTTCCCCGGGGCCCGCCTGGTTTTCGCCGTGCCGGTCGTCAGCCTGATTTTAGGCGGCGCCTTGACGCTGGCTATCATCCTCCGCGCGCCGAATTCAGCCGACCTGGCGAAGAATTCGCCGGCGGTAACTTTCAACCTTCAACCTTCAACCTCCAACTCCCCATGAAACGCATCGGGTTTATTGCCATGAGCGGCGTCCGCGCTCACAATGCGGAGCTCACCCGGCTCGGTCTCACGCTGCCCGGTTTTGTGGAGCGCAACAAAATCATCGCCTCGCTGCCCAGCCTCGGCCTGCTCACGCTCGCCGGGTTGACGCCGGACCAGTTTGAAGTCAGCTACCACGAAATCGCCGACCTGAAAACCTTGCCGGAGCTGCCGGTGGCTTTCGACCTCGTCGCCCTCAGCACGTTCACGGCGCAATTTTACGAGGCCTGCGAGGTGGCGGATTATTACCGCGCCCGGGGCATTCCGGTCGTCATGGGCGGCATCACGGTGTCGTCGCTGCGCGAGCAGGCAAAGGCGCATTGCACCAGCGTCGTCATCGGCGAGGGCGAACTCCTCTGGCCGGAATTGCTCGCTGACTTCGCGCGCGGCGCCCTCAAACCGTTTTATCAGACGACCAAGGAGTTTGACCTGGCCCAGGCTCCGATGCCGCGCTTCGACCTCCTGGATCCGGCTAAATATAACCGGCTCACCGTGCAGACCAGCCGGGGCTGTCCGCACCGGTGCGAATTCTGCGCCAGTTCCATATTGCTCACGCCGCGCTATAAGGTGAAGCCGGTGGCGAAGGTGATCGCCGAAATCCGCGCCATCAAGCGGATCTGGGACCGGCCGTTCATCGAGTTCGCCGACGACAACAGCTTCGTCCGCCGCGAGCATTACAAAAAACTCCTGCGCGAGCTGGCCCGGGAAAAGGTCCGCTGGTTCACCGAGGCCGACGTGCGCGTGGCGGAGGACGACGACCTGCTCGGGCTCATCCGCGATTCCGGCTGCCAGCAGATTCTCATCGGCCTGGAAAGCCCGCGGCGCACCAGCCTTTACGGGGTGGAGCTGAAAAACAATTGGAAGCTCCGCCAGCAGGATTATTACCGGGAAGCCATCGCGAAGATCCAATCCTACGGCATCACCGTGAACGGCTGTTTCATCCTGGGCCTCGACGGCGACACGCGCGATGTGTTTGACGACGTGCTGGCATTCGTGCGCGACGCGGCGCTCTACGAGGTGCAGGTGACGTTTATGACCGCGTTTCCCGGCACGCCGCTGTACGCGCGGCTCAAGGCGGAGGGCCGCCTCCTGCGCGACCGCGCCTGGGAGCTGTGCACCTTGTTTGATATCAATTTCCAGCCGAAAAACATGAGCGTCGCCCAGCTGCAAAGCGGCTTTCTCGGACTGGTGAAACAGCTTTATTCCGCCGGTGAAACGCGCACGCGCCGCGCCAATTTCAAGCGGATGCTGCGCACCTCGCCGAATTTCGGCCGGTCCGCGCGGCGGGAAAAAACCTTGCTCGCGGCTTGAATCCAGACCTTGAAAAATATGAAAACCATCGCAACC
Source organism: uncultured Verrucomicrobia subdivision 3 bacterium (assembly GCA_903822015.1). Taxonomy (GTDB): domain Bacteria; phylum Verrucomicrobiota; class Verrucomicrobiia; order Limisphaerales; family UBA11358; genus UBA11358. The sequence continues at coordinate 7,714 of CAIJNQ010000225.1, read as the reverse complement.
GGTCCCGGTGTGAAGGGCTGCCCATCGGAAACCGGCCGGCGCTTCCTCGGCCTCGATGTGGGCGCGGAAACGGCGAAGTACGTTGAGTTGATGCGCGACGGCGAAAGCCTGCGCGTCGGCCGCCGCGAAATTTTCGAGCATGACAAAGCGCCGGGGGCGGCGCTGCTCGCCGCCTTGCCCCGCTGGGACTGGGCCGGGGCCGCGGGGGCCACGGTGACCGGGCGGTTTTCCGCGCAGCTCAACCTGCCGCGCGTTCCGGCCAAGCAGGCGCTGCTGCGCGGCTACCGGTTTCTCTTTGGCGCCGGGCCGGCCACCATCGTCAATATCGGCTGCCATGGCTTTTCCGTGCTGGAACTGCGCGCGAACGGCCTGGCCGTCTTCCGCGAAAACAGCCGCTGCTCGCAGGGCACCGGCAATTTCCTCCGGCAGCTCTGCGGGCGTTTTTCGCTCACCGTCGAGGCGGCCAGCGCGCTGTGCGCCGATGTGCCCGATCCGGCCCCGTTGTCCGGCCGCTGTCCCGTGATCCTCAAGACCGACATGACGCATCTCGCCAATCAGGGCGAGAGCCGGGCGCGGATTCTGGCCGGCTTGTTCGACGCGGTTTGCGAAAATGTGGCCGTGCTCCTCAAGCCCGGCGTGAGCCCGGCGCGGGTGCTGCTCACCGGCGGGGTCAGCCGGTCGCCGCGCGTCCGCCGGGTTTTTGGCGAATGGCTCGCGAAATCGGGGATGAGTCTGGTGGCCGGGGATGAGGAAGAACTGCTTTGCCTCGAGGCGCTCGGTTGCGCGCTGCTCGCGGCGGAGCAGCCCGCCGCGCTGCCCGCGCCGGAAAAATTGATCCTGCCGCCGCGCGAATTGAAACTGGAGCGCCTGCCTGCCCTGGCGGCTTCGCTCCGCCGCGTCCGCCGCCTGCCGGCGGCGCCCTGGGCGAAGGTGAACGGCGAATTCCGCCGCTTCGTGCTCGGCTTCGACATCGGCTCCACCGGCTCCAAGGCCGTGGCCCTCGATCTGGCCACGTCGGCAACGGTCTGGGAAGCCTACCGCCAGACCCTGGGCGATCCCGTCGGCGCCGCGCAGGAATTGCTCCGGCGCTTCACGGAGCAGCCGGCGGCGAATTATCCGGTTGTCGCGTTCGGGGCCACCGGCAGCGGCCGCGAAGTTGCCGGTTCGCTGCTCACCTCGTGCTACGGCCGGGACGCCGTGTTCATCGTGAACGAAATCGTCGCCCACGCCGCCGGCGCGCTGCATTTTGATCCGCGCGTGGACACGATCTTTGAAATCGGCGGCCAGGATGCGAAATACACCCGGCTGGCCGGGGGCCGGATCATCGACTGCGCCATGAACGAGGCGTGCAGCGCCGGCACCGGGTCCTTCATCGAGGAGCAGGGCCGCAAATTCTCCGGCATCGAAGACGTGCGGCAGCTCGGTCAGGCCGCCGTGGCCGCGCCCGCTGGCGTTTCGCTGGGCCAGCATTGTTCCGTGTTCATGGCCGAGGTGATTGACGAGGCCGTGTCGGCGGGCGTGGCCCAGCCGGCGATCATTTCCGGCCTCTACGATTCCATCATCAAGAATTATCTGAACCGCGTGAAAGGGAATCGCTCCCTCGGCAAGGTGATTTTCTGCCAGGGCATGCCGTTCTCCGCCGACGCCCTCGCGGCGGCGGTCGCCCGCCAGACCGGCAGTGAAGTCATCGTGCCGCCCAATCCCGGCACCGTCGGCGCCATGGGCATCGCGCTGCTGGCGGCGCGCGAACTGAACGCGGCGGGTCTCGCGCCGCTGGCCCTGGCGAAATTTCTCGGCGCGCAAGTCGAGTCGCGGGACACCTTCGTCTGCGGCTCCAGCCGGGGTTGCGGTGGCGCGGGCAATCATTGCCGCATCGAGCGGCTGCGCACGCACGTGGCCGGTCAGCGGGCAAATTTCACCTGGGGCGGCGGCTGCGCGCTGCACGACAAGGCCACGCGCAAACGGAAATTGCCCGACCTCGCGCCCGATCCGTTTCGCGAGCGCGAGGATGGCCTGAAAAACCGGCTCGCCCCGCTCCTCGTGCCGCGCGGTTATCCGCGCATCGCCCTGAGCGATGAATTCATGACCAAGGGCTTGTTCCCGTTTTTCGCCGCGTATTTTCATGCCGCCGGCTTCGACCTGGCCGTCACCGGCGGCGCGGGGCCGGCGGTGCTCAAGCGCGGCATCCAGGCGGCGCACGCGCCGTTTTGCGCGCCGATGCAGTTCTATCACGGCGTCGCGCAGCAGCTGGCCGCGAGCGGCGCGGATTGGATCTTCGCGCCCATGATCCGCGACCTGCCCGCGGCGGCCGGCCAGCGTTGCGCCGTCGTCTGCCCGATTGTGCAGGGCGCCCCGAAAGTGGTGGCTCCCGGGCTGGCCGCCGGCGCCGTCAAGCCGCCGCGCCTGCTTTCCCCCGTGATCGAATTCGGCGCGGGCAATCTCGCGTCGAAAAAGTTTTTGGCGAGCTGCGACCGGCTGGCGGCGGAGCTGAAATTGAGCGGGCCGCGGCGGCGGGCCGCCTGGTCGGCCGGCGCCGCGGCGCAGCGGGAATTCGATGCCGCCTGCCGCGAATCCGGCCGGCGCGCCCTGGAATTTTGCCGCGCCCAAAACCTCGTGCCGGTCGTCGTGCTGGGCCGCAATTACACGATCTATAACTCGGTGCTCAATTCCAACGTGCCGGCGATTTTGCGCGAGCAGGGGGCCATCGGGATCCCGGTGGATTGTTTTCCGCTGGCCGCGGCCACGCCGCTCTTCAACGACCTCTATTGGGGTTACGGCCAGACCATCTTGCGCGCCGCGCATGCGGTGCGCCGGCTGCCCGGCGTCTATGCCCTGTATTGCAGCAACTATTCCTGCGGCCCGGACAGTTTCAACCTGCATTTCGCCGCCTATGCCATGGCGGGCAAACCGTTCGTCGTGATCGAAACCGACGGCCATTCCGGCGATGCTGGCACCCGGACCCGCGTCGAGGCGTTCCTGCATTGCGTCGAGGAGGATCGGCGCGCCGACCAGAACGGCGCGGTGGTCAACGATTTTGCCGGCGTTCAGTTCAGCGGTCTGCGGCTTGGCGATTTAAAGCCGCGCTCCGGCCGGCCTGAAACGTTGCTGGTCTCCTTCATCGGTCCGGCGTCTGAGGCGGTGGCCGCGGTGTTTCGCGGGCAGGGGCTGAAGGCCGAAAGCCTCCCGGCCCCGGATGCGGAGGCCCTTCGCCTCGGGCGCCGCCACACTTCCGGCAAGGAATGCCTGCCCATGCCCTTCACGCTCGGTTCGCTCATCCAGCGCCTGGAGCGCGCGCCGGCGGATGAAAAGTTTGTTTATCTCATGCCCAGCACCGACGGGCCCTGCCGGTTTGGCGTCTACAATCTGCTCAATAACATCGTGCTCGACCGGCTCGGCTGGCGCGACCGCGTCCGCATCTGGTCGCCCCGGGACACCGGCTATTTCGATGACCTGCCGCCGGGGACCGAAATGCTGGTCTTCGCCGGACTCGCCGCGAGCGATTTCCTGTTGCAGGCCCGGTTCGATGTCCGCCCCGTGGAACGGGTGCGGGGCGCTGTGGAAAAACTGTATGCCCGGTGCCATCGCCGTTTGCTGGTGCAGATCGAGGCGGCGGCCTGCGGCGATCTGTCCCTGGCCGCCGCCCTGTGGCAGGTGACCAGTGGAAAATTGTTCGGCCTCCGCGAACTGCTTCAATCCGCCGCCCGCGAATTCGCCGCGCTGCGCGGCCCCGGCGACCTGCCGTGCGTGGAATTGACCGGCGAGATTTATGTGCGCGGCGTGGAGTTCAGCAACGATTCGCTGATCGAGAAGCTCGAGGCGCGCGGCCTGCGCGTCCATCTCGCGCCGAAAACGGAATGGGTCAATTACTGCGGCCACGTCCAGCGGCAAATGGCTGGGCGCAACCGGCTCGCGGACGGCTTCAGTCAGCTCGTGCGCCGGCGCATCGAGGGCGCGGCTTTCTCCGCGTTCGCCCCGCACCTGGGCTGGTCGCCGCTGCCGACCACGGCTGAGGCGCTGGCGGCGGCGGAACCTTACGTCCACGCCGCCCTCGAGGGCGAGGCCGTCCTCACCGTCGGCGCGCCGCTCCACGAATATCGCCGCGGCCACATTGATGCCGTGATCAGCGTCGGGCCGCTCGAATGTATGCCCACCAAGATCGCCGAGGCGCAGTGGCACCACGTGGCCGAGCGGGAAGGCGTTCTGAACCTGACCCTGGCGTTCAACGGCGACCCCGTCAGCGCGGCCGCGCTCGACAATTTTGCGTTCGAGGTGAAGGAGCGGTTCCGGGCCGGCCGGGGCTCGCGGTCCTTGCGCCGGAACTGCAAACTCGCACGGCCAGCCCCGGCGGCCTGAAAATTTATGTGCTGCTTATTAAAAATTCCTCTCGCTGCCGCCCGGGTTGGCGGCGATCTGGGCAGGGCCGCCGGCGACAACCATTTCCGGTACCGGCCGCCGGGTGGCTGGCCGGGGATCTTCCTCGGTGCCCTCCTGGCCTTGCCGGCGTTTGGCGCCACGACCAACGCCCCGGCTGCCGGCAATACCCGCGACGAGATCCGTCAGCTGCAGGCGCAACTCGCCGAACAAACCCGGCGCCTTGACCGGATTTATGAGGCGCTCGGCCCGGAATTGGCCGAAAAGGAGGCGCGCGTTGCCGGATATAAAAAGTTGCTGGCGGAAGATGCCGCCCTGGCCCTGCCCGAGGTGTTCCGGTCGGCGGCTGAACGGTTTAACTCAAAATTACTGTTCTTGCCCGGCACGCATTATTTGGCCGTGGCCCGATCCGGCGGCGAAGTGAAGCTCCTCCGGTTGCCCGCCGGGGACGTTGTGTCCACGCTGGGGGGCGCCGCCGGTGCGGAATGTCTTGCCGCCCCGGCGGCCGGGAATAAGGTTTTTGCCGGCACCCGATCCGGTTTGATTTTTGCCTGGCCGGAAAACCAGACCAACGCTCAAAAGATTTTTGACTGGGGCGGCTGGCCCGTCACGGCGCTTGCGGTCAGTCCGGATGGCGCGCGTCTCGTCTGCGCCTGCAACGGGAAATATGACACCAACCGGGCCTGGATCAAACCCGACCCCTCCCTGCTGGCCATTGAGGTCGCCACCGGTCGTGTAATTTGGACCGGCCCGTCCGGGCGCGGCGATTTTCAGGCGGTCTCGTTCGCCGGCGATGGCAAAACCGTGGCCGTCGTCCGCGAGGGTCTGGTTGCCGTCCTGGATGCGGGCACCGGGCAAACTTTGCGCGAGTTGGCGCATCCGGAATATCCCGCCGGCCCGCTTTCCACCGCGCTGAGCCGCGACGGGAAATTATGCGCGGTGGGTTATGCGCCGAACGATGTCGGCCTCTGGGATGTGGCCACGGGCAAATGCCTTCGGCTGTTGGGCGCCCACAAAAGCTGGGTCGTGGCCCTGGCGTTTTCGCCGGACGGTTCGCGGCTGGCGTCCAGCTCGGGGGACACGACCGTTAGCCTCTGGCAGGTCGCCACCGGCCGCGAAATCGGGCGGCTGCGTTTTGGCGACGGTTCGGCTTACGTGAACAGCGTCGCCATTTCCGACGACGGTCGCTGGCTCGCTGCCGGGCGGTCGGGCGAAGTCGTCGTGCTCGAAATGCCTCGCTGAATGATTCGCTGGGTGAATGGAATCGGCAACCCGGCAGATCAGCGGGCCGGTGGCTTCCTCGTATTTACCCGCCGCCAACCGGTCGGAAATCAGACCGCCACCGGTTGCCGGCTGTCGGGAAAGAAGAACGTTCTGGGGAAGGTCGGCTCCTGGATGGGTTCCGCCGGGGATCGCTGCAGGACTTCCTCCACCGCGTCCAGGAGCATGCCGGCCGTGCATTGGCTCTTGATCAGCCGTTTGCCGGCATGTTCCAGCAGGTTTTCCTGCGCGGCGTCCCGCACCGAGTTGGTGGACAGGATGATGATGGGCACGCGCGCCAGCCCGGACTGGGTGCGGGTGAATTGCAGCACTTCCTCGCCGTTGAACTTGGGCAGCATCAGATCCAGGATGATCAGGTCCGGCACCAGCGTGGATAGCTTCCTCATCGCGTCCAGTCCGTCGCTCGCGGCGATGACGTGATACCCCGCCTTTTCCAGGCGCATCCGGTACGCGGTCAACACCACCGCATCATCTTCCGCATAGAGTATGGTTTTGACTCTGGTCATTAGTTTAAAATATACCGACATTAGACAGCACCGGTTATGCCATGGGGGATTTGGACCTGTTTTCGACCGTGTCCATCTGGTTGTGGCTGAAAAATGGACAGCAATGGACGTCTTTGTCCTGATTCGGGACGTTTTTTTTGGCGGGTTGGCACGCGGCGCCGGGTTTTATTGATGTTGGCCGCAAGTTTTTCAATTCACACTTTGCCATGCGATTGGTTAGGGTTGTCCTGTGAACAACGACCCTGCCTCCCCCGCCGCCGGCAATCCGCCGCCCGGCCCGCGCGGCTTCTGGGCGCTCATCGTCACCCAGTTCCAGGGCGCGTTCAGCGACAACGTGGTGAAAAATCTCGTCGTCTTCGTCGCGCTCTTCGGCGCGGGCTTGACGCTTGCCGAAAAAAACCGCTACGGCGAATCCATCACCGCCCTGTTCGCGCTGCCGTTCATTCTGTTTTCCATGGCCGGCGGTTTCCTCGCCGACCGCTTCAGCAAGCGCTCAGTCATGCTGGGCGTGAAAGTGTTCGAGCTGCTCATCATGTCGCTGGTCTTCGCCGGGCTGTGGTCTTGGAACAAAAACCTGCTCCTGGCCGGCGTGTTTCTGATGGGCACGCACAGCGCGGTTTTCGGGCCCGCTAAATATGGTTCCCTGCCCGAATTATTGCCCGCGCGCAAGCTCTCCTGGGGCAACGGCGTCCTCGAGCTCGGCACTTTCATGGCCATCATTCTCGGCACCGTCGCCGCCGCCCTGATGTCGGAGCATTTCCGCGGTCGCCAGTGGCTGTCCGGGGTTGTCCTCGTGGCCCTCGCGGTGGTGGGTTTTTTCACCTGTTTGGGCATCCCCCGGATTCCGGCGGCCAATCCGCAAAAGCGGTTCAACCCGAATTTTCCCGGTGAAATCTGGCGGCAGGTCCGGGCCATGCGCGGCGACCGCCCGCTCTGGCTGGCGCTGTGCGGCAACACCTATTTCAGCTTCCTCGGCATGTTGCTGCTGCTGAACCTGTTTTTTTACGGCTCGGAAACCCTGCGCGTCACCGAGACGCATATCGGCCTGCTGAACGTCGCGCTCGCGCTGGGCATCGGCCTCGGCAGCGTGGCCGCGGGTTATCTGTCCGGCGGCAAGATTGAATACGGCCTGGTGCCGCTCGGCGCGTTCGGGCTCTCGATTTTTTCCGCGTGGCTCGCGCTTCCTTCCGTCACGGTCACGGAATCCTATGCGCTGCTGGCGTTGCTCGGTTTCGCCGGCGGCTTTTTCATCGTGCCCGTCGCCGCGCTGCTGCAGCATCGGCCGGCGCGCGACAACCGGGGCCAGGTCCAGGCCACGGCCAACTGGTTTTCGTTTGTCGGCGTGTTTATCGCCGCCGGCGCCCACTGGCTGCTCGCGCAGCAGCTCGCCGTCTCGCCCCGCGGCATCTTCCTCGTGGGCGGCGTGCTCACGCTCCTCGGCGCGGTTTACGTTTTGTTTCTGCTCCCGGACGCGCTGCTGCGGTTCGTCCTGTGGTGCCTCACCAATACGATCTATCGGATCCGCATCGTTGGGCGGGACCATATCCCGGCTAAGG
>CAIJNQ010000224.1 GCA_903822015.1 uncultured Verrucomicrobia subdivision 3 bacterium | reverse complement strand
GGATGCTCATGCACACCTGGGGCGCGACCGTTCATGCGAGTCCGAGCAACCTGACCGAGTATGGCCGCAAGTTGCTCGCGGAAGATCCACATTGCGCCGGCAGCCTCGGCATCGCCATCAGCGAAGCCATCGAGGACACGGTCAAAACACCGGGCACAAAATATTCCCTTGGTAGCGTGCTGAATCATGTCTGCCACCATCAAACGGTCATTGGCGAAGAAAGCCTCAAGCAGATGGAAATCGCCGGGGAGGAGCCGGACATGATTTTCGGCTGCTGCGGCGGCGGGAGCAATTTCGCCGGGCTCGCGTTCCCTTTCATCCGGGGAAAAATTAAGAACGGGAAAAAATACCGCATCGTCGGCGTCGAGCCGTCGGCCTGTCCATCGCTGACCGAGGGCGAGTTGCGCTACGATTTTGGTGACACGGCGGAAACCACGCCGCTGATGAAGATGTATACGCTTGGCCACAAGTTCATGCCGCCAAGCATCCATGCGGGCGGACTGCGTTACCACGGCATGTCGCCAATGGTCAGCCACGCCCTCAAACTCGGACTCATCGAAGCCCAGGCGTATCACCAGACGAAGGTGTTTGAGGCTGCGATCCTGTTTGCCCGCAGAGAAGGCATTGTGCCCGCGCCGGAATCGTCCCACGCCATCGCCGCCGTGGTGGATGAAGCCGTGAAGTGCCGCGAGTCCGGACAGAAAAAAGTTCTGCTCTTCAATCTCTCCGGCCACGGCCTGCTCGACTTGAGCTCGTTCGAAAGTTTTCTGCACGGAAAAATTCAGGATGTCTGAAACCAAACAACTCTTAAAAAAATGAAATTATCTTTCGCTCGTTTCGTTCTAGTCGTCGGTCTGGCCGGCAGCGCGACCTCGCTTGAGGCTCAACCCACGGCGCATTATGTTCCCGGCGTCGAAGGCATCAAAGCCGCGTCGCTGCCGCCGCCCGGTTGGTATATTCGCGACTACAACGTGGCCTACACCGCTTCCTCCGTGAACAACGGTCGCGGTGACAGTTCGGGTCCGCCGAATTTCGACGCCTTCACCTACGCCAACGTGCCGCGCGTGATCTGCATCACTGGATCGAAATTTCTGGGCGGCAATGTCGGCGTGGATGCGTTGATCCCGCTGGTTTATCAAAACGTCCGCGCCGGCGGTTACGACAGCGGCACGTTTGGCATCGGTGATTTATTTGCCGAATCCACGCTGTCCTGGCATGTGAAACAATTTGATTTCGCCGTCGGTGCCGGCCTCTGGATGCCCACCGGCGAATCGAGCGCACCGCCCACCACGCGCGCGGGCCTCGGTTTTTGGACGCCGATGCTGACCGCCGGCGCGACCTGGTATGTGGATGAGGCCAAGACGTGGGCCGTATCCGCGCTGACCCGCTACGAATTCAACACTCGGCAAAGCGACACCCGCGTCACGCGCGGCCAGGCCTTCACGCTGGAATGGGGCGTGAGCAAGACGTTGCAAAAAGTCATTGATGTCGGCGTGGTGGGTTACTATCAGCAAAAGGTCACCGACGACAGCGGCCCGATCGCGTTTGTCATGCCGCAAGACCGCGTTGCCGCCGTCGGCCCGGAAATCAACGTGGCGTTTCCGAAGCCGATGCTCTTTGTCTCGTGCCGCTACCTCTACGAATTCATGGTGGAGAATCGCGCGGAAGGCCACACCGTCGCGCTCACGCTGACAAAGCGGTTTTGATCGCTCGCTCTTTTATCCGGGCGCAAAGGAAAACGATTCCTTTGCGCCTTGTTCGTCTTTGCTGGAAAATCCCACCATGAGCGCGGTTGCCGATTGGGATCTTCCCGCTGCCGCCACCACTTCCCCGGAAGCAGAATAGTTCTCCGTGTAACCAAAGCGCGGGTTTTAAAAGTTGCGGATGTCGCGCACAACGTGCTTGCCCTGCCTCCGGAAGCTATAGACTCTCCGCCTATGAAACCAAGCCGCCGGCCAGCTTTCCTGAAACGCAACGCGGCTTCAATGCACCTACTGGCGAGTTTGCTGTGCCTGCTCGGTTTACCTTTTTTGTCACTGGCGCAGGGCACCCGGCCGGACCTCCTGGAAGTGAAAGCGTGGCGCGGCACGATCACCGCGACCGGAAAGCTCGTGGATGATAAAGTCAGTGTGGGCGCGACGCCGGTGGAGTTGAGCTACTCGGGGAGTTTTTCGGCCGAGGTTCTGCTCGACCAATTTGAAAATGAGCCGGCGGTCTGGAGCGGCAGAGTGTTGACGTCAAACTTGGGCGTGAGTTCCACCATGAAAGCAACCAGCCCCCACTCCAAGGTGGAAACCAGTTATGCCACGAGCGGGCCGGTGGACGCGCAGGACGGCTCTGTGGAGGCAAAACTGGAATTTCACGGTGAGCAGGGCTGGTCGCTATACATCTTGCGAAATAGTCGCAGAACAGAAGAAACCACAGTGACCACGGTGGATGGGAAGGACTACCCCGCGCGGCAAGGGAAAACGGTGCACGTGCTCAAAAATATTCAGAATTTTCCTTATCCGGACAAGGGGTTCGATCTGGAGGGGACCGCAGAATTGACGGCCAGCGACAGTGCCGGCGATTTCCCGGTCATCTGGCAATACACCGTGCATCTCTTCCCGGTGGATCGCCAGGTGCTCGCGCTGGAAATTGAGGACTCGTCGGCGTATCAGAATTGGCGGCCTTCGGCGACGCGCGAAGGCGGAGCAGGTGCGCCGCTGGAGTTGAAAGCCACCGTGGTTGGTTCCGACGGCAAAATACCCAACACCAGAGTGAAGGGTTTTGTTTGGGAACTGGAAAAAACCTCGCGCGAGCCGGGCGTGACCATGAATTATCCGCTCAACGCAAAGGATAACCGGCTGGATATGGAATTGACCACGCAAGGCGGCATGTTCGTCCTCAGCCCCGACGCCCAGCGCGTTGAGCGCGCGATGTCGGAAGGTTTCTCCGACACGGTGTCGGTGGTGCCGTTTGATTGGGGCGGCTGGGCGGATTTGAAGGTCACGGCCATAATGGAAGTCGGTCCACCGCTCGTCGCCAAACTCAAGGGCGCGTCGGAGGAAGGTCTGCGTCTGCCCAAACGCGCCGCAGATTCAAAGATCGCCGACGTTTGGAAAAAGCAACAGGCGGTCCCCGGGCCTGATGATTCGGATTTCGACAACATACCGGCCGTCCCCGCTCATACGGGCGATGGGTTGACGCTCTACGAGGAATATCGCGGATTTTACGCGAAGGGTCAGCACGTGGAAGGCGACCCCATGAAGAAGGATCTCTTCGTGCTCGACACCACCGGCATCGTGGATGGCGGGCTAAAGAAATTTGAGAAGGAATCCAAAATAATCATCCACCGCTTGGACCAGGGTGAGATGGATGAGCAGACTCATTTGATCAACCAGAACCGGACCAAAGGTCCGCACCTGGTTGCGCAGCACGGGATCCTGATTAAGTTCAACAACGATACGAACAACTACATGGCTTGCGATCCGCAAGGTGCCGCTTCACCCGGCAGCGTGAAAGCGATTCTGGTTCCCCACGCGCCAGTGACGGGTCCGGCTGCGCCTGATGGGACGCCTTACGCAGACGTCAGTTTCGCGCACGAACTCATGCATGCCCTGGGGGTTCGGCATCATGGCGACGAGGATTATGATGCCTATTGGAAAATCGAAGGTAACACCGTCAAGGAATACCGTCTGGAGCAGGATGGATCACTTTCAGGGCGGGGCGTGCCCATTGAAATTTTGCGGGAAAATGGCGACGTGGCCACGGCCGCTTTCATCGCGCACCGCCAAAGCATGGGTGGAGAAGCGGCTCAAGGCCAAAGCCAGTTAGTTGGCGTGGAGCAAGGAGAAAGCTCCGGCGACGATACCTGCATGATGCGCTACGACCGCAACAGCGTTCACCTCAAGCCCGGCCAGCCGAACGCGCGGGTCTCCATCCAACTCGGGGTAAACGAAGAGCCCGTGGGATACCGCATTTGCACCAGCAGCAAAGGCACGGGCATCAATGAATCCAAGCCCGGCCACCCCTCCCGTTATGGCAACGCCGCGACCGGTCGCGGCAACTGCGCCGATAAACTCAAGGTCTCAGATCTTTGAACCTTCGCGACGCAGGCAGAATAAAATTCTTTGCGCGCCTTGCGCCTTTGCACGAGAATTGCCGCATGAGTTCAGTTGCCGCAGAAAATTTGCCCGACGCCACCGGCCATTTTGGTCCGTTCGGTGGACGTTACGTGCCGGAAACCTTGATGCACCCGCTTCAGGAATTGGAAGCGGAATATTTCCGCGCGCAGCACGACCCGGAATTTCAGAAAGAGCTTTCGTATTACCTCACGGAATTTGTCGGTCGCCCGTCGCCGCTTTATTTTGCCGAACGCCTGACCAAGGAACTCGGCGGCGCGAAAATTTATCTCAAGCGCGAAGACCTCAATCACACCGGCGCGCACAAGATCAACAACGCCATCGGCCAAATCCTGCTCGCCAAGCGCATGGGCAAGACCCGCATCATCGCCGAGACCGGCGCCGGCCAGCACGGCGTCGCCTCCGCCACCGT
>CAIJNQ010000223.1 GCA_903822015.1 uncultured Verrucomicrobia subdivision 3 bacterium | reverse complement strand
GAGGCTTACAACGACCACGAGATTGGCCGTGTCATCCAGGCCGTCGAGGACATGGGCAAACTCGACAACACACTCATCCTCTACATCAACGGCGACAACGGCACCAGCGCCGAGGGCGGGCCGATGGGCACGCCGAACGAGGTCGCGTTCTTCAACGGGGTCAACATGATGCCGGTGGATGTGCAGATGAAATGGTATGATGTCTGGGGCACGGAGCAGACCTACAATCACATGTCCGCCGGCTGGTCCTGGGCGTTTGACACGCCCTTCACCTGGTTCAAACAGAACGCCTCGCGGCTGGGCGGCATCCGCCAGTGCATGTGCATTTCGTGGCCCGGCCACATCAAGGATCAGGGAGCCCTGCGCCAACAGTTTATGCATGTGATCGACGTGGTGCCCACCCTGCTGGAGGTCAGCGGCATTCCGGCGCCGGACACGGTGGACGGCATCAAACAGGCACCCATCGAGGGCACCAGTTTTGCCTATACGTTTGACGCGGCGAACGCCAACGCGCCGTCACGTCACACGACGCAATATTTCGAAATGATGGGCCAGTATGCGTTATATCACAACGGCTGGATGGTGAGCACCAAAGTCAACCGCGCGCCGTGGGAGGCCTTCGGCCCCGCCAATCCCGACCCGCTCAATAACCAGGTTTTCCAGCTCTACAATCTGGACAAGGACTTCAGCCAGTCCCAGGATCTCGCCACCCAGTATCCGGACAAGGTGAAAGAGCTGAGGCAGATGTTCGTCGCCGAAGGCAAGAAGTATCAGGTCTTCCCGATGGACGCCTCGGTGGCAGGTCGCATCGTGGCCCCGCGTCCGAACATCACCGCCGGTCGCTCGGAATTCGTTTACACACATCCGATGACCGGTTTGCCGCAGGGCGATTCGCCGATGATTCTGGATGCCTCCTACACGTTCACGGCGGACATTGAAGTTCCCGAGGGCGGCGCCGAGGGCATGATTGTGACTTCCGGCGGGCGCTTTGGGGGATACGGCTTCTATCTGCTCAAGGGCAAGCCGGTGTTCCTCTGGAACCTTGCTGACCTGAAGCGAATCAAGTGGGAAGCCCCGGAAGCGCTGACGCCCGGCAAGCACACCATTGCGTTCGACTTCAAGTATGACGGCCTGGGAGTCGGCACGCTGGCCTTTAATAACTTCAGCGGCCTGGGTCGCGGTGGCGTGGGCACGCTGATCGTGGATGGCAAGGAAGTCCAATCCATCACCATGGACCACACGATGCCCATGATCCTGCAATGGGACGAGAGCTTCGACATCGGCTCGGACACGTTGACGGGGGTGAACGACGAGGACTACCAGCCGCCGTTCGCGCTCACCGCGAAGTTTGACAAGCTGACCATCAAGGTGGATCGCCCGCAACTGTCGCCGGCGGACATCCAGAAACTCGAAGAAGCGACGCGCAACAACAAGGCGGCCGAGTAAAGGCTTTTCGATTGCGAACAAAGCGGGCCGCTTCCGATATCGGGAGCGGCCCGTTAATTCATAGACGAAACCACCGGCCGTGACCAAGCCTGAAAATATCAGCGGCCGCGGCCTGATGCCGACCCGGAATTCAATCGCCCGTGTGTTCAGATGCCGTCAGCTGTTAATGGTGCTGGCGGCGTCCTTCACAACCCTGCCTTTGTGCGCCGCGACCGGTTTAAGTACCAACTCCGCATCCGACCAATTTCGCCTCATGGACCTCCTGGGTCAGGCGCATCCGGTATCCACCAATGCCGTGGCCCGGGAGTTGCAGCCGCCGGCGGCGGCCGGCCTGGGAAAGCAAATCCCAGCAGAGCCGAAAGGCGAGCCGGCGCCCGATGAGGTGACCCGGGGCATCGGCGTCAGCAAGTCGGAACCCCGGGATTGGAAATGGTTTCCGGCCACACCGCCGGTCTTGATGCCGTACCTGGCCAGCATGGACGAATACGGAAACACCACCGTCCAGTCCGGCGCGGTTTTTCCGGAGGATCCGCTGAGCCGCTATCCCCAGGCCGCCAAATACTGGCTTTCCAACATCGGGCTGCGGTACAGTTTCTACCAGAGCCTCACCCTGGCGAGCCTGACCGGCACGGCCGCCGGTGCCAGTGCCTTGCAATATTACACAGCCACGTTCAACGGCAAATGGGCCGTGGCCGAGGCGTCACAAGGCGGGACCGCGGGATGGATCACCACCGCAATGAACGTCCAGCAGGGACTTTCACCCGCCAGCCGGACGCAGACCCCGCAGGGCAACCTGGGCAGCATCACCGATCCGCTCGCCACCGTGTATGGCCCCAACGGCGGTTGGATTTCGGAGCTGGCGTGGCAGCAATCGTTCAGGCACGGGCAACTGGTCGTCGCGGGCGGACTGGTGAACCAGACGGGTTATCTGGATGCGAACAATTACGCGAACAATAGCCAGGGCCAGTTCATGAACAGCGCGCTGGTGAATAGCATGGTGCTCCCGCTACCCATCAACAACCTCGGGGTCAATATCCAGTGGCAGCCGACCGACGACTGGTATCTGATTTTCGGCACCGGCGCCAACAACCAGCCGCCCGGCAGTTCGCCCTTCACCGCTTTGGGAATCAGCAACTGGTCTTATCTGCTGGAGTTTGGCCTGACGCCGAAGGACGTGTTCGGCCTCGGCCCCGGGAACTACCGGCTGCAACCGTTCGTCGCCACGGTCGGCGGCCAGACCCAGACCGGCGTGGGTTTGAACCTAGACCAGCAGTTGGGAAAGGACTCGCCGTTCGCATGGTTCGGACGGTTTGGCGTGGGCGGAACGCAGGTCACGCTGGATGGGGCCCGATGCCAGACTGCCACCGGCTTCGTCATGGAGGCTCCGCTCAAATATGCCGGCCTGTTTCCCGGTTTGAGCAACGATTATTTCGGCGCGGCTTTCATCTGGAGCCAGCCATCGGCCGTGATGGAACCGGCCGCGCACGCCAACGAATATGGCTTTGAAACAACCTACCTTTTACAAATGACCCCGGTGGCTTCGATCCAGCCGGACTTTCAACTCATCGCCAATCCGGCGGACAACCCGAACACCGGCTGCGCCATGATTTTTCAGCTTCAACTCAACCTGACTTGGTGATAATTAAAGCGCGCGTACGACCAAACCAATTTACCAACCCCGATGAATAATTCGTTGCCGGAACTGCAATACGTCACCTCGCTGGATGAATTATTCTGGGGCACCATCCTGGTGACCATCACCCTGACGATGCACGGCTTCGGCATGCTGGCGGTGCTCCGGGTGAATCTTTTAGTGAAAAACCGGATCGGAAAGAAAACGCGCATTGTGGTGAACCTGTTCCCGATCATCCTGGCCAGCTGGATGATTCTGCTGGTGCATCTGATCGAGGTATTGGTCTGGGCTTTGTTCTTCATTTGGAAAGGTGCGTTCCCGAATCAAAGCGTGGCCTATTATTTTTCGCTGAATGAATACACGACCGTCGGCAGCAACTTCAATCTGCCGCTGCACTGGCGGCTGCTGGAAGGCATGCTCGCCACGGCCGGGCTGCTGGCGTTTGCGTGGTCCACCGGCATGCTTATGACGCTCGCGCAGGAGTTTCAGGACCGGCACGTCCAGCTGTACAAGGCGCAGTATGAGAAAGTGCCGCCGGCGCCAGGCGAAGGACATGATCCGTAGGCGGACCGACAGCTGAGGAATCTTTCGCGGCAGCGGCCACCACCGAGCCGGCGGCGAACAGGCTTGCCAGGCGCCGCGAACCGAAACTATGCTGCGAACACTTGACGCATGATCCGATCACTCGCATTCACCACCAAAGGGAGCTTGCACAGCCGGAACATTGATGTGTTCCTGATGCCGACGCTCCTGGCAGACACGAATCTTTTCCTCTGGATAGACCTCGAAGCACCGACCAAGGAGGAGATTTATACGATTTTGGAAAGCGTTTTTCATTTTCACCCTTTATCGATTGAGGATTGTGTCGCCGTCAGCCAGTCGCCCAAGGTGGAGGAATACACACCGAAGGAGGACGATCATTTTGCACCGTATCTCTTCATGGTAATCCATGCGGTGGATTACAGCCGGCAGGACGGCTGTTTCGCCACGAGTGAATTGGATTTTTTCCTCGGCAACAACTTTCTCGTCACCTATCACGAAAAGGCCCTGCGCAGCGTGACACAAACCGAAGAGCGCGCGTTGAAAGGCACGATGGGACAAATTGCCCGCGCACCGGACCGCGTCGCGCATTCGCTGCTCGATGCGCTCGTGGATAATTACAAGCCCGCGATGGACGAACTTTCCATGGAGATCGGCGAGCTGGAACAGATGGCGTTGCAGCATCCGAACCAGCATACGCTCAACAAGATTCTCCAGATCAAAAAAGAGGTGCTGCACCTGCGCCAGATCATCGGGCCGCAACGCGAAGTCCTGTCGCGGTTTGCCCGGGGCGAATTTAACCTCATTCGCCCGAAGATGGTCCCATATTTCCGCGATGTGTATGACGCGCTGTTCCACATCGGCGAAATCGCGCAAGGCTACACCGATTCGCTCACCGGCATATTGCAGGTGTATCTGAACATGTCGTCCAACCAGACCGGCGAGGTCGTCAAGCTGCTAACGCTTATCACGGTCATCACCACGCCATTGATGATGATCGGCACCTGGTATGGAATGAATTTCAAGGACATGCCGGAACTGGAACATCCGCACGCCTATCCCGCCGCCGCCGTCCTCATGGTAGCGTCCACGTTGGCGACGTATCTCTATTTCAAAAAGAAAAAGTGGTTTTAATAAGAAAACAATTGGGACCCGTCACTTTTATTTTCGCGCCAAACCCAGGAAACGCTTAATGGCAATGTTGATTTCCACCCGGAGGTTTTGCCGTGGCCGCGGCATGCTCCGGCGCGCCGGCGGGCAACCGGGCAATTTTATTTGCGTAAAGACTGATGCCGGGCAGCGCGCTCAGGCCGTGGGCGAAGATGCTTAAGAAGACCGTCGCCATCACGGTCAGCCGGATGGTCATTTCACCGGGCAGATGCGTTTCCTGCTCCAGATAAACCAGGCCGAGAACGATGGACGCCAGTCCGCGCGGGCCGAACCAGCCCATGAACAAAATGGTCGCCCGGCTCAACCGCGTGCCGATCAGCGAAATCGCCACCGGCAGGATCCGCACCACCGTCAGGCTCAAGCCGGCGTAAATCCAATGCCAGCGGTCGAATAACGTCCAGTCGCGGGCGACGAGCATGCCGAACAGAAAAAAGACGGAAAGGTTCAGCAGCTGGCCCCATTCCTCAGCGAACTCGACGCTGTGTTTGCCCGCCTCCTTGAAGCCCGCCTGCACCGTCAGTCCCGCGGCGAAAGCGGCGATGAACATGCTTGCGTCCACCGCCTCGGCCGCCACCAGGCACATGAGGGGCAGTGCCACCACGCCCAGCGGCTCCAGCGTTTCCGTCATCAAATCGCGACGCCGGGCCCAGCCCAGCAGCCAGCCGCCGGCCAGGCCGATGCCGCCGCCGACCAGCGCGCCGTAGATCAGCTGCTCCACAATGAACCGCGTCAGGCTCGCGTCACCGCCCCCTGCCCCGTGCGCCGCCAGCGCAAAAAAGAAGAGGAGAAACGGCACAGACAAACCGTCGTTCAGCCCGGCCTCCACGTTCAGCGCCTGGCGGATGCGCAGCGGCACGCGGGGGCTGTTCACGATGATTTGGCCAAGCCCGGCGTCCGTCGGCGCGAGCACGGCCGACAAGATACCTGCCTCCCAGATGGTCAACGATGGAAAGACCGCCAGGGCCACGAGCGCGCCCAGCAGGATGGTGAGCAGCATGCCCGCGCTCAAGAGGCGGACCGGCAAATCCCGGATGCTTTTCAACACTTGAAACTCCGTGCGGCTGGCATCGGTGAACAGCAACATCACCAGCCCCACCTCGGCCGCGCGCAGAAACGCCGCCCGCACCAGCTCCTGCATGCCGGCCGGCTGGTGCAGCAACCCCGAGGCGAATTCACTCAGCGCCACGCCCGCCGCCGTGAAGAGGATCGGCGCCGTCAACACCGACCGTTCCAGCCGGCCGGAAAAAAGGGCATATGCAAACAACAGGGCAACAAAGCTGAAGATCAAGGTCATATCCGTATTCCTTCACGATTCCGGTTATTTTTAACGTACGCGATGTTCCCTTCCCGGCGTTCACCCGGCCGCGGAGAAAACCCAAGGAACGGGCCGAACCTGTTCGGGCGTTCATCCAAAGCCGGCGCAAGGACGTAGTAAAAAAATAGCGGACATAAAATAGCTGACAACAATTTACGGCATTATTAGCATTTAATTTTGGATGGATTTAACCCGAACGATACATCATCGACGAACATGAAAACCAAACTCCTCACGACCGTCCTCGGCAGTTCGCTGCTGACTGTAACGATGGCCTTGACCGGCTGTTCGACCAGCACCCCGTGCTGCACCAAAGACACCGCCCAATACAAGTATTCCACGCCGATCGCGCCGGGCGTGGCGGTGCCGGACAAGATTGAAAGCTCTCTCGGCACCCTGAACCTGCACTACGGCTATCCGTCGGCCGGCACCGTGGAAAAGATTTACGACAACTTGGACCGTTCGCGCGCGTTGCAGGCGTATCTCATGGCCATCCCCATCGTGAACCAGGCCGGGATGCGCGATTCCATCCGCAAGAATGGACCCGACAACCAGACGGATGTGATCTGGGAAAATCTGGTGGATGCCCGCACGGTGGAACTGACGGCGAACGACAACACCATTTACAACTTCGTCTGGGCCGACACGCACAAGGGACCGCTGGTCGTGGAAGTGCCGCCAATGGTTTTGGGCTTGGTTGACGATTTCTGGTATCGCTGGGTGGCCGACATCGGCATTACTGGCGAAGACCATGGGAAAGGCGGTAAATATTTGCTTCTGCCACCCGATTACAAAGGTGAGATCCCCGAGGGTTACTTCGTCGTGAAGCCAAGCACCTACGGCAGTTGGCTCGTGTTTCGCGCCTTCGTAGTTGACGGTTCTACCAAGCCGGGCGTGGAATCGGTGAAGGCGCATTTCAAGGTCTATTCCCTGGCGGATGCCGCCAACCCGCCCGCGATGAGTTTCGTCAACGGCTCGGGTGTGCCGGCCAACTATGTCGCCCCTGGTGATTATCAGTTCTGGGAGCTGTTGAACAAAGTCATCCAGGAAGAACCATCCAAAGGCAGTGACCCGACCACGCTTGGTCTCTTCGCCTCCATCGGGATTGAGCAGGGCAAGCCGTTCAATCCTGATGCGCGCATGAAGGCCATTCTGACCGACGCCGCCACCATTGGCGCCGTGACCGCGCGCACTATCGCCTTCAAGATCCGCGGCAAGGATGCCTATTATTTCCCGAACAGCACCTGGCGGCTACCGTTTTTCGGCGGCTATAAGTTCGAGACTTCACCCGGCGTGATGAACATGGACGGGTACATCTTCTATTATTACTTCGCCACCGGCGTGACGCCGGCGATGGAGATGAAGATGGTTGGCAAAGGTTCGCAATATCCCTGGTCCGTGCAGGACTCGGAGGGCAATCCCTTTGACGGCGGAAAATCCTACAAGATGCATCTGCCACCCAACGTGCCGGTGAAGGACTTCTGGTCCGTGATCGT
>CAIJNQ010000222.1 GCA_903822015.1 uncultured Verrucomicrobia subdivision 3 bacterium | reverse complement strand
CGTGATACCTTTTGTCAATTTTTGCCATTTTCAAAACGGGGTATCAAAAAGGCGCAAAAAGTATCAAAAGGTATCAAAAAGTATCATCCGCCCATTTCAACTGCCCTCCGGTTTTCGGCGGAACACTCGTTCCCTCGCACTGCGGCTGGCAGAAAATTCAGGTTTCCGGTTCCGTTCGAAGCTTACCACCGGATTGATCATCGGGAAAAATGGTCCGCTCCCCTTCCCCGGCCTGCCCTTCGCGCCTTGGTTACTTTGTTGTTCAATTTCCGCCGGGCCGTTCAAGGTAGGGCGCCCAGTCCCTTGGGCGCCGTCACTCGTCACTCGCCACTCGCCATTCGTCACTCACCTTTAATTTTCCGGCATCCTGCTAAAACGGGACCAAAATTTTTCGGCCTGTTTTTGGTCGCGAAACGGTCGGATTTTGGATGCTCTATCAACCACTTACGCAAGTTGGGCAAAAATGACGGTCCGTTTTCTAAACATGCACGCCGCCGCCCTTCCTCAAAGCACAACGCCGGGGCGCCATTTTTATCCCGGCCGGGTAACGCCTGCGCTCCTCAAAAAAAAGTTCCGCGCAACTCTCGCTTTGCTTTTTGCGCGGCGTGGCTTAGGTTCCATCTTCCGGCATCACGGGAAATTCGCAGCATGAGTAAAGAGTTCATCAAGATCGGCGGCGCGCGGGAGCATAACCTCAAGAACCTGACGCTCTCCATTCCGCGCGACCGGCTGGTGGTCGTCACCGGCCTGAGCGGCAGCGGCAAATCGTCGCTCGCCTTCGACACCATTTATGCCGAAGGCCAGCGCAAATACGTCGAAAGCCTTTCCGCCTATGCGCGCCAGTTCCTCGACCAGCTGCAGAAGCCCGACGTGGATTTCATCGAGGGTCTGTCCCCCGCCATCGCCATCGAGCAGCGCAGCTCCGGCAGCAGCCCGCGCTCGATCATCGCCACGACGACGGAGATTTACGATTACCTGCGCCTGCTCTATGCGCACATCGGCCACGCGCATTGCCCGGAAACCGGCGTGCCCATTTCCACGCAGAGCACCAGCGACATCGTCGACAAAATCCTCGCCCTGCCGCCGAAAACCCGGGTCATGCTCCTGGCGCCCGTCGTCCGCCGCCAGAAAGGCGAGTTCCGCGACGTCTTCGAGCGGCTCGCCCGCGAGGGGTTCGTCCGCGTCCGCGTGGACGGCGAGATCGCCGAGCTGGGCGAAAACCTCGCCCGCATCAAGCTCGATAAAAAGAAATTCCACAATATCGAGGCCGTCGTTGACCGCCTGGTGATCGACGACAAAATCCGCGTCCGCCTGGGCGATTCGGTCCAGACCGCGCTCCGGCTCGGCGAAGGCGTGATGTTCACCCTGCATCAATTGCCGGATAAGTCAGTAGTCAGCAGTCAGTCGTCTGTTGCAAAAACCACGGACCACGGACCACGGACCACGGACGAATGGATTGAGACGCTGCATTCGAACAAGATGTGTTCGCCCGCGACCGGCAAAAGCTATGACCCGCCCACGCCAAAACATTTTTCCTTCAATGCGCCCGCCGGCGCCTGCCCGGCCTGCCACGGCCTCGGCCAGAAGATGGTTTTCGACGAGGCCCTCGTCGTGCCGAACTTTGACGAGCCGCTCGAAAGCGCCATCCAGCCATGGCGGCGCGCGGGCAAGCGGATGAACATTTATTACAAGGCGATGCTGCGCAGCGTCGCCGGCCATTTCAACGTGGCGCTGGAAACGCCATGGAAGGATTTGCCGGAAAACTTCAAAACCGTCCTGCTGCACGGCTCCGGCGAAGACAACGTGCAATTCAAATTCTGGCGCGCGGGCAAGGTCAGCAGCATTGACCGGCCGTTCGAGGGCGTGCTGGTGAACCTCGAACGCCTCGCCACCGACAGCGAAAGCGAGTTCATGCGCAACCGGCTGAAGGCCTACATGACCCCGCAGTTCTGCGACGTCTGCAAGGGCCGGCGGCTCAAGCCGGAAATCCTCGCGGTCACGCTGGGCGGCGAACAATTTGTCTCCCGGCTGAAATCTAAAAATTCAAAACTCAAAACCCTCAGGATTCCCGGCCTGTCCATCATGGACGTCTGCGGACTGTCCGTGGAAAAGGCGGATGAATTTTTCACCGCGCTCCCGCTGACCGAATTCGAGCAGAAAATCGCCGCTGAAATCGTGAAGGAAATCCGCGCGCGGCTGGGCTTCCTGAAAAACGTCGGCCTCGGCTATCTCACGCTCGACCGCGAGAGCGGCACGCTCTCCGGCG
>CAIJNQ010000221.1 GCA_903822015.1 uncultured Verrucomicrobia subdivision 3 bacterium | reverse complement strand
GACCGGCTCTACACCGACGCCGCGAATTCGCCACGCCGCCGCTCCACGCAGACCGCGCTGCACCGGCTGGTGAACGGCCTGAGCCAGATGCTCGCGCCGATCCTGGCATTCACAGCGGACGAAGCGTGGGAATTTATTCCCCACAAACCGACCGGCTCCGTTCATGAAAGTGGATTCAAGCAATGCACTCTGACGCTAGACCCTGATGAAATTGGAAAATGGGTATGGCTCAAACAGTGGCGTGAAAAAATTCTCCCTGAATTGGAAAAAGCGCGCCAAGCCAAAACCATCGGTAAAGCTCTGGACGCAAAAATCGAATTTGTTGTTCCGCAAGTTCAGTGGCAATTGCCTGATTCGGAATTGCTCCGTGAACTCGTCAATGTATCCGCATTGAAAATTGCGGTTGGCGAAGCTGATTCAATTGTTGTTTCCAAAGCCGACGGCCAGAAATGCGAGCGCTGCTGGCATTGGGAAACGGACATAGGCCAGAACACCGAGCACCCGACCATTTGCGGCCGCTGCGTCGCGGCGGTGAAACAATATAAGGCGGTTTAGAATTCGCCTTTTCAGCCCCGAAGGTGCTGA
Organism: uncultured Verrucomicrobia subdivision 3 bacterium; assembly: GCA_903822015.1. GTDB lineage: Bacteria > Verrucomicrobiota > Verrucomicrobiia > Limisphaerales > UBA11358 > UBA11358. The sequence goes on along the minus strand of CAIJNQ010000221.1, from coordinate 14,670 downwards.
ACCATTTACTTTCCCTTGGTCATCTCGGCGAGAATCCAGGCGTAGGTTTTTTCCATGCCTTTGCGCAACGGGAGATCCGGCTCCCACCCGAGCGTCTTTTTGATGAGTGAATTCTCGCTATTGCGGCCGTTGACACCCTTGGGTGCATCCAGCTTGTAACGGCGTTTGAGCTTGATGCCCGCGATGTCCTCGACGATGTCCACGAGTTGGTTGATGGAAACCTTTTCCGAGCTGCCGAGGTTGATCGGGAACGTCACCTTGTCGCTGTGCAGGATCAGGTCAATGCCCTTGATGCAGTCGTCAATATACATGAAGCTGCGCGTCTGATGGCCGTCGCCCCAGATTTCAATCTCATGATTTCCGGTTAATTTCGCCTCGATGACCTTGCGACAAACCGCCGCCGGGGCTTTTTCGCGCCCGCCGTCGTATGTGCCGTTCGGGCCATAGACATTGTGAAAACGGGCGATGCGGGTGGTGAGTTTGAAATCTTCCGTGAAATGGCGGCACATCCGTTCGCTGAATAACTTTTCCCAGCCGTAGCCATCCTCGGGCATCGCGGGATAAGCGTCCGCTTCGCGCAGGCCGGTGATGTTCGGGTCCGTCTGCTTGTCGCCGGCATAAACGCAGGCCGATGAGGCGTAGAAAAAACGCTGCACGCCCGCCGCGCGCGCGGCCATGAGCAGGTGGGTGTTGATCAGGACGCTTAACATGCAGAGCGCCTTGTTGTTTTCAATGAAACCCATGCCACCCATGTCGGCGGCGAGATTATAAATCGTATGCGCGCCCCGGGCGGATTTTTCGCAGGCATCCTTGAGTTGCAGGTCCAGCTGAAGGTTTTCAACCTGCGGAAACTTTTGATACCAATCGCCGAATGGCTTAATATCCACGGCCCGTATGTCGGTATGCCCTTTTCGAATCAGTTCGGCAACCAGATGGCCGCCGATGAAGCCGCCCGCGCCGGCGACTAAAATTTTATTTTTCATGCAGACGAAAAATCTGCCCGACGCGCGGCATAGTGGCAAACCAAATTTCAGGACGAAAGGAAGGTCACCGTACCAAGCTGCGGATCTTGATTTGGATCGCCCCGGGAATAACCTGTTCGCTGAACAGCACCAGATAGCCGCCGCCGCCGGCGCCCGACAATTTCCAGCCGAGGGCTTGACCGGCGTATTGCTTGATGGCAACGCGCACATCCGGCGTCATCATCCTGGGAAACAAGCGGACTTGCGCTTCAAAAGAATTGCGGAACTGCCCGCCAAATTCCTTCAGATCCATTTTCAATGCGGCTTGCCAGCAGCGGTCGGCGGCCAGCGCCAGACCGCGCACGTTCGCTGGCGTGACGCGCGCACCGGTGCGAACGCGGAAACTGGAATGGCGCGGGCCCAGTGTGACGAAATACAGATGTTTTTCCAGCCAGCGGAGAATCTCGGGGTCGTTCACGGTGGTGATTTTTTCCGGCCAGAAGCCGCCGCGATAATCCAGCCGGTTCAGTCCCGGAAAAACAATGCCGATGGGATCCTGCGAACCGGAAAACTCCGTGGTGCCGGGCGGGTTCTCATAGGAAAAAAGTAATTTTGCCAATTTCTCCCGGTCGCCGCCCGGCAGGTCGGTCTGCCACAGATCAATGGCCCGCTTGCGGGAACTGGTGGCCAGACCACTGCGCTCGTTAAACTCCATCGTTGGTTCCAGCGAGATGGTCAGCACCGGCCCGGCGCCGAATTTGGAAACGGACGGCTGATCCAACCAGCCGCCGGCCAGGTCGAGTCGGTAGGGGATGAGACATTCCTTGCGCAGGCTGGTCGTGGAACGCGCCGGCAGATTGGCGTGCGGTATCCGTTTCAGTACGATATATTTAATGCCCAGTTCCCGGCACAACTTTGCTTTGGCGGGGGAATTGCCGTCTTCGTTCACGACGAAAATAGCCGGGGAGACGCGTTTCAATTCCGCCAGAAAATCGAGATGGCCCGAACCGCTGCCGATGTGACAGGCTTTCACACACTTCAGCGCTTCCAGCATATATTTGCGTTCGTGCTGGGTGTTAACCGGAAATCGTCCCTTCAAATCCTTGACGGTTTGGTCCGCGCCGATGCAGACATGAAGGTCGCCGTGGTTCGCCGCGGTTTTTAAAAAACAAACGTGGCCGCTGTGCAGCATGTCAAAGCAGCCAGTGACAAAAACTTTGAGGAGGCGCATACGGTTCGGCATGATTACCAAAGACCCCTTTACCGACAAATCAAATCTGGATCCACGCGGTTTAAAGCCGGTTCCACCAGACGGCGGTCGGCTTGGTCACATCAATGGTCACGCGCTTTTCGGGGCTTTGCTTCGTGTAAATGGAATAGCCCGTCGGCTTCAGGGAAAAATGCCCGGCAGCAAGACGGCGCAGGCGATGCTGCACCACCCACACGGGTTTCAACCGTTGCACCCAGCCCGGCGTCAAGGCCGCGGTCTCGGCCTTTTCGCGGATGGCGTTCGGTTTTAAATTCATATTCTCGCCGGTATCGGCGAAGACCGACGTGAACGGGTCGCACACTTTCATCGGCACTTCATTTTTCATGAGCGAGAGCACCCAATGAAAATCGCCAAGGTCACGCCATCTGGTGTCGAAGAAAAGGCCGCGTTCGTGAATGACTTTGCGGCGGATGAAAACGGAACTGGTGAGCACCGGAAAGCGATACCAGATATGCTGCGGGTGGGGCACCAGCGAATGCCGGTGGCACAGGTATTTCCCGTCGCCGTCGGTGACAATGGTGCCGGCTAGCGCGACTTCCACTTCGGGATTGGCGCTGAAAAAGTCACGGACGGTCTGGAGCGCACCGGGCAGGTATTGTTCGTCGCAATTCAAATAGGCCAGGATGTCGCCGGTTGCACGCCGGTAGCCACGGTTAACCGCGTCATACATGCCGCCATCCTTCTCAATAAACGCCTGCACGCGCCGGTCCTGCGGCAGCCAGTCTTGCGTGCCGTCATCGGAGCAGGAATCCTGCACCAGATGCTCGTACTCCACGCCCCGCTGGTCGGCCACAGACGCAATGCATAGCTTAAGCCAGTTGGAACTGCGGAAACTAGGCGTGATGATGGAAAATTTCATGATGTTCGCTGCAGAATTATTGCTGGCTCCGGAAACGCTGCGCAATCGGAATCCGTCGCCCCATGCCGAAGGCGCGCGGTGAAATCTTCAAGGCGGGCGCGGCCTGCCGCCGCTTGTATTCGCTGAAATTGATCTTGTTTACCACATCGTTGACGATCGCCGCCGGGAAACCATTACGGATGATTTCATCTTGGCCCATATTTTTCACGACGTAAGCTTCCAGAATGGCATCCAGAATTTCGTAGGGCGGCAGCGAATCCTGATCCGTCTGGTCGGGCCGCAGCTCCGCGCTCGGCGGTTTGGCTATGGAATTTTCGGGGATGATGGTTCGCCCACGGTTCACCCAGCGCGCAAGCCGGTAGACGTCCGTCTTGAGCACGTCGGCGATGGGCGCCAGCGCGCCATCCATGTCCCCATAAAGGGTGCAGTAGCCGACGGCCATCTCCGATTTGTTGCCCGTCGTCAACACCAGCGCGCCGAACTTGTTTGAGAGCGCCATCAGCGTCACGCCGCGCAACCGTGACTGGACGTTTTCCTCGGCCTCGTTCGGTTTGGAGCCGGCGAAAATTTTTGCCAATTGCTTCTCCACCGCCAGAAACGGCGGCTCGATGGGTAAGACCTCATAACGGATGCCGATATTTTTCGCGAGCGCCTCGGCGTCCTGCAAACTGCCCGCACTGGAATATCGCGCCGGCATCGCCACCCCCATGACTTTTTCCGCGCCCAGCGCGTCAGCGGCCAGCACCGCGACCAGCGCCGAATCAATGCCGCCGGACAAACCGAGAATCACGGATTTGAACCCACACTTGCGCACATAGTCGTGGATGCCGAGTGACAACGCGGAAAAAATCTGCGACTCACGCGAAGGAAATCCGCTGCTGACTACTGACTTGTGAGTGCTGACTTCGGGCGACAAATCCGCCACCAGAATCTCCTCCGCGAATCCTTTGCCCCGTGCAATGATCTCACCACCGGCATCCAGCGCGACGCTGTGGCCGTCGAAAATCAATTCATCATTCGCCCCGATGGCGTTGACCTGGGCAAGCGGGATTTTTTCGTCCCGGGCGACCCGCTGAAGCATGGCCAGCCGCGTGCTCTCCTTGCCGTCACACCATGGCGATGCGGAAATGTTCAGGATGATCTCCGCGCCTTGCAAAATCAATTCGCGCACCGGATCTTGACGATATCTCCGTTCCGGCCAGAAATCCTCGTCGTTCCAGATGTCCTCGCAGATGGTGATGCCGAGTTTGCGCCCGTTAAAGAGGAATGGCTCGATTTTTTTTGCCGGTTCGAAATAGCGGTCTTCATCAAAAACGTCGTAAGTCGGCAGTAAAGTTTTGTGCATGCGCCAGATGATTTCTCCATTCTGCAGGACGGCCGCGGAATTTTTCAGCGCGCGGCCGGGCCTTTCGGGATTTCGGTCGACGTAACCGACACAGAGCGGAATAGTCCCGATGATCTTTGCGGTTTCCGCAAGCGCGGCAAGATTGGTGTCAATAAAATCGGATCGTAAAAGCAGATCGCGCGGCGGGTAACCGCAGAGAAATAGTTCCGGCGCGAGGATGAATTCCGCGCCTTGCGCCACGGCCTGATGATAACCTTCCTGCAGTTTCCGGCGGTTCGCCGTGAAATCGCCAATGGTCGAATTAAGTTGGAGCAGGCCGATTTTCAACGAAACCAGCATAGCCGCAGCGCGGGACTTCGCAACGCTTTACGTTTCTTCCAGACTGCGGATGGCCGCAGCCATGCCGGAGAGATACTGTTCGAGCGAAAAGTGTCTGATAAAAGTTTCCCGGAGGCCTTCGCTGGTATCGAGTACGGCAATTTTCAGCAGGGCGTCGGCGATTTCTTCGGGATCGTGTCCGTTGACGAGGCCGGGGTAGTTCTGCGGGAGCATTTCGGGCAGCGATCGCCAGCGCGTGGTGACGATGGGCAGTCCGAACGCCATGGCTTCGATGAGGCAGACCGGCTGGTTTTCGCCGAGGTAAAGCGTGGGAAAGCAGAACAGGTCCGCTTCCCGCAGTACGCGGATTTTTTCGCCGCCGGAAATAAAGCCGAGGTGGTCCACGGCGTCGGCAAATTCGGGTTCCTTGTGCAGCCGTTCGAATTCCTCCCGCTCTTCGGAAGTCATGAAATTGCCGGCAAACACCAGCTTCATCCGCACTTTCCGCCCGCGCTCCGCCAATCTCCGGTTGACGGTCACGACGGCGCGCATGGCGGCGAAAAGCCCCTTTTCCCGCAGCCCATTGGCAAGAAACAGAACTTTGATGGTTTCCGGATCGGGGCCGGCTTCCACCACTTCTCCGAGACTCAGCGTCTCGCCGGCGGCCATTTTGATACGGGCGGCCAGGCGTGCCCGGCTCCGGGGCAAGATGGACTTCGCAAAATCCGGGCAGGGATCCGGGATGCCGTTGTTAACGACGCGGATGTGGCGGGATAAAAATTTTTCCGCGTCCGCCAGGTTGTAATTCGACAGCACGATGCTCAAGTCCACCGGTTTGAACAGCCGATAGGTGATGGCCCGGGAACGGATTTGGGCGGAAGTTTCCAGCCACTTGCCGAGGCCGGCGGCTTCCCAATGCAGGATAATATTTTTGAAAAACGGGCGGCACAGCAGCATGACCAGCCAGTCCCGGTAGAGCGCGACGGCCTTGCCGGGCGTGGGCACATAATAAAAACTCGTCACGCCATGACGGAACCGGCACCAAAGCGCCTTCAAACAAAACCAGAAGATGAGAAAAATTTTCCCGCCCTGGAATTCACCAACATCCTCGAGGGTTTTGGAAAAGCGCGCGTTGACATGGTAGCACTCGATGCCGTAGCCGACGGGTGATTTTTCCGGTTGCCGGCGGCAGTCGCCGCCGTAGCCGTCAAGCAGGAGCTTGACCATGTAGCTCTGGCCGTGGTGTGGCGGCGGCGTGTGGGCGAATACAAGTAGCTTCATGCTGGCTTCACGATGAATCTGGTCGAAAGGGACGGGTGAAGAAAGTTTTTTCACGCGTTGCCGCCGGACTTGGCTGGCGTTTTGTGCTTCGCCGGATATGCTTTACGCCACTTTTATGGAAATCCAGCGCGTCAACGTCCTTGGCGTCGGCATCAGTGTTTTGAACCTGCCGTCCGCCCTGGCGGCCATCGCCGGGGCGGTGCGCACGCGTCGCAAGGGCTATATTTGCGTGACCGGAGTGCATGGCGTCATTGAGGCGCAAGCGGATGAAAATTTCCGGCGGATTTTGAACCGCGCCTTTCTCTGCACGCCCGACGGGATGCCGATGGTCTGGATGGGGAAAATCAACGGCCATGCCGAAATGCGTCGCGTTTACGGGCCGGATCTGATGCTCGACGTCTGTGCCTGGAGCGAAAACAATCCCTGCCGTCACTTTTTTTTTGGCGGCGCGGAGGGTGTGGCCGGGGAATTGCGCGATAAACTGTCGGCGCGTTTTCCGAAACTGCAGATTGCCGGGTGTTACACGCCGCCGTTTCGACCGTTGAATACGTTGGAGGTTAAGGAGTTGCAGGAAATTATCCGCACTGCAAAGCCGGACATCCTATGGGTCGGATTGAGCACACCCAAACAGGAAAAATTCATGATGGAATATCTGCCAAAGTTGGAAGTATCGCTCATGGTTGGCGTCGGCGCGGCATTTGATTTTCATGCCGGTCGCGTGCAGCAGGCACCGCGCTGGATGCAGCGCAGCGGGTTGGAGTGGTTATTCCGGATGCTCTGCGAGCCGCGCCGGCTGGGAAAACGTTATTTGAAAAATAATCCGTTGTTCTTGTGGAAAATCGCCGGCCAGCTTTCCGGCCTGAAAAAATACCCGCTCGAATAACTGCCGGACCTTCTTGACCGGCCGCGAATTTGTTTGAGCAAATCAGGCCGTTTTGCTATCTGAAGGCTGGCATTACGCAAGCATGAACGAAAAACCTACCAAGGTGGTGTCCCCGGACTGGTGGAAAGACACGGTGTATTGTTGGCAACGCCTGCCGAATAAGGCGTTGTTCTTCACGCTGTTCGCCGCCTGGGTGCTGCTGTTTCAATTTTGGGGCAATTCCATCTTCAGCTACGTCCACACGCCATCGCTGTTTGCCTGGCTCCACTACCTCTACACCGTGGGCGGCGAAAACAATGACAGCAGCTATGGCGAACTGATTCCTTTTCTGGTTGTCGGCCTGTTCTGGTGGAAGCGAAAGGAACTGCTTGCCTTGCCGCTGCAAGCCTGGTGGCCGGGGCTGCTGTTGCTGGCGGCGGCGCTGGCGCTGCATTTATGTGGTTTCCTGGTCCAACAACCGATTCTTTCCATCCTCGCGCTATTCGCGGGCATTTACGCGTTGACGGGTCTGGCCTGGGGACGCGCCTGGCTGAGGCACAGCATTTATCCCTATTTTCTCTTTGTGTTTTCCATCCCGATGGCGGCACAACTCAATTTTATTCTGTTCCCGCTACGGCTGCTGGTGACGTGGCTGGTGGAAATGGTATCGCATCTGGTTGGCATCGGCGTGCTTCGACAGGGCACGCAGTTGACGGATCCCTCGGGGGCTTACGGTTACGATGTCGCGGCGGCATGCGGCGGGATGAGAAGTTTGATCGCCGTTTTTCTGTTGGCGACCGTCGTGGCGTTTGGGCTCCTCCGCTCGCCAGCGAACCGGATTATCCTGATGACTTTTGCGGCTCCGCTGGCCGTGCTGGGAAATATGCTGCGTCTGCTGGCCATCATTTTCGCGGCGGAAATGGGCGGGCAGGAGTGGGGTAATTACGTTCATGAGGGCGGCCCCTTTGGCATCATCAGCCTGCTGCCCTACGTTCCGGGCATGATCGGCCTGCTCTGGGTCGGGCGCTGGCTGGAAAATCGCGAGGCTAAAAACAAATCCGTTTCCCAGGAGCCCGCATGAAGCAAAATCAATGGATCATCCTTTCGGTCGGGCTGATCTTAATTGCCGGAACAGCGGGTGCCTTGAACTGGCTGCGGCAGCATCAGCAATTAGGCCGGCCGGGTATCAAAGCTGAGGCGGTACCCGGCAGTGTGAACATGAAAATCAGCCTGCCGGAGCGGGTTTTGGATTTCAACTCAACGAACGTGCCGGAGCCGAAGGTCGTTTTGGATTTTCTGCCGCCGGACACCAGTTATGCTGAGCGCATCTATACCGCACCGGATGGTTTTTTTGTTCAGAACACCATTATTTTAATGGGTGCCGACCGGACCAGTATTCATAAACCGGATTATTGCCTGCCGGGCCAGGGCTGGGCGATCAATGACAAGTCCGTGGTAAGCATCCCGATTGCCGGAGAACCTGGTTATCAGATGCCGGCTGCCAAATGGGTCCTCGGCAATTCTTTCCAGACCGCCGAGGGTCAGAAGCGGCAAGTGAGCGGGCTGTATGTTTTTTGGTTCGTTACAGATGGCGAGCAAACCCCCGATAATTACCAGAGAATGTGGTGGCTGGGACGTGATCTGCTGCGCACCGGCGTCTTGCAGCGCTGGGCTTACGTCTCCTATTTTACCGTCTGCGCGCCGGGTCAGGAAGCTGCGGCCTTTGAACGGATCAAAAGCTTGATTGCCCATTCGGTGCCGGAATATCAATTCGCCCCGAACGGACATTGAGCCGCTAAAAAATTACACCATGCTGCGACGCGATCGTCAGATTCGGACCCAGATTCAGCAGTTGGCGGATGCCTGTCTGTTTGCCGCCAGTTTCTGGATCGCCTACTACCTGCGCCTGAATCCGCAAGTGGTCGCATGGATCGGTCTGCCCTCGCTTACCGACGAGGCGCTGGATACCCAGCGACTGGTCTGGCTTTGGGCGGCGCTCATTCCTGTCGGCCCCCTGATTCTGGAATCCCAGAATTTCTACAACCGACCGACATTCGGCTCCCGCTGGGCCATCACCTGGCCCCTGCTAAAAGGATGTTTTATCACCTCCATCGGTCTGGTGCTGGTGATGTGGCTGTTTAAATTTTTGACTCCGCGCAGCATGCTGATCTTTTTTGGCGGCATCAGCTTCGGCCTGATTTATTTGAAGGAGGAAGCGGTGCGCTGGATGTTGCAAAGCCCGATGATCCAGGCCCAGTCCAAACGCCGCTTCGTGCTCGTCGGCACGACGCGGGAAATCGCCCGCATGCGGGCCGAGTTAAATCAGCACACGGACACCAGCGTTGAGGTGATGGCCGAATTCGACCTGGTCGAAACTCCCGTGCAACAGATTGTCAACCTGCTGCACGACCACTCCGTTTTCGGCGTGCTCTTGAGCGCCAAGCACACCAACTTTGAGCAGATCGAATACGTCATCCGCACTTGCGAACTGGAAGGCATTGAAGTCTGGCTCATCGCCGATTTCTTCAGCACCCAGATTTCCCGCACCAGCTTCGACGAACTGCTCGGCCGTCCGCTGCTGGTTTTCCGCACCACGCCCGAAGCCTCGTGGCAAAGTCTCGCCAAACAGCTCCTCGATTTTTTTGGCGCGCTGGTATTGCTGATTGTCCTGTCCCCGGTGTTTTTAACCATCGCCCTCGCCATCAAGCTCTCCACGCCGGGCCCGGTCTTCTTTCGGCAGCAGCGCTCCGGCATCAACGGATCGCCCTTCACAATTTACAAATTCCGCACCATGAACACCAACGCGGAACAGTTCAAGCATGAGCTCGCGGCCATGAACGAGATGTCCGGCCCCGTTTTCAAGCTCACCAACGATCCGCGCATCACGCCCATCGGAAAATTTCTCCGCAAATACAGCCTCGATGAATTGCCGCAGCTGTTCAACGTCCTGCGCAGCGAGATGAGCCTGGTCGGCCCGCGTCCGCTGCCGGTGGACGAGGTCTCGCGTTTTGATAACCTAGCGCACCGCCGCCGGTTGAGCGTAAAACCCGGCCTCACCTGCCTCTGGCAGATCAGCGGGCGCAACCAGATCTCCGATTTCCGGGACTGGGTGCGGCTCGACCTGGAATACATCGACAACTGGTCCATCTGGCTCGACCTGCGGATTCTGCTGCTGACAATTCCCGTCGTCTTGCGCGGCACCGGGGCCAAGTAAACGCCGAGCCGGGGAGGTGTTTAATCGTTGAATCGTGATCACGATTTAATACGATGTAATGATTGAACGATTCACGATTTAACAACTCAATTCATTGAAAGCGAAACAACCCACTTCCGTTATCACCGGCGCCGCCGGGTTTCTGGGCTCGCACCTGACCGACCTGTTGCTCGCCCGGGGCCACCAAGTTGTCGGGCTCGACAATTTTGTCACCGGCTCGGTGGACAACATCTCGCACCTCGGCGGCAACCCGAATTTTAAATTCATCCAGCAGGACGTCACCGAATTTATTTTCCTCGACTGTCCGGTGGATTACGTCTGGCATTTTGCCTCGCCCGCCAGCCCGATCGATTATCTGAAGATTCCGATCCAGACCATGAAGGTCGGCTCCCTCGGCACCCACAAGGCGCTCGGCCTGGCCAAAAACAAAAACGCCCGCTTCCTCGTCGCCTCCACCTCGGAAATTTACGGCGACCCGCTCATCCATCCGCAGACCGAGGACTATTGGGGCAACGTCAGCACCATCGGCCCGCGCGGCTGTTATGACGAGGCCAAGCGCTTCGCCGAGGCGCTGACGATGGCCTATCACCGCGAACACAAGGTAGACACGCGCATCGTCCGCATTTTCAACACCTACGGCCCGCGGATGCGGCTGAATGACGGTCGCGTCGTCCCGGCGTTCATCAGCCAGGCGTTAAAAAACCGGCCGGTCACCGTTTTTGGCGAAGGCAAACAGACGCGCAGCTTTTGCTACGTCTCGGATCTGATCGAAGGCATTTACCGGCTGATGATGAGCGATTATGACCTGCCGGTGAACATCGGCAACCCGACGGAGATGACGATGCTGCAGTTCGCCGATGTCATCATCCGCGCCACCGGATCCCGGAGCAAAATCGTTCACAAGCCGCTGCCGCAAGACGATCCCAAGCAGCGCAAGCCGGACATCACCAAGGCAAAAAAAATCCTGAAATGGGAACCCCGGGTGCCGCTGGCCGAAGGCATGGCAAAGACCATCGCCTATTTTAAAAAGAAGGTGTGAGCGCGGTAACGGCGCCGGCCGATCAAAATGATTTTTCGCGCGCGCCAATTTGAATATCGTTTTCCCCGACCGGCGCTGGTCATGGGGGTGGTCAATGTCACACCGGATTCCTTTTCCGACGGTGGAAAATATTTCAACCCGGCCGCCGCCATTGCCCATGCGCTGGAACTGGTGGCGCAAGGCGCGGGTATTCTCGATATTGGCGGCGAATCCACCCGGCCGGGCGCGGCGCCGGTGGCCGAAGCCGAGGAATTACAGCGGGTGGTTCCGGTCATTTCGCAACTCGTCCCGCAGATCAAAATCCCCATTTCAATCGATACGACCAAACCGGCCGTCGCCCGCGCCGCGCTGGCGGCGGGCGCGAGCATCGTCAACGATGTCTCGGGAAACCTTGACCCGGATGCGTTGTGGAGGGTGGTGGCGGATTTTCAAGCCGGTTACGTTTGCATGCATGCGCGGGGCGGGCCGGCCGCCGGGCCGACCAGCCCGGCGTATGCCGACGTCGTCCGCGAGGTCGGTGAATTTTTTTCGGGGCGGTTGGAAGCCTTGTTGAACCGGGCCGGCGTCCTGCCGGAGCAGGTGGTGCTGGACGTGGGCATCGGTTTCGGCAAGTCACAGGAGCATAATCTGGAGTTGCTCGCAAACCTGCTGATTTTCATGAGGTTGCGGCGTCCGCTGCTGCTGGGTGTCTCCCGCAAATCGTTCATTGGAAAATTGCTGGGGTCGGAGGTGAATCAACGCTTGCCCGCATCGCTCGCGTGCGCGACTCTGGCGGTGGCATCCGGCGGGCACATCATCCGCACGCACGATGTAGCGGAAACGGTCCAGGCGGTGCGGATGACTGAAGCGCTGTTGTCCCGGAGAATAAATCATCATGGCTGACGCGGATCAAATCTGGCTTTATTTTGAAACCAACGGCTGGCGGCACATGCTGGAGGTTTTCATCCTCGCGGTGCTGATTTACTACGTCTTCCGGTTCGTGCGCGGCACGCGCGGCTGGCCGGTGGTCATCGGTTTCGTGGTCGTGTTGTTGGCGCTGGCGCTGACCACTACGTTGCTCAAACTGGAAGTTTTGCGCTGGATGCTCGGGAGCGCGTCGCTGTTCATTGTCATCGGCGCCATTGTCATTTTCCAGCCGGAATTGCGCCGGATGCTCGCCGAACTCGGCAATCTGCCGCTGTTCGCCAGCGCCAGCGAGCAGCGCGAAAGCATCGAGGTCGTCATTCAGACCGTCGAGCGGCTTGCGGACGTGAAAATCGGCGCCCTCATCGCCATCGAGCAGTCCATCCAGTTGCAGGAGGCCGTCGAATCCGGCATCAAAGTGGATTGCGACGCGACTCCGGAAATGCTGGAGACGATTTTTTTTCCGAACAACGCCATTCATGACGGCGGCGTGATCTTGAAGGGCGATCGCATCGCCTATGCCGCGTGCATTTTTCCCCTGTCGCAGCGCTCGGACTTGAACAAGTCGCTCGGCACGCGGCATCGCGCGGCCATCGGTTTGAGCGAGGAAACCGACGCCGCCATCGTCGTGGTCTCCGAGGAAACCGGCATGGTGTCCTACGCCTATAAAGGGCAATTGGTGCGCGGCGTGACCCTGGAGGAACTGCGCGCGTTCCTGACCTCGGTGCTGGTGCAGCCGGCCCGTTCGCATGGCCTGGTCAAATGGCTGCGCGGGCAGCTGGCCGAACGCCAGCGCACCGACGGCCCAGCGGTCATCACCAAGCACGAGCCGCGACCGGCGGCCAGACCGGCGGGCAAATAAATTTACTCTGATGCGCGATTTGTTTTTAAAAGATTTTGGCTGGAAGGCGTTCTCCGTAGTGCTGGCGGCCGGTATCTGGCTGACCGTCCACCGGATTTTGCTGGAATCCGCCGAGCCGGTGGCCCGCTTCGGTACCAGCACGCTCACTTGCGACCGGCCGGTGGCCATCGTCGCGGCTTCCGCGGACGTGCGCGACTATCGGCTTTTGCAGCCCGCTGTTTCCGTCACCGTCAGCGGCCCGACGGAAATAATCGGCAAGCTGCAAGCCAACCAGATCCATGCCCTGGTGGATTTGTCCGACGCCAGCCATGCCAAATCGCCCAAACAACCCGTGGAGGTTTACGCGCCGTCGGGCGTGACGGTCGTCAGTGTGAAACCCGAGGTCATCGGCATCATTCCGCCGCCGCCCAAGCAATAAGCAGACTTATGAGTTTACCCAGAAAAATCTTCGGCACGGACGGCGTCCGTGGCACCGCAAACGTTGAACCGGTCACCGCCGAGACCGCCTTGAAACTCGGCCGTGCCGCCGCGCATGTGTTCAAAAACCTGGAGCGCCAGTCGCGCGGCCGCGGCAAGCATAAAATTGTCATCGGCAAGGACACACGGCTCTCCGGCTACATGCTGGAGAACGCGATTTCGTCCGGCATCCTCTCCATGGGCGTGGATGTGCTGTTCATCGGGCCGCTGCCCACGCCGGGGGTCGCCTACGTCACCCGCAGCCTGCGGGCCGACGCCGGCATTGTCATCACCGCCTCGCACAATCCTTACACCGACAACGGCATCAAATTCTTCCGCGCCGACGGCTACAAGCTCGACGACAAGATTGAAAGTGACATCGAAAACCTTGTGTTCACCGGCGAGATCGAAAAAGTCCGCCCGAATTCCGAGTTGATCGGCAAGGCGGTGCGCATTGACGACGCGCTGGGCCGCTACATCGAATTTGCCAAATCGTCCTTTCCGAAACGGCTGACGCTGGAGGGCATGAAGATCGTTTTGGACTGCGGTCATGGCGCGGCTTACAAGGCGTCGCCCTGCGTCCTGCGCGAACTCGGCGCGGAGGTCATCGTTTACGGAAATCATCCGGACGGCAAAAACATCAATCAGGATTGCGGTTCCATGCATCCGGAAGCGATGTGCCGGAAAGTCGTGGAACATGGCGCGCACCTCGGCATCGCGCACGACGGCGACGCCGACCGCGTTTTGCTCTGCGACGAACAGGGCAATCTGATTGACGGTGATGACATCATGGCCATCGCTGCGCTGGACATGCTCTCGGAAAACACACTGGCCAAAGAGACCCTGGTCGCGACCGTGATGAGCAATGCCGGGCTGGAGGCCGCCATCAAAAACGCCGGGGGCAAAATGCTCCGCACGCCGGTCGGCGATAAGAACGTGATTGATGAAATGCTGCACGAAGGATTCAACTTCGGCGGCGAGCAAAGCGGACATCTGATTTTCCGCGATTACGGCACCACCGGCGACGGCCTGGTGGCCGCCCTGCAGATCCTGCGCATCCTCAAATCGAAGGAGCAGCCGCTCTCGCAGCTCGCGAAATGCTGGACGCGTTTCCCGCAGCTTGTGACCAACGTGAAGGTGCGCGAGAAAAAACCATTCGAGCAACTCGAAGGCGTGAATCAGTTCGTGGCGGACGCGGAAAAAGAATTATCCGCGCAAGGCGGACGATTGCTGCTGCGCTACTCCGGCACGGAACCGAAAGCACGACTGCTGGTGGAAGGACGTGACGCCAAAATTCTG
>CAIJNQ010000220.1 GCA_903822015.1 uncultured Verrucomicrobia subdivision 3 bacterium | reverse complement strand
GCGCGGCGGCGCGGGAAATAGAGCTGCTGCAGCGCGCGTTCCACCCAGACGTCCACCGGGAACGCGGAATCAAATCCGTAAGCGAACAATAAAACGCAATCGGCAATCTTGCCGCCGACTCCGCGCAATTTCATCAGCTCGGCGCGCGCCATGGCGTGGGGAAACTGCCGGATACGCTCCAGATCAAACCGGCCTTCGGCGATTTCCCGCGCGGCGCCGAGCAGGTTGGGCGCGCGGAAACCCATCTTGCAGGCTCGCAGTTCGGCTTCGGTGAGGCTGGCGATGCGCTGCGGTGACGGAAATGCGACGGGCAATGCTGGCGTAGCGGCTTTCGGTAGCAAGCCGCATTTATCAGTTAGCACGGTTTTGCGGCGTTCTGCCGGGACGCCGCCACAGGGTTCGCCGAAACGTTCGCACAGCAGCGAAACGATCTGGCGGATTTGGACGATCTGCTTTGTGGAGGACAAAATGAATGAGGCGAGACATTCCCACGGGTCCTGGCGGAGCAGGCGCAAGCCGGGGCAGGCGGCGACGGCGGCGCGCATCGGTTTGTCGTCGGGAAACGTTTTCAACACGGCGGCCAGGTCCGTGTCAATTTGCAGAAAATCTCGGAGCCGGTTCATAGCATCCATGCCGGCGGATGTTTCGGCGACAATCCCGCCGGCGGTTTGCGTCAGCCGCACATAATTTTGCCCGACGACGCCAAACCACGATTCATTCTGCCGTTGCCAGCGGAAAACCTGGCCGGATTCGAGCGTGGCGGCCAGATCGTAATTCTCGACGCGCAGGAGAACTTCCGCGGGGGTCATACTGACTGACTTTTGGTGTTTCGAAGGATCAAACCCGGCACAAGCGACGGCACTTTGGCGTGCCAACGCGGAAACCATTTCCGGCCGAGATATTGCCACCCGGACTCGATGCCGATGGCCGCCGCCGCCGCATAGCCCGCGCCGATGAACATCCCGGCCAGCACGTCACTGGGATAATGCACGCCGTTGTAGATGCGGGAAAAGGAGACGCCCAGCGCGAGGGGCAGCATGAACCACAGGCTTTTCCGGTAGAATAAAAATAACACCATGGTGGCGCAGAACCAATTCGCGGCATGCGAGGATGGCATGCTGTTGTGGCTGCCTTTGCCGGCCGCCAGATTCACACCGTCGGCATTGATTTCCGGTGGAACGTAGCCGTCGCCGATTTTGCCGAAAACCCGTGCGTCCGGCAGGGTGACAAATGGTCGCGGGCGGCTGACCGCGTGCTTGAGGGTATTACAGATCAAGCCGTCGTTGGTGCCGACAATCAGCGCCGTGAGGACGACGCACAGTCGCAACCGCCGGTTGCCGAAGAGGAAGAGGGCGACACCAGCCGCAATGGCCAACCAGACGAAGCCCTGCTTGAAACCGTGGCCACCGCTCAAAACCGGCATGAGCCAGTCGAAAACCGGATTGACCAGCGACCGGTTGAGGAACCTGAACAGGTTTGTGTCGAGAGTTTGCAGCCCGTGCATCAGCGGCAGTGTAGCCGGAACGGCGGCGTTGAAAACTGAATTGCGCGGTTCAATAAACCACAATGGAGCGCACGGGATGGCCCTTTAACTTTTCGCGCCCGTTCAAAAATTTCAACTCGATCAGGAAGCTGGTCTCGAGGATTTTCGCGCCCAGCTTTTCCATCAGGGCGACGGCGGCGCCGGAGGTCCCGCCGGTGGCGAGCAAGTCGTCAATCAGCAGCACCCGCGCGCCCGGCTTGAGCGCGTCCACATGCATCGCCACGGTCGCCTGGCCGTACTCAAGGGCGTAATCCTGCTCGATCGTCTGAAAGGGCAGCTTGCCTTTTTTGCGGACTGGCACGAAGCCGGCCTGCAGCTTCGTGGCGGCGGCGGCGGCGAAAATGAATCCGCGCGCGTCAATGCCGACGACGGCGTCCACCGCGCCGGGTGCGAAATTTTGCGTCAGCAGATCAATCGAGCCGGCGAAGAGGCGCGGGTCGGCCAGGACGGGGGTGATGTCCTTGAACCGGCTGCCCGGCTTGGGGAAGTCCGGTATGTTGCGGTTGGCGGCGGCAATTTCGGCGGCGGTGTCGGGCGGCATAAATCAATC
>CAIJNQ010000219.1 GCA_903822015.1 uncultured Verrucomicrobia subdivision 3 bacterium | reverse complement strand
CGTCGCGACTGGCAATTACGAGGACCTCGTGAAAGCCGGCGTGGTGGACCCGAAGAAGGTCACCCGCAGCGCGCTACAGAACGCGGCGAGCATCGCCGGTCTGTTGCTGACCACCGAATGCCTGATCACCGACATGCCGGAAAAAGACAAGCCGGCACCCGGCGGCGGCGGCCACGGCGGCGGCATGGGCGACATGGGCGGCATGGGCGGCTACTAAGTCCTGGCGGACGGCCACCACGGCCCGAAACGAGGAACCGAAACATCAGAACGCGGCCGGGAGCAATCCCGGCCGCTTTTTTATTGAGGCGAGGCGGCGGCAGGCAGAGGCGGCGGGATTTCGATTTGTCAGCCGGCTGGAAAGGTGCGAGGGTAAGCGGAAATAAAGGAAGGCAGTGAAAAGAATAACACAAGGGGTCTCGGTCGGCTGGGTGCTCATCAACCTGATGTTCGGCGGAGGGGCCGGTTCCGCGCATCCGGCCGTGGCTTATGTGGAAGGCGAGGCGATGGTCACGTTCAAGCCGCTGGTGACGGCGACGAATGCGGAACGGGTGCTGGCCGGGCATACGCTCGGCTGGGACCGGCATTTTTCCGGGCTATCCCGGCACCTGGGCAGAGAGACGGGACTGGTGCGGGCCAAAAACCGGACCACGACGGAACTCATCGCGGAGTTGAACCGCGACCCGGCGGTGGAATCGGCCGAACCGAATTACCTGCGCTGGGTCACGACCCGGCCGCCCAATGACACGTACTTCACGAATCTGTGGGCATTACAAAACACCGGCCAGGCGGTGAACTTCACGACGGGCACCGCGGGCGACGACATCCGTTTCATACCGGCCTGGGCGCTCGCCCGGCCGGCCGGGACCAATCCGCCGGTAGTGGCGGTGATCGACACCGGCGTGGATTACACGCATCCGGATCTGGCCGGCAACATGTGGATCAACAGCGGCGAGACACCCACCAACGGCATCGATGACGACAAGAACGGATACGTGGACGATTATTACGGGTACGATTTTTTGGATCACCTGCCCGACCCGACGGATTCCGGATTTCATGGCACGCACGTGGCGGGAACGATCGCCGCCATCGGCAATAATTCAACGGGGGTGATCGGGGTTTGTCATCAGGCAAAAATCATGGCGCTCCGGGCGTCGAACGACGGCGCGACGCTGGACACCACGGCCATCACCGAGGCCATTGATTATGCCACGATGATGAAAAAACGGGGGGTGAACATCGTGG
Organism: uncultured Verrucomicrobia subdivision 3 bacterium; assembly: GCA_903822015.1. GTDB lineage: Bacteria > Verrucomicrobiota > Verrucomicrobiia > Limisphaerales > UBA11358 > UBA11358. The sequence continues at coordinate 29,115 of CAIJNQ010000219.1, read as the reverse complement.
CCATCAACGAATCGTTCGGCGGCGGGGGATCGAACAGTCTGGAAATGGCCGCCATGCAGGCCGCCGGCAGCGCCGGCATCATTTTTTGCTGCTCGGCGGGAAACAACACCAACAACAATGATAGCACGCTGCTTTATCCCTCCGACTACCGGCTGGGGAACATGATTGTCGTGGCTGCCACGGACCAAAATGACCAACTCGCCTACTTTTCGGATTACGGCGCCAGGACCGTGGATCTGGGCGCGCCGGGAGTGAATATCTATTCCCTGCTGCCGGTGGCGCAGGCCGCCACAATCGCCAATGTGCTGCAGGCAACCAACAATTACAGCGCAAATACTTTGGAATTTGCCGGCACGACCCCGGGCATCACGGCCACGGCCTATGACTGCGGCCTGGGCGAGCCCGCGAGTTTTCCCGCCGCGGTCAGAAATAATATCGCATTGATCGCGCGGGGCACGCTAACCTTTTCAAACAAAGTCGCCAATGCCATGGCGGCCGGGGCGCGTGCGGCCATTATTTACAACAATGCCGCCGGCAATTTCAGCGGCACGCTGGTGGGCACCAACGGCTGGATCCCGGCGGTGTCACTCGCGCAAGCCGACGGGCTGGCGCTGGAAGCGGTCCAGCCGGTCGCGGTCACGGTCGTCAACCGGCAAGATCCCACGCAGATCTACCAATATCTGGACGGCACTTCAATGGCCGCACCGCATGTGACCGGCGCGGTCGCCTTCGCAGCGCTGAATTTTCCCTCGGAAACCGTGACGCAACGGATCCAACGAGTGCTCGCCAATGTGGATGTGGTTCCGGGGTTAAGCGGTCTGGTGCGGACCGGCGGCCGGCTGAATTTGCAGCGCATGGTGGATACCGACGGGAACGGATTGCCGGACTGGTGGGAGCAGATGTATTTCGGCCAGCTGACGGGGACCAACCCGACCGCCGATCCGGATCACGACGGGGTGAGCAACCTGGGGGAATGGATCGCCGGGACGAATCCGGCCAATGGCGCCTCCGTGCTGTGGGCTTCACTGGTGGCCACCAATACCAGCGCCGTGGCGGTAAGCTGGTCGAGCGTTGCCGGCAAGAGCTACCGGCTGGAACGCGCCACCAACCTGGTAACGGGCTTCAATGCCATCGTGGCCACCAACATCCCGGCCACGGCACCCACCAACACCCTGACCGATACGGCGACGGTACCCGGCAACACCCGCTACTACCGGGTGGGCGTGGAACAATAAACCGGGCTGGGTCGCACTTGACCGAACGCGGAAATTGGGGGATGATCAAGGTGCCGTAAATTGATGGGGGCGCACTGGTTTCGACCAGATGAACACGCCAGAGGCGGCATGCCGAGGACGATGCGTTGGCCTCGTAAATAATCGCATCAAAACAAAACAGCTAATCAAGAACTAGCTCTCGCGGCCTAAGTGCCACGACGTTCGCCACGGGACACCTGCTACGGTGGAGGAACGCAACAGCAGGCATGATTGACGGCGGGGACCGCGCGTAGTCAGTCGAGATCTTATCATGCGGACTAGGCAGTGCGACTCGAGTCCAAGCGCCATCGCATAGCAGAAAACATTACTTGGAATAAGCATGTAGTCGCGGCTGGTTGGTTGACCTGGGACGCGGGTTCAATTCCCGCCGCCTCCACCATCCTACGCCCGGAACCTCCTGACGTCGGTTCCGCGCTACGGATGGCGGGCCTCTTTCGCTATTTCGAACTTCCGGCTGCGCTGGTGCTTTGGAGAATAGACAGATGACTGGCCAGCTTTTTAGAATCCCATGTTTTACGCTTACATTCTCGAATCGATCACCAAGCCTGGAGAATTATATCGGGGCCATACGGAAGACCTTAAAAGGCGAATTGCCGATCATAACGCGGGGAAATGCCCGCACACCGCGAAGTTCAAGCCGTGGAAAGTGAAATTTTACGCGGCCTTTGAATCCCCGGACCTGGCGCTCGAATTTGAAAGCTATTTAAAAAGCGGCTCAGGCCATGCATCTGCCAAACGCCATCTTTTGCGCAGGGCAAATCTTGAATTGATGCACAATAATATGCCCGCTGCCGGGCTGCGACCGCCAACGGCTTGATTTATGGTCGTCCCGGGATTAGGTATTATAGACAAGGGGCAATCCATGAACCCAAAGTCCACTGGCATGCTGTTGGAAGCGAACACCCATTTCAGAAACATTTTATGATCAGGCGACGATTCAAACATGGCCTGCGGCGACTGGCCGCATTGATTGCAGTGGTGGCAGCCGGGGTCTCGGCAACACCGGCGCCGGGGCAGTTGCTGAGCCAGAACCTTTTTCCGGCGAATAATCCCTGGAATCAAGACATCAGCAGCGCGCCGGTGGCGACGAATTCGGGGAGCATCATTTCCGCCATCGGGGGTTCGGTGGCGGTCCACCCGGATTGGGGAACCGACAGCCCGGCCGATGGAACCGCCCCGCTATACGGCATACCCTACAATGTGGTGCATGGCAACAGCACGGCGAAGGTGAGCGTCATCATTGATAATTACCCCGGCGAGAGCGACATCATTGCGGCGCCCATTCCGACCAATGCGGTCATCGAGGGAGATTATGAGAACGGACCCAATTTGTCCGGCCCGGGCTATAACCTCGGTCAGCGCGGCGACTCCCACCTCCTGATTTGGGACGAGGACAACAATATCGGCTACGAATTTTATGGCGCGGCACGGCCGGCCGACCCGAATCTGCTCGATGAGACCAGTCACACGGACGGCAATTGGCACGCGGCCCAGGAAACCGTCTGGAATTATAACACGAACGATTTTCGCACCCTCGGTTACACCTCGGCTGATGCCGCGGGGCTGTCCGTCCTGACCGGGCTCGCGCGCCCGGATGAAGGTCTGCCGGTGGCGCAAGGCGGCCAGGGGGCCATCAACCACGCCTTGCGAATGACCCTTCCCGGCAGCATCGTAGGCACCCAATACACCTATCCCGCCTCGCATCGGGTGACCGAACCGGGCAAGCTGCCGCTCGGATCCCGGTTACGGCTGCAGAACAACAGCACGGTGAACGCGCTCATCGCCACCATGGGCCCGGAATCGCAGATCGTGGCCCACGCCATGCAGCGGTACGGCTTAATCCTCGCGGACGTGGGCAGCGCCATGTATGTCACCGGGGCGTCGGCCGCGGTGAACCCCACCAACGGCCTGAGTCTGGTCTGGGATATGAACGAGATACTGGGCGGCATCAAACAGCTTCGCGCCAGCAATTTCGACGTGGTGAACCTTGCCCCCGCGGTGACCAATCTGAGCCAGAGTTCCGGTGCGGCCGGCACGCTGCTGACGATCAAGGGATATAATTTCTCCGGTGCGGCCGGACACACTTCCGTCTTCTTCGGCAGCACGGCGGCCCCCACCCCCAACGTGCTCAGCGACTCCCAGATTTCCGTGGTGGCGCCGGCCGGTTCCGGGACGGTGGATGTCACCGTGCAATCGGGACTTACTGAACCGGATACGTATGACGGCCCGGGCGCAAACATCCAGGAGCCCATTTTCGGATACGGCAAGTCGGCGACGAATGCGACAGACAAATTCACGTATATCGCCATCCCGAAATTCCTGAGCGTGGTGGCAACAGGTGGTACCCTGGTCGCCAATGGGACCAACAACAGCGGCCCGGGGGGAACCTATCAGGTTATGGTGTCCACCAACCTGCAGTTCCCGCTATCAAGCTGGACGGTATGGACCAACGGCAGTTTTGACAGCAACGGAAATTTTATTTTCACCAACCTTATTTCCAATACCAACGCGAAGCTGTTTTATACGCTACGAGTGCCGTAGACGGCGACACCGCGGGGCGACCGGCAACGGATCCGGTACTTGCTTTACCGTGGAACCGCTTGGACAGCGGGTTGCTTTTATCGAGCCGAAGTGGACGGGGCGATTTTCCGGTGTCGCCCCCGAATTCTCCTATACCCTGTCGCCCTATTCGCTGACAACAATGCGGATACCTGAAAAATGAACGGATTTTTTTACCGGCAGGCGGCCGCCTTTTGGCCCGGCCTCTGGGTTGCCACAGCACTGGTTACGGCTGAGATCAACCCGGCAGGCGCCGCGGGCGCGACCAATGCAGACGTGCCATTCCCGGTGACCATCACGGTGGATGCCGCCAGCCAAGTCGGCGAACTGACGCCGATCTGGCGGTTTTTCGGCGCGGATGAGCCGAACTACGCCTACATGAAAGATGGCCGGAAGCTGCTGGCCGAACTAGGCGGGCTAGGTCAGCCGCAGGTTTATTTCCGCTGTCACCATCTGCTGACGAGCGGCGACGGGGCCTATGCGTTGAAGTGGGGTTCGACCAGCGCTTACAAAGAGGACGCCAACGGCAGCCCGGTTTACGACTGGACGATCAACGACCGGATTTTTGACACGTATCTTGAATATGGCATCAAACCCTACGTGCAAATCGGATTCATGCCGGAGGCGTTGACCACCCACCCCGAAACCTATCCGCATCATCCGCCGGTTGACCAGCGCGCACCATACGACGCCGGACAATCGTATCCGCCCAGGGATTACGCGAAATGGGGCGAGCTGGCCCGGCAATGGGCGAAGCATTGCGTGGAGAGATACGGCCGGGACGAGGTGGGGAAATGGTACTGGGAAGTCTGGAATGAGCCGAACATCGGCTACTGGCACGGATCGCCGGAGGAATATTTCAAGCTTTACGATTATGCGGTGGCCGGTGTCCGGCGCGCCCTGCCGACGGCGCGCGTCGGCGGACCGGAAACAGCGGGCGGACCGGGCGGCGACTTTTTGCGCAAATTTCTCGAACACTGCGCGCGGGGCACGAATTACGTGACGGGGAAAACCGGATCCCCGCTGGACTTCATCTCGTTTCATGCCAAGGGTTCGCCGGTATACACCAACGGCCACGTCCGCATGAGCATGGCCGCCCAATTCAAAAACATGGACGATGCGTTTGCGGTGATCGCGGCGTTTCCCGAATACAAGAAGCGGCCGGTCATCATCGGGGAATCCGACCCGGAAGGTTGCGCGGCCTGCACCGGGCCGCAGGACGGCTACCGGAACGGCACGATGTATTCCAGCTACACCGCCGCCAGTCTCCCGCGCGAATATGAACTGGCAGAACGCAAGGGGGTGAACCTCGAAGGCGCATTGACGTGGGCGTTTGAATTCGAGGATCAGCCGCCGTTTGCCGGCTTCCGCCAACTGGCGAGCAACGGCATTGATCTGCCGGTGCTCAACGTTTTCCGGATGCTGGGGAAAATGAGCGGAGAGCGGGTCCGGGTGACGAGCAGCGAGGGGGCGGCGGCGCAAACGATCCTCCAATCCGGCGTGCGCGGACGACCTGACGTTTCCGCGCTGGCCAGCCTCGACAAAAACAAGCTGGCCGTGCTCGTCTGGCATTATCACGACGACGACCTGCCGGGACCGGCCGCAGACATCACGCTGTTGTTGGACCACCTGCCCTTTAAAAACGGATCAGCCAAGCTGGCGCAATTCCGGATTGATGCCGATCACGGCAATGCCTATGCGGCGTGGTTGCAAATGGGCTCCCCGCCTTCACTATCAAGGGAACAACAGTCACGCCTGGAGCAGGCCGGCCAGCTCCCGGAAACCGGTGCGGTGCAGGACATCCGGGTGGAAAATGGGCGGGCGGCCCTGAGGTTGGATCTGCCGCGCCAAGGAGTGTCGCTGTTCGTGTTCACCGGGTTGTAAACCAAGGTGAACTTTGGACTGAAACGGATGTTCGATGTGGCCGGCAAGCGATGGTGACCGGCCCTTGCCCCGCCCAGGCACGGCCGATCCGGCGTTGGATTCACAAATCCTTTTTGGCGGCCGCCCGGGCCGCCTGGAAGCTTTGCTCCAACCCGGCTTCGGCGATTCCCCCTTCAACGAGCCGTTCATTATCGCTGCGGCCCTCTTCGTCCTCATCTTCGCCCGTAGCCACAGGCATTTTGTGCCCGGTTGAGCCGGGCACGGGATCCCAGCGTTCAGACTCCGGCGCGGCATCGAGCAGCGCCTCTTTCGGATCCACATCCGGCACCCCGGTTAATTCCCGTTTGGCCTGAGCAAAATGAGTCCGGGTTGCGTCATGCGACAAATGGCCGTCAATAATCGCCAGCTCCGCCGCCCGGGCCCGCACCATCTGGCGCGTCACCGTGCCGATGCCGGCCGCATTTTCCGAGATAACACCCGTTTTCAGTGGATTTGATTTCATAAGTTATAAATTACCGGGCGTGAATAGTTTGGTCGTTGTGGGAGGTTTTCATTACGCGCGTGCCGCGATCTTCACGCAGGTCGCGGGATTTGGAGAATGGGTTGCCGCGCTTTGCGGGCGGGGCACTCACGGCTGCGGCCGGAACCGGCCGAAACTGATGCGCTGTTTTCGGGAAGACCGGCGTTTGCACCGTTGCGGCAAACGGGGTGATCGGGTGTTTAACTTGCGGTTGATTGTGTTTCATGATGGTGGATTTTTTGTTCGATTAACCATCCTGCACCCAAAGCCATGGCGCGGACCATGGGGTGTTCACCCCAGCTCCCAAACGCGTACGCCAGGCTGAAAACTGTTTTAGAAGGCCCAAACCGCGAACAAAAAGTTACGAGGACCTGCTTTACCGGGTTGATTTTCCTGCACGATTACGCAGGCAATAGATGATCCAGGTTACGGGTGAAGAGAATCGACCCTTTCAGCAAACTGGATTTGGCCTGGGCTTGAGTTGGCATTTGGATTATTTACTCGGTAGCGAGGCCGACCTTGGTGATGTCAAGTTGCTGGAGGACATCCAGGACGGCGACCATGTTCTGGTAGTCGGCCTCGTCCGCGCCCTTGACCACCACCTTCACGTCCGGGTCGGACGCCTTCATGGCTTTCAAGTCCGCCTTGAGTTCGTCCGGCGTGACTTTCAATTCGTTGAGGGTGATCTGACCATTGGCCGCCACGTTGATCCTGTTGATCTTGGGCTTCTCCTTGCTCGGCGGCGGCGGCTTGCTGGAGGGCAGCGTCATCTCCAGGTTGTTCATCATCTGCGGCGTGGTGATGATGAAGATCACCAGCAGCACGAACACCAGGTCCAGCAGCGGCGTGATGTTCAGCTCATGCATCGTGCTCTGCGCCCGCTTGCTTGTCTTCTTGAGTCTCATTGCATGATGGGTTCGGTGGCCTCCGACTGCACATCAAACCGGATGGTCACGCGCGGCGGAAAATTGGTCGGCGGCGGCCGCGTCAGGCTCGTCGTTGCCGCGAGGGCCTGCCGCACCGTGGCATCCCAGACGCTGTTGCCCGAGCCTTTCTTCCATTGCGGATCACTGATCTTTCCGGTGCGATCCACCGCCACTTCAATCTCCGCCACGTAATCGTCATCGGCCATATCCGCCGGCCGGTTCCACTTCGAGCGCAACGCATATTCCAGCATCCCCTTGTATAGCTGCACCGGGTCCGTACTGGTTTGCACCAGTTTGCCCCCCTCAAAATCAAAGGACGGCAGTTCCGCCGCCGGCGGGGCCACCACCGGCGGGGCAACCGTCGGCGGGGCGGCAACCTCTTTCGGGGCTTCCACGATTTTCGGCGGCTCGACCACCTTGGGCGGCTCGACTTTCGGCGCTTCCTTGGGTTTCTCCGGCGGTTTCTCCTTTTTCTCCATCGTCACCGTGATTTTCTTGAGCTGCTTGCCCAGCAGCCCCGTCCGCGCGGCCAAGAAAAGCACCACCAGCACGATCAAGCCATGAAACGCCAGGGAGATCAGCAAATTGATCTTCGACGAGTTGCGCTTCTGGCGCACCTGGGTTTGCGGGATCATGGGTCAGGGTTTCCGTTCAGGTTGGGTCATCAGATCCACTTTCGGGATGTTGACCGACTGGCACGCGTCCAGCACCGCCCGGATCTGCTTGTATTTGGTCTGGGCGTCGCCCCGCACCAGCACGTTGAGGTCGGGGTCATTCTCGCGCAGCGCCAGCAGGGTGGCCTGCAGCTCTTGGATGCTGACCTTGGCCTTGTTGAGCCACAGGTTGCCGTTGGCTTCCACGATGATGTAGTTGGCCTTGTGCGGCGGGTCTTTCTCGTGCTTGGTCGCCTTGGGCAGCTTCAGCTCCACGTCCTTCACCGGCGGAATCGTCGTGATGATGAAAATCACCAGCAGTACGAAGGCAAGGTCCAGCAACGGAGTGATGTTCAACTCCGTCAGGGCATCATGCGCCGGTTTGGAACACTTCTTCATCCTACGCGCGCAGACCTTCGACGATGCGTCCGGCCAGGGCTTCGTTCGCCGACTTGATCTCCTCGGCCAGCGGCCGGTTGTCCACGTAGACGTGTTCGATCTGGGTGGCGTAGCGGGTGGCAAAGCCGTCCAGTTCCTGCGTGATGGAACGGATGGTCGTGACCATGAAGTTGTAGGCGAACATGGCGGGGATGGCGACCAGCAGGCCGGTGACGGTGGCCACGAGCGCGGCGGCCACGCCGGGCGCCATGGTGGTCAAGCTGGCCGAATTGTTTTCGGCGATGCTGGCGAACGTGGACATGACGCCCCAGACGGTGCCGAGCAAGCCGATGAAGGGTCCGCCAGCCACGGCCGTGGACAACACAATCATGCCTTTCTCCAGACCCATCGCCTCGGCGCCGGCGGCTTCCTCCAGTGTCACCCGCACGGCGTCGAACGAGGCGATGCTGATCTTCGTCGAACGGTCCCGCGCCAGCACATCGGTGTGTTCGCCGGCGGCGCCCGGCGGCAGATTGGATGTCGCCGCCCGGGGCCGGTCGGCCACATATACCGGGCGGTTCTTCAAATGATAGGCCAGTTCGTCGGCGCCGCGGATGTAGAGTTGATAGGCGGGCGCCCCGTCAAACTCCTGATTGCTGCGCTGAATATCCAGCGGGTCGCGCGTGGAGGCATAGGCGTCCAGAAACTTTTTGGTTGCGCCCCGGGCGATCACCAGCTGCCGGAACTTGGTCAGGATGATCGTCCAGCTGAACAGGGAGAGCAGCAGCAGCGCGATCACCGTGAGCTTGCCCTCCATCGTTGCGTTCTTGATCGCAAACACCGCCGCATTGGCGGCCAACATCGGTTCTATCGTCATGGTCATGGTTTTTTCTTAATTGGTTTTCGTTGGTAAAAGCACCGTCACCCGCCCCACTTTTTGGGCCAGTGAAATGGGTTTTTTCTTTTTGTTCAAGTCGTCGGTATTGTCACCCGCGGTAGATTTTTCGGGCGTCGGGTTGGCGTCGCTGCTGGACGCCGCCGCGCTGGTGGCATTTGCCGCGGTGCCTTGCGCCATGCCCGACTGTCCGGTGGTGGCACCACTAATGGAATTGTTGGAGAGTAGCGCCGCGTCGATGCTGCTGCCGCTGGCGCTGATGCCGCCGACGCCGATAATGGTACCCGAGACGGTCCCGCCGGCGCTGGCACTGACGGTGCCTTGCGCAAAGGCGGTCACGTTCAAATCCGCATGGGCTGAAATGTCTGCGTTGCCGCTGGCGATGACGAGCCCGTTGATGCTGCCGCTCGCTTTCAATTCCACCGTACCGCCGATGACGCCCGAACCGCTGGCGTTAATGTCTCTACCGGGAGAAAGAATGTTGCCCGCGCCATCTTCGCCGGCGAGCAACGTCACGGTCGCCGCGGAGGCATGCGTGCCGTTCAAGGTCAGTTGCAGAATACCGCCGTGACTGGCGTTGATATCTCCGTTCGGAGTCTCGACGAGGATGTTGCCAACGGTATATTCCGGCGCGGGAAACAAGGAATTGCGCGGCGGAAAGGTGGTGGCGAGAATGCCGCTCCCGGGAATGGTCGGCGAATAATTGTAAGCCTGATGCGTGGCCGGATTCACATAAATCTCATTGACCGCCACGGAACCGCTAACGCCGTTGCCGGCATCCACGTTGCCATGGAGCGATTCAATCGTGACGTTGCCGCCGTCGTAGCCGGCAATGCGCGAACCGTTCAGGCTGATGTTTCCGGCGGACATGACGTCCACATTGCCCGGCCCGACGTTGAAAATGCCGCGCACATACAAATCATTGCCGCTAAAAACCGGTGAGCCCACATTCACATATGCGGCAGGATTCACCACCGTGTAGCCCACCACTTGGAGATTGTTGTCATACACGGGAACCACACCGGTTTTCACGGTGATGTTACCGCCGTTGATTGCCGAGATCGTTGTCGAAAACATGTCGAGATTACCCGATAAATACAGGTTGATATCAGCGCCTTGGGTAAAATAGTTGGCCAGTGCATGGTTTTGTCCGACATCCCGCGAACCGTTGCCCGGCCCGACGGACTGAATGCCCAGCGTGGAACCGAGATTCATATTGCGAGCCGTGATATCGAGCCAGCCGCCACCGCCGATGAAATAAGCGGGATTCTGGCTGGTCGGCGAATAGAGGCTGGCTTGGTATAAATTATTCGCATCGGTTGCACTCAGGATGTGGACCGTGGAAGTTTGCGGTGTGCCATCCACGTTGTAACCAGTGACCACAACCAGATTCTGCAAATCATTTTTGTAGGCTGTGCTCATTTGCCCCCGGTACGTCAATTGACCCGTCGCGGAGTCATAATACAAACGGCTGGCCAGATCCGTCAACGGAGTCAACTGCTCGGTGATGGGATCATAGGCCTGGTTCAATACGGCCAGATCCGGTGCGGCGACAACGGCAACACTGTTGAATTCACCGGCATTAATAATATCACCGCCCACTTTGAGGTTTGAATCGGTGGCCGGTTTTAAAATGCCGCTCTTTTCCAGGTTGACCTTGGCCGTCTGCCCCACATTGATGCTGGTCACATCGGTCGGCTGCAGGTTTTGCCCGAACAGGCTGCTGTTATTGATGTTGCCCACCACGTTGATATGCGACGCTTCCGGCGACGACAGTTCGATATTATTCAGGTCGCCGGAAATATTCAGGGTCACGGTGGTCGGACTGTTGTAATGAACCGGCACGGCGGCGTGATCCGAAATACCGAAGGCGTCCACATTGAAAACATACTGCGGTGAGCCGGGCGACCGGTCCGACATGATAAGATTCACCTGATCGGCCGTCGGCGTGGTGTTGTTGGCCAGCGCCTGCCGTGCCGCCTGCGATTCAAACGCCCCGCCGCCGGTCGTGGTGATGGCCAGGCTGCCCAGCGGCGAAGGGAAAAGTATGATATTGTTGCCCAGAACAACGCCGCCCACGCCGGCCGTAATATCCAGGATCGTAGGATAAATAATCGGGATGGCCAATTCATCTGAATTGCGGGGAACACTATTGCCGAGCAGCTGGACCGAATTACCGGCGACCAGCGCCACATAATCACTGGCGGCATAATCGAACCGGTGGAAGCTGGCGTAGCGGGCGTTGCCGGCTTCGTTAAAAATGCCGTTGGGGTTGCGGACTTCCTGCATCAAAATATCCTGGCCCGCACTCACCTTCCAACCACCGGCATTCACACCATCGCCGGCAATCAAACTTAACGCCAGGTTCCGTCCGCTGGATCCATCCGCGTTGACGACGCTGGTGTTGACGCCGGCATTATTGCCGGCTTTGATGACCCCGACTCCGGCGGTGACAATATAATGACCTTCCACATTGCGGCCCGCAGTCAGCGTGACATTGCCCGGGCCGAACGCACCGCTGCCGGCATCCGGCGTCGTGTTTCCCTGATTGATGGAACCGGTTGGCAGATAACTGATGATATCCTGCCCGGCAGTAATATTCACATCGCCGCCACCGGCAGTGCTGAGGCCGCCCAGGGTGCCGGGAAATGAAGTGTCAACCGAGTATAACGGCGCAACCTTATCAAACGTAAATGCTCCGGTGTCAGTGCCGGTGTTCACGCTACCCGCCACCGCTTGAGCCGTGATGCCGCCGCCGCCAATTGTCGTCGCCGAGCCGGAACCGACCTGGATATCCTGACCCGCCAACAGATCAATATTGCCCGTTGCAGTTTGTATGGTGCCGCCGAGCGTCAGCCCATTACCTCCATTGAAATAAATGTTGCCGACGCCGGATTGAACCGTGCCGGCATTAAAATCGTTCACTCCCGCCTTGAAACTCATGGACCAGTCATTTGCATCGTAAATGATCGCATTGTTGCCAAAGATGATATTGCCGCCCGCCTCCAACGACAACAGGCCGCTGGCGACCCCGCCAAAATTGGCGCCGATGGTATCGCTCAAACTCCAAAGCGTGCCGTCCGCAACGGTGATGTCGTATTTCGCCTGCAGCATGATTTCGGAAACCGCGAAATCGGCGAACGCGCTGTTCACATTCAAATCCAGCGTGCTGCCGGGGGCATCGCCCGCCAGCACGGTGCCGCTGCCGATAGTGGTGGCGCCGGATGAATCCAAAATGATGTAATCAGGATCGAGCAATAATTTACCCGCCGTCGAACCCGGCTGGGCTTTGGCGTTGATACTGGAATTCAGCGACCGGATAGCGGGTGCGCTGATCTCCACGTTGCCGCCATTGCCGCCCCGGGCGCCCCCGGTCAGCACGATCCGGCTGCCGACATTGTCGGCGTAATCATTTTCGGATATGAGCTTCACCGTGCCGCCGGCGCTGCCGGATGGCAAATCGTCCCCGCTGGCCAGGATCGTGGAGTTTGCGCCAAGGTCCAATTGATCGGCGGCGACCAGTTCGATGACGCCGTTTTGATTCCGCACCGAATTTGCCTGCAACATGCCGTCCTGGTTGATGACCTTGGCATTCAACGCAATCGTGCCGGCGTCGGCAACCAGCTTGCCATAGTTATCCACCGAACCCTGCGGCAGCTTCACCTGCAAACTCATCCCGCGTCCGTCGGGCCGTTCGCTCAACAGCACGGTTTGGCCGGCGGCCAGTCCGACCGTTCCACCGGGAGCTTCAATCGTTCCACGATTCTCGATCTGGTCGGCAATCAGGAAAGCGGATCCGTTCTGGCCGACGCTGATTTTGCCGTAATTCACGATGCTCGCCAGCGGCGGGGGTCCGTTGAACTGCCAGCCGCTGCCGCCATTTTCCGGCGGCGCACATTGCGCCGTGGAAATGACCAAACCCGCCGCGCTCACGAACGAATTCGGCCCGAAATGAAAGCCGGAAGAATTCAGCAATACCACAACACCGTTCGCCCGCAAACTGCCATAAATTTGCGACGGGTTCTGATCCTGAATCCGGTTCACCACGATGGACGCCCCGTTTGGCTGATTGAAGATGGTCGTTTCGCCGGCGGAGATGTCAAAATTGCGCCAATTCAGTGAAGCGTTTTGCGAGGTGGTGACGGTGAGTTGAGAACCGTTTTGACTCACGCTGGCCGAACCCGAGGCGACCGTCATGCCGGTGGGATTGGCCAGGGCATTCACGGCTAGGCAGAAACCCAGGGCAACGAAGACCTGACAGCGGTTCGCCGTGTTCGCATGCTTTTGTGAAAATTTCATCGGTTACCAGTCGCCTATTTTAGGAGTTGCGCAAAAAGTTAAATGTTACAAATCGGTGACAATTTCTGGTTCATGCCGTTTTAAAATTGGAGCCCGATGCCAAAATAAACATAGGCGGAACCGCCGGGTATGGCGGCATTGCTCATGAGCGGCCAGGCCATGGTCAGCCGCGCGTCGAAATTATTTCCAATGTTGGCGGTCACGCCCCAGCCCACGCCCAAAAAGGACGCCCGGTTCAGCGAATAACCGGGTGTGGGATCCAGCCGGTAGAGCTGCCCGTAATCCACAAACGTCAGGCCGCGCACCCAGACCGGCACGGCATCGCCATCATTGCCCGCCATGCCGATGCTGACTTGGGGCGTGCGCGGTTCCACCGTCATGCGCCAGCCGGTGTCGCCATAGGCAATCCCGCTCTGATACCCGCGCACTCCGGCCGGGCCGCCCATGCCATATTGCTCGTTGCTGAACAGCGGGGTGTCCGCCCATTGGCCATCGGCATGCAGCCGCACCGACCACCCCTTGTAGAGATTCTGATCACGGTTCATGCCGGCCTGGACCGTCACATAATGATTCTTGGCATTGGGACTGTAGGCGATCTGGGAAAAGCCGGCGGATTTTATGGTCGTCTTGGTGGTGCCGTTCGTCTGCAACGCCACGGTTTTGGTGTAGCCGTCCAGAACGGACAGGTTGTAATTGGCCTGCCAGTTGAAAAACGTGGTCCCCAGCTTGTCGGGAACGGAGAAGTTCATGCCGACATTCAGCGGCAAATATTGGATGTCAGAATAGTGGGTGTCTTGCGGGGAGTGGCTCGCCGTCTGGATATTGGTCGGCCCGAGATTGCCGTTCGTGTAAATGAACGAGGTGTAAATGTTGTTCGTGTTGTAACTGACCTCCTGATAAAGCTTGAAATTCAAACCCAGGATCAGCGTGCTGCTCACACCCGCCTTCGTGGGCAAAGGCAAAGTGAAGTTTCCACCCAACCCTTCGTTCAGCGTGATGTTCTCGCCGGTGTTCTGCAGATGAATCAGCAAAATATTGGTTGGCCCGTAATCCGGCGGCAAGGTTTGGATGGGTCCGTTTTGCACCCCCGTGTCCGAGGTCGAACGACTGGCGAAGAACGTCACATCCGGCTGGCCGGTGGCGGGCGGCAGGTTGAATTTGTGCGTGACTTCATTGTATCCGAAGCTCGCCGGATTGCCTGCCACCTGCTGTTCCACCGAACTCAATCCCGGCAGGGGAATGCGATAATAGCCGCTGTAACTGGCTATCTGCGGAGTATCAAATGGCGTCTCGTTGTAAATATCGTTTCCCTTGTACTGATCGGGCGTGAAGCTGTATTGGACGCCAATCTGATGGTTGAGATTCCAGAGATTGTCGTATTGCGCGGTGCTGTTTTCGCGCAGCTGCGGCGTGCCGGGCGTGGAGTCGTTGTTGAGCTCCGTGCGGGCATGCATCGGAAACGTGTCCTTCACTTTCAAAGTCAGCGCGCTGGTGAGCGGTTCGGGTCCAGGGCCGATGACGGGATAGATCTGGCGGTCGCGGCTGGCGTTGGCCTGGTCCAGTTCGCGCTGCAAAACATGCGAGTTGAGCAGCATGTTCGTCTGCAGGCTCGGCAGTGCCCGCAGCACATTCGGCGTGCTGTACCAGCGGTTGCCGATGACATTGATGGCGGCCAGCCGCGCCTCGGTCACCTGCACCTTCACCATCGCGTTGGTGAGTTTCTGCGGCGGCAAGCCCACGGACACCGTCACATAGCCGCGTTCCCGATACGCCATCTGCAAATCGCCCAGTGCCGCCTGAATCCCGTCAAAGGTGACATAGGTGCCGAAGGCATCGGGAACGTTCGTGAGAACGCCCGCGACGGTGCCCGGTAAAAGCACGGTATTCCCCTGCACCAGATATTTATCCACCTTGAACCTCGGCCCCGCGTTGGTGGCGGCGGGGATCCGGTGCACCGGTCCAAATTTCTCTTCCCGTTCCAGCTGCATCCGGGCTGCTGACTGTTCCGCTTCCGACTGGGCCATTTTCTGAAACAAAGCGGTGCGCGCCTCGGTCAGTTTTTCCGGATCCACCGGTGCCCGGTTGGTTTGCGCATGGGTGTTCAACGAAAAAACCAGCGTCAGGATGGTCAGCCACACGCTGATGCGGCCGGCCCCCCGCGACACCGGACTTTTCGGCGGGGCGACTGTTTTTTTGGCTTCCTGTTGCTGCCGCCATTCCCGGGGAGTGACCCCGAAACGTTTTTTAAACATCGCATTGAACAAGCCGAGGTGGCGGTAGCCGCTGTCATAGGCGACATTGATGACCTTGGCGTTTGAGTCGGCGAGCAATTGCAGGGCGCGCTGGAGCCGCAACTCGATCTGGTGGGCGCGCAAGGGCACGCCAAACTCTTCCCGGAACAGCCGGCTGAAATGCCGCTCGCTGCAATGCAACTGGCCGGCGAGTTCGGCCAGCGATGCGTCGGCCAATTCGGATTCGGTCATCCGGCCGACCAGCTGCCGGAAGCGGTCATGCAGTTTATTGCTCGTTTCCGATTCCGCCACCGGCACGGTCAGCAAGCCGCCCAGCGCACTCGACCAGAGCTGGAGCAGCGCGCAGCGTTGGGATATCGTTTCGCCGCGCGGCTGGTCTGCGATCCGCGCGAATTTCTGGGCGATGGGATCGTGGGCGGTAAAAATAGAAACGCAGGGCAGCGCCCCGTTGGGCACAGTTTGAAGCTGATGCCACTCCGCCACGGTCAAAAGGCCATTCAGATACTCCGGCTGGACGGTGAAGAATAGAAGCTTGAGCGGGCCCAGTTGACTGGCCCGCAAAAGTTGCTGGGATTGATTGAAACCCAGCACAAAGCCGTCGCCGACATTCAACTCCCGGGCTGTCCCCCCCAGCATCCAGTAGCCACTGCCTTCAGCCACCCGCGCCACCAGCCAGCCGCGGCCCTGCGGCTTCCACTCCCCGGAAGGGCGTAGCACAAAGTCCTGCAGGATGAGATGGCGGTCGGCAACCATTGGGCGCAGAAGATGGCGGAGCCTTGCGACTTCTGCGCTTCAATTTTGTGACGATTGAGTGACATAGAAATCATCAAATGTCCGAATACTGTGTAAAACCGGCATGGGCCATTTCGGGCAAATCAATCAATAAAACGAGGCGAGGGAGGGAGGGCGCCGCCGACCGGAAGTTCAATCCGGAAACCAGGCACGCTCCGGACCGATCAAGGCTCTTGGCGTCCCCGGCGGCGTGAGCGGCGTCAGTGGAATCGGCTCCTGCGTTCCGCTGTAAACGCCGGCGGCAGTTTGGATGCGCAGCCGTTCAAATTCCCTCGCCGCCGTCAGCGAATACGGTACCGGTTTTTGCGAATTGTTGTCTGAGCCGGCCGTTCCAGGATCTGAAGCGCCCGATCCGGAATCCGATGACCCGGCACCCGGCGATCCGCCGCCATTTACCGCCTTAGCCATTCCGCCGGGATTCCCGGCGAAAATATTTTGACCGGCAGTTCCCATGGTGGGGGCCAAAACCGGCGACAATCCGTCAGGAGAATTTATTCCGTAAGTTTGGGTCAGTATTATACGGCTCGCACCCGTATCGGGATAAGCCGTCACCGTCGAAAGATCGGGCGGCTGACAGAGGACGATAACCTGCACCACGCCATGGTTGTTGACTTTGATCTTCCCGGCCCGGATGTCAACCGCCAGCAGCTGGATGCCCCCCGCGCTTTGCCCCTCAGCCAGAAAATAAGATGCCGGCTCACCGTAATCCGGTCGCGCCTTGAACAGGGCGCGCTTGTCGCCGAGAATGGTCGTGAGGCCGTTCAGCTTGATTTCGGGCGGAGCCGGCTGGTTAGCCGGAACAGCGGACGCCGCCAGCTGGCCTTCCGCCGACGCGACCGACGCCAGCCAACCCAGCATTAGCAGGCCAGACGCTTTGATGAAAAACCCTTTCATGTATATGCCGCGAAATTGATATTTGAGGAAAAGGCCGGTGCGGACAAGTCCGCACCGGCCTGTTTTATATTTTACCTGCTGGTCAGCATCTCATTACGGAGAAATCTTGCCACCATCCGAAGTGCGGGTCGTGTTGCCCATGGCGCTGATCGGAATCGCGGTGATAGGAGTATTCGCCAGATTGGTGATGTCGCTGTTGATGAAGCCAACCAAGTTGGTGAACACCGGATAAGCGGTTGTATAATTGGCACCGGAAGGGTTGATGTACAAATGTTCCGGACCCCACATGCTGTATTTGCCGGTGGTCACCGGGGTGAAGTCGGGGATGTCAAACCCGTTGGTCGTGCCGGCCCAGCCATTGAACGGGAGATTACCATTGTAGGTGAGCAACTGGCCGCCACTCGCCACCACCGTGCGGGCATCCGCATAACCGAGATAGCCGATCATGTTCGGACCGCTGAGCGAGAGGTTGCCGGCTTCCTGACCGCCGGACGAAAAGCCCGGGCCATAGTTCACACCGTTCACCACCTGGTTGATCGTCATCTTGACCGGCGTGCCGAGGATGTTGGAATACATGCTGACGGAGCCCGTATAAAGGGCATCCGAAAGCGCGATCAGACGGCTACCCGAATCCTTGTTACGTCCGGTGAGATATACGATGTTGGTATAATCAGCCGCATTGGTGCTGCCAATGAAATATGACAGGGGAGCCGATCCGCCCAGCGCATAGCGCAACTGCTGAATCGTTACATTGGTGAGCGTGTTGGGCGTGGAAGGGTTTCTGACCCAGCAGAACGGTTGGATCGCCACCTGTTCGTCCGTCAGCTGCGGGGAGTTGAAACCGCTCGTGGATTGGAAAACGTCCGAAAACGCCAAATCCGCCGTATGGGTGAACAGGTTCGTGTCACCGTCCGGCGTGGAATTTACGAGGAAGTTCAAATTGTCGCCAGGAGTGGCGGTGAGAGAGTGAATACCTTGAGCCGAACCGGTCCAATCGGCATAAATCGTCACCGTCTGGTTGCCGTAGAGATTGGTGATGGTTCCCGAGAAGGTCATCAGGCTGGCACCCGAACCTTTGCCCTGGGCGTTGAATGAAAGCGAGCCCGCATCAAACATGCTCTTGATGGCGCGATAGGCATTGGAACGGAATGCGGTGGAGCCGCAGACGTAGATGGATTGCTGCGCCTGAACGGCGGTGGCGGCAAACAGGCCGCCCAAAGCTGCGATGAACAGTAGTTTTTTCATGTTATTATTTTGTTTTTTGGTTGTTGATTGTTGATTGATCAAAAATTCACGGTGGTTTTATTTTTTGCTTTTAAATCTCTGAACGGCGCTGAGGGCCAGCAAACCCGTACCCAGCAAGGCCAGCGCGGTCGGTTCCGGCACCGGCGCCACGCCGATGTTGAAGGTCAGATTTCCATTGGGCGCAAGTTGAAAATAACCAAGCTGCGTGCCCGGGGTGGTGCTGCCCGACGCCGGATTGAGTTGATACAGATTCACCGTTGCATTTTGAGTGCCCGCGCTAAAGCCACTACCCGTGCTTACTTCGTTGACCGCCGGAAAATACCCGAAGTCGGAGGCTCCGGTATTCGGGTTCTTGATACCTTGGGTGTAGGAAAGGTCGGAACCGCCGCCGGCACTAAAGCTGTTCGGCATGATGGTCACCGACGAACTATTGGCCACATTCGCCGCGTAATATCCCGGATAATCATTGGCACCGGTGGCAATGGCTTCAAACTGGTTGGCGGCGATGACTTGTGAAAAAGCGTTGTGTTCGTTCAAAGTTGTTGCCGCCGTGGCCCAGAGGGTGTTTCCGGAGGTGTCGCCAAACACCGAGAAATAGAGGTTGTTGATATCAAGGCCGGATGCGGTGAATTGGGCGCTGGTGTAAAACGAGCCGGAAATTCCGGTAGAACCGCCGCCCACCGTGGCCGCCGTGACCAGGCTGGCCGCCGAGCCTAGATCCACCACCATGTCGTTGCCGGTGCCGGGGGTTCTTATGCCGAGCAACAAGTCGCCCTGAGTGTAGCTGAACTGGGCAGAGGCGTTCAGGCCCGCTAGGGAGCCGACCGCCAATGCGGATAGAATTGCCAAACGATAATTTTTCATTGTTCTCCTTTTTATTAATTGTGGGTTTGCTGAACTGCGATAAACCGTCGGTCAAATATCAATGGGCGCTGATCCGGTAATAGTCCAACGCGTCGGTGGACACATTGGTGATCGACAATGGCAAACCGGTGCCCGTGACGGACGAGCCGATTTGCGGCCAGCTCGCCACCGGAATGGCCAGGCTGGCCGAGCCGATCAGGCTGTAGGTTCCACCGGAAACCGTCGTGAACGTGATGACATTGGTCGTCCCCGAACGGGTGAACGAGGTGATGGCGGGCGCCGGCACCACCAGCGCTGACGGGCCGGAGGTGTAGGTCATGACGCCGTTGGTTGAGAGCTCAAAATATCCCAGATAAGTTGCCGGTGTGCCGCTGGCGGTGGAACCAGTTTGCAGTAACTGGTAAAAATCCGCGCGCACCGGCTTGCCGGCTGACGTGAAGTTGGACGGTGTGATTTGTTCCACGATGCCGCCGGGCTGGGGCGCATCACCCCGGAAGGTGCCCGGGTCCGATGCGACGCCGGAGGAATTCTCAACCCAGAAGAAGTAACAGTCGCCCGTAACCTGATTGGCCGTTGTGTGATTCGCTTCCACTTCAACCAGGTTGGTGAAATTGTTTACCGGCAAATCACTAGACGGAAAAGAATTGACGGGGTCATAGGCCAGACTGGGGTTTCCATCAATGTCGCCGGCAATGTTTTTCATATAGCTGAGCGACCCGATATTGAATGGAATGGTTTGGTTATTCAGTGTCGTGCGCGGCTTGGTGAGCCAGGTGTCATCGCTGGCCGGATAATTTTCATAGGCCGCACTGGCGCTCCACGCCACATTGTTGGTGCCGACGTAGGGCAACAAACTGGTATCAATCGGGACCGTATTACCCGCCGGCAGGCTGGCCAATGTGGTTGCCGGTCCGGCATCCACGATCACATCGTATTTGGGTGTTCCCGTGCTCCGAAAGCACACCAAAACGTCTCCCGAGGTATAAACCAGTTGCGCATTAGCGGTTCCAGTCAACGCGACAACGAGTGCCGCACAACTCCAAAAAGTATTTTTTAATAACATCGGGCATGAGGATACCGGTCAACCTGGACTTCAACCTCCATTAAGAAGCCAGCCGCAGTCAGTTTGCGGACGCAAATGGTTTTGTCTGGAAATTGGCATAAACCCCCTGCCGGACAGCGGTTTCCCACTGAGGCTGCTGGAAACCGTGTCCAATCATCCGGCCTGTCACCGAATTGTAACTGAGGGTCCGCCGACTTTCCTGCCTCCAGAGGCGTTGATTTGGCAAAAGCCGGTCAGCGCGTTTGATCGTTAAACACGGCGGGAATGAAGTTTCTCCGGCAAATTGCGGCATAGACCTCCGCCAGCGGTTTCAGGCTGCGCGGTAGTTTTTCATCGGCAAAATCCACAGCGAGCAGACCAAACTTTTTGGTGTAGCCAAACTGCCATTCAAAATTATCCAGCAGCGACCAGTAAAAAAAACCCCGCACGTCCACGCCACTGGTCATCGCGCCGTGCAGCGCGGCGAGGTTCTCGTGCAGATCGCGCTCCCGGAATTTTTCGTCATCGGAGGCTGCGCCGTGTTCGGTGATGTAAATCGGCAGCTGAAATTTCCGGTGGAGATACGAAAGGATTTTCACCATGCCGGCGGGATAGCGTTCCACCATGTCATCGCAGACAAAGCCGAAATCCTTCAGCGTCTTCACCGGCGCGCCGCTGGCCGGTATCATCGCCCGGAAATGGTGAAAGCGCACGCGGCCGTAATAATTCAGCCCGATGAAGGTGGACGCCCGCCGCCGCCCCGCGCCGAGAAAGGCATCGAGCACGAATTTGTTGAACGTGTAATGGCACGCAAACGCCGTCGTGCGGTCCCACGGTGAAAACCGTTGGTAGGCATGAAAAAACGTCCAGTTCTTGGCGATGCCGACTTCGGGCTGGCGATGCCTGCGGCCGTCCTGCCGGATGACCTGGCTGGCCTGCACATGGGCGCGCGCCATGTGGTCGATGACTTTGCGGAATTGTCCCAGCTTCCCTTTCCGCTGCGGCGGAAAGCCGCCGAGCAGATAGGCCACGCAGGCATAGGTGTCCGGCTCGTTAAAGGTGTTCCACAGATAAACCCGTTCCTTCAAGGCGGCGACGAGCTGGCGGACGTAATCCACAAACGCCGGTATCGTTGCCGCATTTGTCCAGCCGCCGGCGGCGTTGATCCACGGCGGATTGGAAAAATGATGCAGCACCACCATGGGCGTGATGCCTTTGGCCAGGAGACAATCCAAAAGGTGAACGTAGCGCGCCAGCTCGGTCGGGTTCAGCGGCGCGAACGGAGCCGATTGCAGGCGCGACCACTCAATGCCAAAGCGATAGGCGTTGGTGCCGAGTTTGGTCATCCACTCGATGTCTTCGGGGTAACGGTGGTAGTGATCGCAGGCGATGCGGCAGTTGCCGTTATCCTGGGCGGTGAAGTGGGTCCACTCATTGTCGATGTGACCCTCCACCTGGGTCGGCGACGTGGCGGTGCCCCAGAGAAAACCGGCGGGAAAAGTGAGAACTTGGCCGTCGCTCATCGGGAATTGGTGGCGGCGTGGTCAATCGCGGCCAGCAGTTTTTGCGGCGCGCAGCTCACCCACGCGCGGAATTTTTCAACCGGCAAACGGTCGGGGAGTTCGGCGAGCCGGTCGAGGTTGAAATTTTTCGCCGCGAGGCCGATGCCAAACTGCTCGGCATCCAGCGCATTGACCTGCTGCTCGACGTGATTTTCGACCGGCACCAGGAATAATGGCTTGCCGAGCCACGCGGCTTCCGAGACGGATTCAAAGCCGGCGGTGCAGACGACGTGCCGGCATTCGGCCATCATCGCCAGAAACTTTTCCCCATCGAGCCGGTGAAACGTGAGTGATGGCGAATGCTGATATTCCGCCGGGGCGCCCGGCTTGTCGTAAAAGCAATGCAACTTCGTCTGAGGATGGGTGGCGCTCCAGGCAATGATCTGCTCGGCGTAGCCGTGATTCAGCAGATAGACGAGCACGAAGTCGCCATCGGGATTCGATGCCAGGGCGAAAAGCTGTTTCCGCAAGATGGGCGGGCCGACAATGATACCTTTCCCCGGCATATCGGGTGCCGCATACAACGAAAGCGCCAGCTTGGTGGCGCGGGCGCCGAGCAGCCAGGTGTAGAGCTTCATGCTCCACAGCTGTTTCCACAACTGCGGGGCCTGGACGTACCCGGGATGCTGGAACATGAACTGGTGACCGATGGCAACGACCGGCGGACGGCGCCGACGAAAAATGGCGTAGAAGGCCGCCATCGGCTCGAAAAAATTGATGATCAGATCCGGCTGCGTTTCACGGACGATCTCGTCGAGCTGACGGAGGATGCGAAGGTATTTTGGAATTTTACCGAAGACCCCGAGCAAGGTGGCCGTGTTGCTGACCGAGCGGTTGTTTTTATATTTGAACTCCAGCGTCGGCAGTTGCCGGACGGCAATCTTCATCGCCGATGCGAAGTAGGCCGGCATCGGCCGCGACGCGCTCGCGCCGAGCGTTACGGCGACGATGTGGTGGCCCGCCGCCTCGGCCATTTCCTTGACGGCCATCGCTTGCGTCATGTGGCCCCGGCCCTCGCCCAGAACGCAGAACATCAGTTTCATGAAAGTGAATGAGTTTGATCTTGCCGTCGAAATCTTCAATCAAAGCGGTGCAGCTTTCAACCCAATCCCCGCAGTTCAGGTATTGCACGCCGTCGATCATCTTCATTTCGGCCCGGTGAATGTGGCCGCAAATGACGCCGTCGGCCTGCTGGTTGCGCGCCATCGAGGCGAGCGTGCTTTCGTATTCGGTCACGAATTTCACGGCGGACTTCGCTTTGGATTTCAGGTAGGCCGCCAGCGACCAGTAGCCAAAACCCAGCGCGCGGCGCAGGCGGTTGAAATACAGGTTAAGATCCAGGATCCAGTTGTAAAGATGTGAGCCCAGTTTTTCCAGCAGATGATTAAAATGGGTCAAGCCGTCCGCCTGATGCCCGTGGATGACCAGATATTTTTTGCCGTCCGCCGCCGTGTGGATCACCTGATGGGCCATCACCACGCTGCCGAACCGCATGCCGGCGAACTGATCCACGAACTCATCGTGGTTGCCGGTGATGTAAATCACCTTGGTCTGCTTGCGGCTTTTGCGGAGGATTTTTTGGATCAACACATTGTATTCATCGCGCCAGAACCAGCGAAACTTCAGCTCCCAGCCATCAATGAAATCGCCGACGATATAGAGATACTTGCAGTCCACCACGCGAAGAAACTCCAACAACTCGTCCACCTGCGCATGCTTGGTGCCGAGATGAATGTCCGAAATCCAAACCGAGCGGCAGACAATCGGCTCGTCCGAATTCAAATTCAGAATTGCTTGGCTAGTATTCATAATCCACCGTGGCGACTATGCGGCATTGTGAATAACTACGGCAATAAGTTATTGCGGTTGTAACCCAGTCTTAACTCGTGCGTAACCTGGTTGACACATTTCCCTTTGGAACACAGGTTTTGGGTGCAATGAAGACCCTTTTGTTGCCGCTGCCCGCGCACCAATGGGGGGCGAATTCAAGCCCGCGGATGGATTTGAGTTGTCTCGGGAAAACCCGGCTCGGACAACCGTGACAGGCTCCCGGCCGCGCGGCCGGTGCAACCATCGCGAGTTTCGGAACGAATGCTCGAGTCTAGTTTTTGCCGGGAAGGTTATTTGCAGTGACCGCCACGGAGTGGTTTGCCTGGTCGACTGCCGCCTCCACGTTCAAAAGGCGCAAGCCGGCAATATTGACAAAGTTATAGCTCGATTCGCCGCCGCCGGACCAGGCGGTATACCGTTCATTGTTTTTCAGATAGCTCATGTTCCGGGACACGTCATCTTCGCGAATCCGGACCACATAGTTTTCACCGGCATTCAAGGTGGCGACCACCGGTGACGAGGTATCCCAGCGCTTCCAGTCACCGGACTGTGGCATGATCACATAGCCGGCGGCGAGTACCTCGTGTGTTCCGGCCTGAATCAACTCCAGTTTTTTGACGGCGCAGGTGATGCCGGTATTGACCGCCCCTGCCCCATTGGAAAACTCGGCGCGGATCTCATAACTTCCGCCGCGGTTGACTTTAAAAGTCTTGGTCAGCAGGGTATCGCCAGATCGACCCCAGTTTTCGAAATGGTGCCCATTCACAAGGTTGCCGCCCTGATTTTTTATGTCGCTGGCGGGAATCACCACCAGCTGCCGTTCGCTCAAATAATAACGGGACGGCGTCAAATGCGAAGCGGTGCCGCTCACCGAATCCACGGCTTCAACCGCGTAGCGATGAATGCGTTCCGGATAATCGCCCGAAGCGGCATCCACCCAATTTGTTACGCTGACCGCTTTGGCATTTAGCGCGCCGTCGCGATAGATATTGAAGACCACGTTCGCAACGTCGCTGTGCCGGTAGTGTAATATCAATTTCCCATCCGCCACCGTGATGCCGCCCTGCCCGTTCTCGTCCCAGACCGGCTGGGCCGGCCCGAATAGCGCCCGTTCATTCTTCACGTCCACCAAACGCAACGGGTCGGGCATTTCCGGTGGCTTCGGAGCGGCGAGATAAATATCCCACTGATTGGTGGGCTGAAGCGCGTCCGCGGGCACGAAGTCTGCCCCCACGGCCCGGCCGTTGAGTTCGATCCGGCTGATGGGGCATACCCCATCGCCGGTTGCTTTCGGCGGCAGATGGATGCGCACCTGATGGCTGGTGTTGTGATAACAGAAGTTGCGCAACTCGATCTGGTCGCTGCCGCCGAAAGTT
Organism: uncultured Verrucomicrobia subdivision 3 bacterium; assembly: GCA_903822015.1. GTDB lineage: Bacteria > Verrucomicrobiota > Verrucomicrobiia > Limisphaerales > UBA11358 > UBA11358. The sequence goes on along the minus strand of CAIJNQ010000219.1, from coordinate 3,870 downwards.
ACATTCCGTAAATCGGCGGTAATGAACGGCCGGAAACGGATGCCGTCCCAGGAGGTTTCCAGACCAAAAACGATGTCCTGCACCATTGAAAGATATGCGGCCACGGACCAAAGCTGGCGGCGCGAGTTGATGACCGGGCCGTTCAAACGCCGGCCTTTGACTTCGGCCAGGCCGCTGACAAAATCAAAGTTTTCCATGTTGGAAAGATTAAATGCGGCCTGACATTCCAGTGAACGGATCCCGGCATCAACCGCTGCCGGATCATTCGCCTGGCGCGCGGCTTTGATCCAATACGCGGTGACGAACGGCCAGATGGCCTGATTGTGATAGATGGGCACGGTTCGCTCCTGCGGCCAGACGACCGACGGCCCATGCGGCCCGACCGGATAATTACTCAATATGGCCCCGGCTCTGGACTGATCGGCAACGCCCAACAAGATCGCGAGCGATTCGCCGAGCAGGTCATAGCGATGAACCCGGATTTCATTCACCCCGTCCGAAAGCAGATAGGTGCTGTAAAGTCCGATTTCCGGATCATAGAAACGTTCGTTGATGGATCGCTTCAAGGCTTCCGCCCATTCCGAGTAACGAGTTTGATCGGTAGTTCGCCCCAATCGTCCGGCATAACCGGCGGCCGTGTTCAAGAGAAAATAATCGGCGATGTTCACCGAAAGCGCCTTGGACATGGCAATGACCAGCACGTTGTCCCTGGTCCAGCCGGGGTAGGTTTGTTCCCGCCAATCCAAAAACGACTGTTCACCTCGATAAAGGCCATCTCCCGGGTCGAACACCAGCCGGCGGTCCTGTTCGATGGTGTCGTGCAAAATCGGGTAAACTTTGTCCAAGAAGTTTTGCCGCTCCGGCCCGGAGAGATATTTCAGGGTCTCACCTGCTCCAAGCGCCCAGACAATACGATCGCTGGATACCGGATAACTGCCACCGGAACCGGTGTCCTGTATGATTTGGTTGGTGAAGCCGCCGGCGACGGCCGGCTTGGTGACGGAGGTTTTGAATAACAGCGAATTGACCGCGCGCGGCGGGTCGAACCCGGCCAGGCCCAGATAAACGGAATAAGAAAGATCCCGCGTCCAGACATAAGTCCAAAACTCGCCGGTCTGGTAGGCTTCAAGTTTGATGGGCGCGCCGTTGCCGTAGGCGTTGTCTTTGATTTCGGAAACGGAATTCAGCAGCGCTTCGTTGACCGCCATCGCGTAAAGGCCGTCAAACATGATGTTGCCGGAACGGACGATTGCATAATCCGCAGTTTCGGAAAACTCAATCTGCTTTTCCGCCGGACGATTGTCCCGCAGCGGCGCATCGGTCATCAACTCGTAGGTGCGCAGCGGGCCGTCATGGCTGACAGAAATCGTGGCCGTAAGCGCATCGTCGGTGAGTTGGCCGGTGGGCGCGGCCCCCGCCCCGCTGACCACCGTCAGCAGGGCCGTTGCGGTCAAAAGTTCCAGCCGAAAAAAGTTCATGAGGGGCGGCAAAATGAATCAGGGTCCAAGGACGACGCGGTAAAAGCGCGCCATTGAATTCGGCACATTCGTATCGATCCAGAAAAACGGCGGCACGGCCGAGTTGCTAACCACCAGTGAAGACCATTCGGCCAGATTGGTCGAGGTCAGAATGGTGTAATCCGGGCCGGCGTCACCGTTGACTTGAAAAGCGAACTGTCCACTGGTCAGCGAAACGGCGTTCAGCAGCGGCGGCATGGGACGGGTCACCGTCAAAAAAAACTCTGCGTGGCGCTCATCGAAGGCACGCCGCCGTCCGAAACCACAACCGAAACCGCTTGTGTGGACGGCGATGGCGCGATGGCGGGCCGCCAAAAAAAACACCGGTAGCGGCTCATAAACCTTGGCTTGCTGGTTGTCATACTCGACTGTGACAGGGAAGGTACACGCTTGTCAGGTTTCGGGGCTTTCTTTGTGCAAATTCCGTGCAAACAACCGGACAAGCCTTGTTTTCCTCAATTAAAATATGGTGCCCACGACAGGACTTGAACCTGCGAAAATCATCAGATTCATTCGGAAATGCAGATGGTAACGCACAAATAGACGCACAAATTCTAGTCGTCTTGGGACATGATTTGTCCCAAGTAGTCACGGCTTGGGCAAAACTTCCGACTCCACTCAAAGCAGCGGTTCTCGCGATCATCAATTCAACGGAGAGCCAGCCATGAAAATAAATCCGCCTGCTTTGATGAATCCCCAATTCAACACTACTCGGCTCCAACAGTCAGGTTGGCAAGCTCCAGACAAACATCTGATTGCGTCAAGTTGGGGCGATGATTTGGACGTTTGGAAAATATGTGCGATAGCGGGCAGCGTCTCGCGTAATGAGCGTCCGCTGCTCAATTTCAGCATGTGCGCCGATGTAGAAATCTGGCAGTGGCGAGGTTTTAGCTCCGCCGCCTCGACGGTATTTCAAAAATGCCTGCGCCGCGAGCCACCCGGCACCGTAAGGCAAAGGCAGCCGCTGAAAGATCGCCGGATCAAGCCACCGGTCCAGATCGCCGGCAGTTGCGAAAGCCGGTGCCAGTTCCGCGTAGATGATTGGGTTGATGAGAATCGGTCCCTGCGCTGCGGCGGTGCGAAACTGGTTTTCAGACCAAGCGAGCCAGACTGGGTCGGCAGTCGCGATGTCCAGCAGCACGTTCGTGTCGAAAAGATTCACTCATCGCCCCGGGTGAGGGCCATCACTTCTCCCGTCGTCTCTCCCGGCCGGGCGGCACCGCGCGCGCATTTCAACCAGCTTTCAACCGGTGGGGGCGTGGCCCGCCTCACGCGTAAAGTTGCCAGCCAGCCAGCCAATTCATCCACCTGCGGGGCGGGCAGCTTTTCAATGGCGTTTTCAATTTCAGCAATGCTGCTCATGCACAATAATCTAGCACACCGTGACCATATACGGCAAGACCTGAGCCAGCCGGTTAATCCTCGCAAAGTAACTTCAGCGGAGGGCCAGCCATGATCTTAAATCCAGCTACGGTGCTCAACCCCGTGTTCAATACGCTGGACGGCCTGATTGAAAACGACGGTGTTTATCTCTACCTGGTGTTTGTCTGGCTGGCACTGCTGGCCATCGGTTGGATTTTCAGCGGCGGCTTACGGAAACGTATGAAAGGAAATTCAAAAACGGTCATTCCCGGCATTATTTTTACGATGCAGCCGCCAATGCAATCCCCGCCGCCAATCATCGGCATCGAGGTTGACCAGACGTGGAACGGTGACGACGAAACAATGGACGAACCATGAACACACTTCAATCCCGGCAAACAGACTGTGACCGACACGCTCGCAAAAATGCAAACGCAAGCCCGTTCAAATTTACGTCACAAATTGCATCATCAATTTGCACAGTTGCATTCAAGAAGTGCGAAAAGTTTGATGCAATGTTTTTAAGTCGCGGCGCAGTCGCTTGTCACTGGTTGGTAATTTTAGACAGGGGTACGCCCTACCCCTTGTCTCGACAAGGTTTTTGCGGCTCGCTTACAGCTCGCCGAAACTTGCGCGGAGTCCCGCGAGACGGTCGCGCGATGGGCGCGAACCAGCCGGCAAGAAATCCGGCGAAATGTCTCGCGTCATATCCGCGCAATGTCCCGGCAATGGCCGGACAGTGGCAACAGCAATGCCGCCGGATGGCCGTCGAGATGACTCGCAAGACAACTTGCCCTGCGCCAGATTTGGCCGCGCCATGGCCGCGCCATGGCCGCGCCGGAAACTTGCGAGACGACTCGCAACTTGGCCGCGCAACAGCTTGCAAGCAGCTAGTGGGAATTTCGCCGTCAACTTTTAACCATGACATCTAAAAAATTATGAACACACCAACCATACCAATGCCCAATTTTGAATCGCTACGGAAAGCAAT
>CAIJNQ010000218.1 GCA_903822015.1 uncultured Verrucomicrobia subdivision 3 bacterium | reverse complement strand
TGGTTCAGCGACTGGCCGTCGGTCGTGCGCCAGTCCGTCCATTGCGCCCCGTAGACCCGGCCCAGATTTCCCACTGCATCCGCCCATTCATCCCAGATGGTCACGCCGTGTTCGTTGAGCCATTTCACGTTCGTGTCGCCGCGCAAAAACCAGAGCAACTCGTAGATGATGGATTTGGTGTGGACCTTCTTGGTGGTGAGCAGTGGAAACGAGTCGCGCAGCGGACACCGGATTTGCGCGCCGAAAAGGGAATACGTGCCGGTGCCGGTCCGGTCGGCCTTGAACTTGCCGTGTTCGAGGACGTGCCGGAGCAAATCGAGGTATTGAGTCATCGCGGGAAAAATTTAACCACGAAACGCGCGTCGTAAAAAGAAATTTAGCCGGCGGGCACGGTTCAATTAATCTCCGATGCGCTGCCGCCAATGTTTGTCATCGCGCGCCGCATGCAAAACCGCCGCCACGACAACCGAATGTTCCGCTTCCAAAACTTCGTAAATGACGCGGTAGGGAAACCGTTCCGGGTAACGCCAGTGGATGTTTTTGCGCGGATGCCGGCGGGTGTTGAGCAGTGGGTTTTCCTCCAGCGCATCCCAGACTTGGATGATTTCCTCGACAAACTCCGTGCCCAAGCCGGGTTGTTGCGATTCATACCAACGCGCGGCTTCGGCCACGTCCGCTTCCACCTCCGGTCGGATTTCCACCCGCCAGTTCATTTTTTGAATTGCGACCGCAGGCGGGCTTTCATCGTTTCCCCCGGCACAGCGGAGGCGGGATTTTTGCGATGCACGGCCAGACGTTTTTCCACCAGCGCTTCATCGGCGGGCGATAACGCCGGGTCGTCCAAGTCCAGCGCGCAGCGCACGAGCAATTGCCGCTCGCTCACAGTGAGTGTTGGCAGTTCCTGTAAAACCTCGGCGAAACTCATGGTGAAAATCTAATTCCTTTTGGCCGCCGGTCAAAAGGAAAAAGGAGCCGGGCAAATCGAGGTATTGAGTCATCGCGGAAAAAATTTAACCATGAATCCCCCGAAATCACGAAAAGAAATTTACCTTGACACTTGCGTCTGACCTCTGACTTCTGACCTCTTCCTTCTTACTTAATTCCCCTGTCCAGCCGCCCCTGCGGCCGCAGCGGTTGCTTACGCAATTCCGCGACCATCCGCTCCACTTCCGGGATCGCATGGGCAAAAAAGCGTTTGAATCCCGCGCAGAGATAATTCAATCCCGGCTCGCCGTCCGCCGTGCGGATGAGCCGGTTTTTTGGGCACTCGCCCCAGCAATCCCGCAGATATGCACATTGCCGGCAATACTTCGGCAGGCTTTCGTGCTTCGCAAAACCGAATTTCACCTGCTCCCGGCTGAACGCCATGTCGCTCAACTTACCCTGATGGATGTTCCCCACCCGGTGTTCGGGATAGACATAATGATCGCAGGCATATACGCCGCCGTCATGTTCGATGGCCAGGCCTTTGCCGCAGAATTCACCGTAAATGCAGATTTGCGATGGCAACCCCATGTGCTGCGCCACCAGCGTCTCGAAATGGTTGACGAGCACTTTGCCCGCGTCCTTGTTGCGCCATTCGTCAAAAATTTTGCACAGGAAATAACCCCAATCCTCCGGATCAACCGACCAGTCTGTCACCACGGAGTTCGGGTGCCCGGGTCGGGCCTCCGGCTCGCCGTCTTTCGGCAGGGTGTTCGGATCCCAGGACTGCGGCGATTTTAGCTCGAATCCTTTGTGCTGCACTATCGGAATGAACTGCAGATACGTCGAGCCGATCTCGCGGCGCAGGAAGCGGTAAACATCCAGCGGCCGCCGCGCGTTGTAACGATTGATGCACGTCAGCGTGTTGAAGGGCACCTGGTGCCGTTTGAGCAGGTTGATCGCCGCCATCACCTTGTCGAAGGTCGGGCCGCCGTTCTTGGCGATGCGGCATTGATCATGGATGTCGCGCGGGCCGTCGATGCTGATGCCCACCAGGAACCGGTTCGCCTTGAGAAACTCGCACCATTCATCATTGAGCAGCGTGCCGTTGGTCTGGAGATCGTTTTCAATTTTCTGCCACGGCTTCGCATGCTTCTGTTCCAGCGCGACGACCTTGCGGAAAAAATCCAGCCCCCGCAGCGTCGGCTCGCCGCCCTGCCAGGAGAAGACCACCTGGTTGCCGGTTACCCCCTCGATGTATTGGCGGATGAAAAGTTCGAGCGTCTCATCGGACATGCGGCCGCTGCCCGGCCCGTCCGGCAGGTCCGCCTTGCTCAGGTAAAAACAATAGGAACAATCCAGATTGCAGGCCGACCCCGCGGGCTTGCTCATGACATGGAACCGGCGGGCGCCCTGATTCTCCGTCAGCCGGGGAGCGTCATACTGGTCGAGCGGCCGCCGTGTGCCGTCGGGATTCAACACGGTGGCGGCCGGTGTGCCGGTGGGATGGGTGCCCGCTGGATTCATGGTTTGATTTCGATAAATACCGCTGCTGACACTTATACACCAGTAGTGTCCGGCTACTTTCCCTTTTTTGCAGATTTCGCACCCGATTTTGCCGGGTTGCACCTTCGTTTTGTAGGCCCGCTCGCCGTCCGCAACGTCCGAAAAGTGGCGTCGACTTCAGCCACTGAAGGAAAATTTCGGATGGACTGCCGTTGTCCGGGGCCTGTGATGATCCGGCGGGGTGCGTTGGTGATATTCGTTATTCCGGTGCCAGAAAACGGTAGCCGACACCTAATTCGGTGAGTAGCAAATCCGGCGACTCCGGGTTGGTCTCAAGTTTCTCGCGCAAGTGGGCAATATAAACCCGCAAGTAATGCGTGTCGTTCTCATGGCCCGGCCCCCAGACTTCCTGGAGTATCTGCCGGTGGGTCATGACTTTTCCGGCGTGTCGCGCCAGCAGCCGGAGCAAATCATATTCGATTTTGGAAAGTTTCACTTCCTTGCCGCTGACGGTCACGCGGCGCGTGGCCAGATCTACCACCAGATTTTTGGCGTGAACCACGGCGGCTTCTCCGGTCTTCGTTGAACGCCGCAGGGCCACGCGCAGGCGCGCGAGCAGCTCGTCGGTGTTGAACGGTTTGGTCACATAATCGTCCGCCCCGGCATCGAGCGCGGCGACTTTGCCTTTCTCGTCATCCTGCACCGACAGTACCAGCACCGGCGCGTTGCTCCATTCGCGCAGCCGGCGCAGCACTTCCTGCCCGGGCAAATCCGGCAGGCCGAGATCCAATATCACCACCGCGGGCCGATGTTGGGCCGCCAGCACCAACCCTTCCAGCCCGCTCTCCGCGGATACGACGCGATAGGCGCTGGCCTCCAGGCTGACCGTCAACAGCCGGCGTATCTGCGGTTCGTCGTCTACAATCAACACCAGTGGTTTGTCTGTCATTCGTATTCCTCCGGGACGGGCGGCAGTTTGGTCAGTGGCAGCTTGACCGTGAACCGGGCGCCGCCTCCCGGCTGGTTTTCCGCGCTGACACTGCCCCCCTGGGCTTCGGCAAAGCCTTTGACGAGGGACAAGCCGATGCCGGTTCCGCCCGCCACCGCATCGGGGCCGCGCTGAAAACGGTCAAACCAGCGGGCCGTGTCGCCGGGCGGCAGTCCGGGACCATTGTCAGCAACGCGCAAGATCAGTTGATCCGCCTCGGCCCGCGCTGAAAATTCCACCTTCGTCCCCGGCGGCGTGTGAACCGCGGCATTGCCGAGCAGGTTCACCAGGATTTGTTCCGTCAAAATGGCGTCCAGTTTCACTGGCGGAAAATCAGTGGGCACATCAATTTTGATTTCGTGCCGACTCAAGGATTGGCCCAGATTTTGCATGGCCGACCGCAGTAAATCGCGCAGGTCGTGCCAGTCGGTATTCATGCGCAAATGGCCGGCTTCCAGCCGCGATAGGTCGAGCAGATTGCGCACGAGCCGGTTCAATCGGCGGGTGGCCTCGTCCAGTTCCACAGTCAGGGATTGCTGGGCGGGATTGAGTTCACCCGCCGCGCGCAAACCGCTGGCGACGCTGCTGATGGCGGCCAGCGGGGTGCGCAGTTCGTGCGAAACGGAGTTTAAAAGCATCGTGCCCATGCGTTCGGATTCGGCGAGAAATTTTGCCTGCGTCTCCGCGTCGCGCAGCCGTTCACGGTCAAACACCAGGGCAATCTGCCGGATGAAGGCATCGAGCAAGTCACGCTGGGCGGGCGACAGGGGTCCCGCGTCATGAAAACGCAGGCTCAACACGCCGGTTGCGCGCGCCCCCGCGACCAGCGGCAGATGCAAGCCCTCGCTGGCCGGCAGATTATCCGTCCCTCGCCCCGCCGCCTGACGTTGTTGAAATGCCCAGGTCGCGACGGTTTGCTCCTTGTCGGATAGCGCCCAGGTGCTGGCAAAATAAGCGGTCACGGGGGCTGGTTCCGATTCATCCGGCAGCGACAACGCCACGTCCGCGCGAAAGGTTTTGCCCACCTGCTGGATGACCACGGCGAGCAGTTGCGCCAGATCGGGCGACTCCGCCAGGTCGCGCGTGAGCAGATACAGGGCCGTGGCGCGCTGTTCGCGCTGCCGCTCGGCGTTCTGTTGGGCGCGTATCCGCGCCGTCAACTGTCCCAGCACCAGCGCCACGATGAAATACATCGCGAACATCATGCCGTCCTGGAAGCTGGTGATGAAAAAGGTGAAGCGCGGCGGCAGGAAGAAAAAATTCCACAGCAGCGCGCTCACGGTGGCGGCGAAGAAAACCGGGCCGCGCCCGACGAACAACGCCAG
>CAIJNQ010000217.1 GCA_903822015.1 uncultured Verrucomicrobia subdivision 3 bacterium | reverse complement strand
TCAGCCTGGGCATGGTGGCCGATTTCGACCGCACCCTGGCCGAGGACGGCGCCTGGGCCTATCGCCGCCTGTTCTGGGAGGCGGGGATGATCGGCCAAGTGCTGTACCTGGAAGCCACCGCCGCCGGCCTGGCGGGAACCGGCATCGGCTGTTACCACGACGACGAGGTCCACGACCTGCTGGGCTTCGCCACCGGCGACACGGCGTGGCAGTCGCTCTACCACTTCACCGTCGGCGGCGCGGTGGAAGACACCCGCATCGCCACCGCCCCGGCCTATGGGCATTTGGGGTAGGGGGATGGCCGCGAGTGAGCCGGAGGGGAGATTCGCGCCCATGGCGGTCATCCAATAGCCTGAGCGCAGCGCTCGAAAGCGGCCACTGGGGTGACTGCCGGGTATGTCGCTGATGTGCCAGATTCGGTCAGCTGGTGCCGAGTTCGGCTTGGTAGAGGCATTCCTTCGACGGGCAGTTCATCCTCTGGCTGCAATGTTTGCCTGCGAAGAGAATGAATATTGGTTACCGCCTGCGGTTTTCGCCGCATACATCGCTTTGTCGGCGTTCCTGATCAAATCCGCGCTCCCGCGGGCATCCTGCGGGGCCACGGTTAGCCCAATGCTGGCCGAGATACGAACAGTGTTATTAAGAATCTGAAACGGACTTGCCAGCTCGGTCAGAATCTTCCCGGCTACGAGCTCGGCCTGCTGGGGGTCAGACAGGTTTTGCATGACCACCGTGAACTCGTCACCGCCCAAGCGCGCGACCGTGTCGCTTTCACGGATACATGCGCGAAGGCGGTCTGCCACCAGCCGCAACAGAATGTCGCCCGTCTCGTGACCGAATTGATCATTGGCGGCTTTGAAGTGGTCGAGATCGATAAACAACAAAGCCGTACCTGTGCCGACCCGTTCGGCATGTTTGATCTCTTGCTCCATGCGGTCGATAAACAATTGCCGATTGGGCAGGCCGGTTAATGAATCGTAATTGGCCTGGTTCCAGTTTTGGTCTTCCCTTCTCTTACGCTCTGTGATGTTGTGAGCCGTGCCCGCCACGGCATCCACCATGCCTTTCGCGTCAAAAGACGGAACTAAACAGTAATCGTAATGTTCAGTCTGCCCGCCCGGCACCGCATGGGGCATTTCCCCGCTAAATTGTTTCTTTGAACGGATGACTGCGTCAATCTGCTGCTGCAGTTCGGTGGCATTGGCTAAGCCAAGGTCAACGAAATTTTTGCCGACCAATTGATCCGCCGGCAGGACAAAGAATTCCGCCGCTGCCCTGTTGGCATAGGAAAACCGGCCCTCCAGCGTGACGATGAAGCTGATGTTGGGCAACGACGACAAAATCGCATCGAAAGCGCGTTTCTGAAGCTCTTTTTCGGCTGAGTAACTGGTCGAAGATTCATTGATTAACTGGTCGATCGCTTCGTTGAACCGGATGAGGTCTGCCATGACGATGGCAGTTAGCGGTTGGTCGATAATCTCCGTTTGCCAGGATCGGGTGACGCTGGCGCGCAGGGCACGATATTCCGCCAACGCCGCATCGAGACTGAAGCCGAGAGCCAAGCGCTCCCTGCCATGGTCGGTGGCGGCCGTATCTTCTGAGTCGTTTTGACCGGTCGATTTGGCGACTTCTTGCTCCTTTGTTTCCGGCTGGGCAAGATCCTTCGCGATGTCTTTGAGCATTTTTTTTGCGTGATCGCGCAACGCGACCTGGTCCAAACCATGATCGGCTGGCAGCAGCGAAC
>CAIJNQ010000216.1 GCA_903822015.1 uncultured Verrucomicrobia subdivision 3 bacterium | reverse complement strand
TTGGGCGGCATGATGCCACCGGCATCGGCGATGCTCATCAAATCCTCAATACTGGTCGGGAACATGGAGAAAGCGCAGGCATATTCACCACTGTCAACGAGCTTCTCCAACTCCGCCGTGCCGCGGATGCCGCCGACGAAATTGATGCGCTTACTGGTCCGCGGGTCATCAATGCCGAACACCGGCGCAAGTGTCAGTTTTTGCAGCAAGCTCACGTCGAGTTGTTCGATCGGGTCCTTGAGGGCAGTCAATTTCGACTTGAAGGTGAGCGTGTGCCAGCGGTGATTGATAAACAGTCCCAGCTCGTGTTTTCGGGAAGGCGTGGCGCTGCCAAGGCGAATGACATGAAAAACCCCCTCAAGTTTTTTCAGCAACTCACCCGCCGAGAGACCATTCAAATCTTTCAGCACGCGGTTGTAGGGCATAATCTGCAACTGATTGTGCGGGAAAATCACGGCAAGAAAACACCCGCTTTGTCCCCCGCCCTGACGCGATTGAAAAACCCGGGCCGCCGCCGCGCTGCGATGATGACCATCGGCGATGTAAAGAAATGGAATCCGGGCGAACTGGGTTTCCACAAACTTGATATCCTCCGCGTCGGAAATCGTCCAGGATGTGTGGCGCACGCCGTCACCGCCGGTGAAATCCACGACGGGCATCCCTGATATTTTCTTGAGGACAAAAGCATCGAACTCGGGCGTGGCGCGATAAGTGAGAAAAACCGGGCCCGTCTGGGAATTGAGCGCCTCGATGTGGCGCACCCGGTCGTCTTCCTTGTCCGGCCGGGTAAACTCGTGCTTTTTGATGGCGCCCGCGAGATACTCCTCGCAGCTCGCGGCGGCGACGAGGCCGACCTGGGTGTGCCGTCCCATGACTTGCCGATATAAATAGAAATTCGGCTTTTCATCGGCTTGCAACGCGCCCTGGGAAATAAGCTTCTGGAAATTCTCCACGCCCCGGGCATAAACGACGGGCGAATACAGGTCGGTTCCGGGCGGCAGGTCAATCTCCGGCTTGCTCACACGCAGAAAGCTCAACAGATTGCCAGCGGCCATTTCGCGCGCCTCGTCGGAGGACATGACGTCGTAGGGCAGCTCGCAGATCCGGGCGGCAAGTTCGGGTTTCGGTCGCAGGGCGGCAAAAGGTTTCAAGTTGGCCATAAATTCGGCGCGAAGATACGGTTGCCGGCGGCCAAAGGCACGCAAATTTGCGGAAATAATGCTTGCAACGCGGCGTGTGACGGCTAGTCTGTGCGGCCTTTTAACAAAAGAAAATTTATGGCAAGAATCTGTGAACTGACTGGCAAACGCCCGATGAAGGGAAGCATCATCTGGCGCTCGGGTAAATCCAAAAAAAGCGGCGGTATCGGCACGCACATCACGGCGATCACCAAGCGCAAGTTCCATGTGAATTTGCAGCGCGTGAAGGCTGTGCTACCCAGCGGCGAAGTCCGTTACGTTCGCGTTTCCGCCGCCGCGCTCAAGAAGGGGTTGGTCACCAAGGCACCGAAGCGAACCTGGAAAAAGGCAGAGGCCAAGAAGGCTTAAGACGGATTAAAATTCAAAAAGCGAGGCCCGGCGGCCTCGCTTTTTTTATTTTCCCTTCTTCCAATGCATCGTTGCGCGTTTGAGTTCGCGGTCAGACTCGCGCCGCTTGATGTCCTCGCGCCGGTCATATTCCACCTTGCCCTTGCCGACGCCGAGCGCAACCTTCACTTTCCCGTTCGTCCAATAGAACGACAACGGCACGATGGCGTTGCCCTTGACCGAAGCGAGTTCAAAGAGTTTGCGGATCTCTGATTTGTGCAGCAGCA
>CAIJNQ010000215.1 GCA_903822015.1 uncultured Verrucomicrobia subdivision 3 bacterium | reverse complement strand
TGTGACCTCTGACCTGTGACCTCTGACCTGTGACCTCTGACCTCTGACCTGTGACCTCTGACCTCTGACCTGTGACCTCTGTCTCCCTCATTATTTCGCTGCCGCCTCCGTTTTCAGCCCCAGGGCCCATTCAATGCCGCCGAGGACATGTTGCTGGTACGCCTGGCTGATGGCGGGGTCGTTCTTGCGGTCCGGGATCGCCGGATCGCCGTCCCAGATATCCTCCCGATGACCGATCGAGGTGTAGAACACCTTGCCCGCGCCGTACGGCTTGCACCAGGCCACCGGGAAATGGCCCGTGATTTCCTTGTGTTCCGGATGCTTGTCCATGATCAGCAGATCGTGCACCTGCGCCGGGTCGTAACTTTTGAACTGGTAGATTTCCTCCTGCTGCAGGGTCCACGTCTTGCCGAGGTGCGCCGTCGCCGGATTCGCCGGATCTTCATTCAGGCATTCCACGCTCACCTGCGCGCCGTGATGCGCAAATTCCCCGCCAAGCATCGCGATGAATTCCGGGTGGCCGTGAAACGTGTCGCTCGCCGCGTGGATCCCGATGAACGCGTGACCCGCCTTGATCCAGTCCAGGAACCCTTGCATGTCCGGCAGCGGCAGATCCCCCGTCGTGCTCGCGAAGATCACCCCGTCATATTGCTTCAAATTCTCTGGCGACAGCTTTTGCAGCGCCGCCTTCAGTTTTTCGTTGAACGCCGCTTCGGCGGCGTTGAATGCGGCTTGCTCCTCCGGCGTGGCGTCCTTTTTCAGCTTCTCCGGAAATCCCGTCGCCGGGCGGCCCGGCGGCTGCTCCACGTAATCCAGTGTGAATTCGCCACTGTCCTTGGCCAGTTGCCCTAGGATTTTTTCCGCCGTCGGAATGGAGCTGTGCCGGAAACCGGCTGTGGTCGTGACCACCAGCAGCTTTTTGGGCGCGGCTTGCAAGGTGGTTGCTGCCATAATCACGGCCAATATTGAGAGAAACGTTTTCATTTTTTTTATTCTAACATCCGCATTCCGCATTTTTCATTCGCCACTTGCCACTCGCCACTTGTCACTTGTTACTTGTCACTTGTTACTTGTCACTTGTTACTTGTCACTTCTCATCCACCACCGGCACCGGGCGCACCCAGATGTTCCGGAAGGCCACGGAATTGTTGTGGTATTGTAAAGCCAGCGGCCCCGTCGGGCCGTGCGGCGTGTACGTGCCCGGCACGCGCCAGTTCGTCGCCCCGCGAAACGCCTGATGGTTCTGCACCACCACGCCGTTCAAGATCACCGTCACATAGGCCGGCGACACGAGCTCGCCGTTGGCGCCGAAATGCGGCACGTTGAAAACGATGTCGTACGTCTGCCATTCGCCCGGCGGCCGGCACGCATTCGCCAATGCCGGGTGCTGCCCGTATAGTCCCCCCGTCGCCCCGTCGGCATAGGTCTTGTTGTTGTAACAATCCAGCACTTGGATCTCGTATTGGCCCATGAAGAAAACCCCGCTGTTGCCGCGGCCCTGGCCGCTTTCCTTCGGCGGCGTCGGCTCGCGGAATTCCAGGTGCAATTGGATGTCGCCGAATCGGGCCGTCGTCTGGATGTCGCCCTTCGCCGATACCGCCGCGCCGTCCACCACGCTCCAGCCCACCGGCCCGCCGGTTTTCTTGTCCACCCATTGCGTCAGGTCTTTTCCATCGAACAACACGATCGCATCGCTCGGCGGTGGGGCCATCTGGCTGAAGGTCCCCGGGGTGACGATCGGCGGTTGCGGCCGCGCCGGATCGTGCACATGCCACTTGCCGTCCGGTTGCATCGGCGTGTCTTGAAAACCGGCCACGCCGTCAATCTCGACTTCCTTGAATTTTGACTGCGCCAGCGCAGTGTTGAGGGCCACGGCCATAATGGCCAGGGTATGGATGTGTTTTTTCATGGTGCTATTATAGTTTTGGAAATGGGGTCCACTTCGCCTTTGACTTTGCCGACTTGAGCACGGTTTCAATGAAGGCCATGCCTGCCACCCCGTCTTCCACCGTCGGAAAATCATGGTTGGTTTTGCCTTTGCGCCCGGTCACTTCATCCGCGATCGCTGCCGCCGCCGCCAGGTAAATATTTGCAAACGCCTCGATGAACGCCTCCGGATGGCCGAATGGCGTGCGGCTGTTGGCCTGCGCCGCCGTCGATAGATAGCTGTTCCCGCGCCGGTACACGGCCCGCGGCTGGTTCACCGCCTTGACGGTCAGTTCGTTCGGATGCTCCTGCTGCCACTCAATCGATGATTGGGTCCCGTAAACCCGGATGTTGAGGTTGTTCTCGTCGCCGTTGGAGATTTGCGAGGCGTAGAGAATGCCTTTCGCTCCGCCCCGGTAACGGATCAGGCAGTTCCCGTCATCATCCAGCGGGCGTCCGGGAATGAAGGTCGTCAAATCCGCCGCCAGCGCCTCGATCTCCAGCCCCGTGATGTACCGGGCGAGATTCTCCGCGTGCGTCCCGATGTCCGCCATGCAGTTCGACGCCCCCGCCACATTCGGATTCATGCGCCAGTTGGAGATTTTTCCGCCGCCCTTGTCCTCCAGCGCGGTGATGGCGTATCCCTGCGGGTATTCAACCACCACCTTGAGGATTTTCCCCAATTTACCCGCGCGCACCATCTCCCGCGCCTCCTTCACCATCGGATACCCGGTGTAATTATGTGTCAGCGCAAAGACCTTCCCGCTTTTCTTGACGATGGCCCGGAGCTTTTTTGCTTCGGCCAGGTTGAACGCCAGCGGTTTGTCGCAGATCACGTTGAAGCCCGCCTCCAGAAACGTCTTCACGGCGGCGTAATGCGTGTTGTTCCGCGTGACGATGCTCACAAAATCCACCCGCCGGTCCGCCGGCAGCGCGGCTTCCTTGGCCGCCATTTCCTCGTAGGTGGCATATACGCGCGCCGGATCCAGAAACAGATCCGCGCCCGACGCCTTGGATTTTTCCGGATCGGCGGAGAAACAGCCGGCCGCCAGTTCAATCTTCCCGTCCAGTGCCGCCGCCATGCGGTGCACGTTGCCGATGAAGGCCCCGCGCCCGCCCCCCACCATCCCCATCCGGAGTTTGCGCTTCAATGTCATGCGGTTGCTTGTGTCTGTGTGCTTATCCCGTGGTTCAACATTTCACCGGCCGCCCGGTCCGCGCCGCCGCGTAGGCCGCGTCAATGATCCGCATCAGTTTCAGCGCCTGATCCGGCGTGTTCAGCGGCGCCGCCCGGCGTTCCAGCGTTTGCACAAAATTGGCCGCCGACGCGATGCGCCCCATCGTTTCATCGGGCGGCGTGACGATCGTCCGGTTCACCGGGCGGCCGTTTTCCTGCGTGTAAAGTTCGCAGGCGTCGATCGCCGTGTTGTCCAGGCCGTCGCTGCCGAATAGCCGTTGCACCAGCCCGCCGGCCTTGGCGCCTTGAAAGGTCACCGATACCTCCTCGCGCTTCACCATCTCCGCCCACGAGATTTGCAGCGAGATCACCTGGCCGGTCTTGCACCGGATGAAGCCGTGGCACGCGCTCTCCACGTCCGTCACCCCGTTGGCCACGTCGGGAATGCCCCACGGCCCTTTGAATGATTTGTTGCTGATGAAATCGTTGAATGTCTGCGCCGCCACATAGTCCGGCTCCGGGTACCCCATGAAATACAGCGCCAGGTCCAGCATGTGCAGCAGGTCGATCAGCGGCCCGCCGCCGGAAAGCGCCCGGGTCGTGAACCAGCCGCCAAACCCGGGTATGCCCGTGCGCCGGATCCATTTCGCCTGCGCCGAATTGATCCGCCCCGTCTCGCCTGTGCGGATGTAATCCATCATCGCCGCGGCCTCCGGCCGCGCGCGGTTGTTGAAATTGAACATCAGCGTCTTCTTCGCCTTCGCCGCCGCCGCCATCATCGCCCTCATGTCCTTGGCGCTGGTCGCCGGCGGTTTCTCGCAAAAAACGTGGCGCCCGGATTTCAGCGCCTGCAGCGCCACCGGCGCGTGGAACTTGTTCGGCACGATGATGGACACCGCGTCCAGGTGCGGGCAGTCCTTCAGCATCTGGCCCGCGCTGTCAAACACCGCCGGAATGTTTTCGCGGGCCGCCGCCTTGCGCGCCGCCTCCGGGTTCACGTCGCACAGCGCCACCAGCTCCGCGCCCGCCGACCGGAATCCCGCCGCGTGATATCGCAACATCCCGCCCGCGCCGACTACGCCGATTTTGATGCTCATAAGTTGGGCCGCCTGGGGTTATTTCTTTTTGGCGAAGGCCGCATCGAAGGCCGCGGCGTTCGGGGTGAAATCGAGCTTGCGCACGAACGCGCAGCTTTCCGTCGCGCCGTGGATGCGGTCCATCCGGCCGTCCTCCCATTCCACGGAGAGCGGACCGCGGTAGCCGGTGTCATTCAGGGCCACCATGATCTCCTCAAAATGGATGTCGCCGTGGCCCAGCGAGCGGAAATCCCAGTACCGGCGCGGATCGGTGAAATCCGTGTGCCCGCCGAACACCCCCACGCTGCCGTCGCCGTGCCCCCACCATACGTCCTTCATGTGCGCGTGGAATATCCGGCCGCCGAACTCGCGGATGAACTTCACGTAATCCACGCCCTGATAGCCCAGGTGCGACGGGTCGTAGTTGAACCCGAAGCGCGGATGCTGCTTCACCGCGTCCAGCGCGCGCCTGGCCGACGCGATGTCGAACGCGATCTCGGTCGGATGCACTTCCAGCGCGAAGTTTACGTTTTCCTTTTCAAACCCGTCCAGTATCGGCAGCCAGCGCTTCGCGAAATCGGCAAAGCCCTTGTTCCAGTAATCCTGGTTCGTCGGCGGAAATCCGTAGATCGCATGCCAGATGGACGAGCCCGTGAAACCGTTGACCACCGCCGCGTCGCCTTTCCTCCCCCCGGGCTTCGCGTCAAAAAATTTCCGGGCCGCGCGTGCGGTCGCTTTCATCTTTTCGGCGGCGCGCTGGCGGACCCCTTCGGGTTTGCCGTCGCCCCAGACGTCGGCGGGCAGGATCGCCTGGTGCCGTTCGTCGATCAGATCGCACACCGCCTGGCCCACCAGATGGCTCGAAATTGCAAAACAACTCAGGCCGTGCTTGGCCAGCAGGGCCCATTTCTTCTTATTGTAATCCGGTTCGGCCAGGGCGCGGTCCGTTTCAAAATGGTCGCCCCAGGCGGCGAGTTCCACGCCGTCGTAGCCCATCTTTTTGACGAGCGGGAGCAGTTCGGCGAGCGGCAGATCGGCCCATTGGCCGGTGAAAAGTGTGACGGGTCGTGGCATAGGCGGCGAAATTGTGTCCGGCCATCTTGCCAAGCCGGACGGTCAGGTCAAGTGTGTGCTTGCGGCCGGGGAAATTAAAATTCATGACACCCTTTTCCATTTTTACCGTTGACACTTTTGCTGGGGTCGGGAGTATTCAGCGCATCCATGAACAACCGTCACGACAAAATTCTTTTCTGGGGCTGCTTCATCGCGCTCATCACCACCAGCTACGCTTTCATCAGCCGTATGATCCTCTGCGGCGGGCAGTTCGCCGCGGACTTCGGCCTCGACAAGGTTTCCGTGGGCGAACTCCAGGGTGCGGGGATCTGGCCCTTCGGCGTGAGCATCATCGTGTTCAGCCTGTTCATCGATCGCATCGGCTACAAGGTGGCGATGTTCTTCTCCTTCGTCAGCTACCTGGTCTACACCGCCATGGCCTTCCTCGCTTATCAGGCCATCCACGGCGTCACCGGCCCCGCGCTGGCGGACGCCCAGGCGCACGGCCACCGGCTGCTTTACTGGGGCAGCATCATCCTCGGCCTGGGCAACGGGAGCGTCGAGTCCTACGCCAATCCCATCGTCACCACCATGTTCAGCCGCGACAAGGCCAAATGGCTAAACCGCCTCCACGCCGGCTGGCCCGGCGGTCTCGTGCTCGGCGGCCTTTGCACCATTGCCTTGGCCAATAATCCCGACTGGCGCATCACCCTCGGACTGATTTTGATTCCGGCTTTCATTTTCTTTTTCATTCTCGCCACCCTGAAATTTCCGAAAAGTGAACGCGAGCAGGCCGGTGTCAGTTATCTGGCGATGCTCCGGGAGCTCGGCGTGTTCGGCGCGCTCGTCGGCTTCGGCCTCGTGTTCGCGCAGCTCGGCCAGGTGTTCGGCTGGGGCACCGGCGTGGTTTGGGGTTTGACCGGGGCCGTCGTCTTGGTGTTCGCCGCCGTCACCCGTTCGTTCGGCCGCCTGCTGCTCGCTTTTCTCATCCTCATCATGATGCCGCAGGCCACCACCGAGCTCGGCACCAACGGCTGGATTACCGCGCTGATGGAGGATCCCATGAAAGCCGCCGGCTATAACTCCGCCTGGGTGCTGGTCTACACCTCGGCCATCATGCTCGTCTTGCGCTTTGTCGCCGGGCCGCTCATCCACAAGTTTTCCCCCGTCGGTTTGCTCGCCTGCTGTTCGGCGCTCGCCGGCCTGGGGATTCTCGCCTTGTCCCGGACCGCCCACGCCGGCACCGGCACCATCTTCGCTGCCGCCACCTTGTTCGGCGTCGGCATCAC
>CAIJNQ010000214.1 GCA_903822015.1 uncultured Verrucomicrobia subdivision 3 bacterium | reverse complement strand
TGACGCCCGACGGCCAGCCGGTCGTCATCGGCGGACTCATTTCCAATGACAAGGCCTCCAGCGAAAGCAAAATCCCGATCTTGGGCGACATCCCGCTGCTCGGCCAGCTCTTCAAATTTACCGCCAAGTCGAACCAGAAAAACGAACTCTTGATCTTCCTCACCCCGCACATCATCCAAATGCCGTCGCAGCTCGCCGCGATGTCGGCGCATGAAACCGGCCAGGCCCAGATGATCACCAACTCGGTTCCGGAACTTGAACTGGACCATTATCTGGATCAATTGCCGGTGAAGAAATAACCGCAGGCCGATATTGATTTTTCCCCGGCCAGCGGCTAACTCAAAGCGCAGATGCAAACCCGACGAAACAGTCTCTTGATTTACGGCCTGCTGTTGGGCGTGTGGCTGCTCGTCGTCGCTTGGCAGGTTGAGGAGCACGTCCGCGTCCGTGAGGCCGCCAAGTTCGATTTGCGCGGGAGTTCGCACGAGATCGCCCACACCCTCGGTGCCGTCACCCGCGCCCTGCGTTTTCGCGGCGCCCTGTTTCAAGTCCGTCTGGAACCCGTCCTCAACGAACTGGTCAATACCCGCACCAACGCCCTCGTCAAGTACAGCGGCCTCATTGCCGTGGGTCTGCTGAACACCGATGGTGACCCGCTCGTCTCCGCTGGCGACACCAACCGGCTTTCGCGCGAAAACCTGGCCGAAAGCGAGCGCTGGTCCGACACCAGCGTGACGTTTGTCCTGCCGGTCGAGGGGGCCAGCGTCAACCCTGAAGGCGCGACCAACAACGCCACCGTCGTCATTCCGCCAATCCCGTTCCGCAATTCCACCAACGCCGGGGAACGCAACCATGATTTTGGCCGCCCAGGTCCGCCGCCGGGCGGAACCAATGGCGCTGATTTTGCGCCCCCGAATTTTCCGGCCCCGTTCACCAATGCCGCCGGGGAAATTGTCGTGCCGCCCCCGCCGTCGCCCGGCGACATAGGCGATCGTCTGCGCGGCGGCTATCGGCGCCCCTTCTGGATGCGCGACATGTCGGACGCCGATTTCAAGGCGCTCGTCGCCCGCCGCGAGCTGCACGGCCTGGTGCTGGTCATGTCCACGGATAACTTTCACGCCATTTGCGAGCACGACCTTTGGCTGCGTTTTGTCATCATCTTTTTCGCGGGCATTTCCGCCGCCGGCGCCGGTTTGGCCCTGCGCAATGTTTCGCAAACGTCCGACCTGCAGATCCGGCTGGTGCGTGCGAGCGAACTCAATTCGCATCTCAAGGAGATGAACCTCGCCGCCGCCGGCCTCGCGCACGAGACGCGCAACCCGCTTAACATCATCCGCGGCATGGCGCAGATGCTTTCCCGGCAGGGCGAAGCGCCGGCGGAGATCCGCGAGAAGGCCCGCGCAATCGTGGATGAGACCGACAAGGTCACGGCGCAGTTGAATGAATTCATCAACTACTCGCGTCCGCGCGAAATCCGGCGCACGAAGCTCGCCCTGAATTCCGTGGTGAGCGAAGTCGTGCGCGCCCTGAATTATGACCTGGCCGAAAAGAAAATTCTGGTGGTGGTGAAGGGCGAACCGGTTGCGATTGAGGCCGATGAACAGCTGCTCCGGCAGGTGTTGTTCAATCTGCTGCTCAACGCCATTCAAGCCGTGCCGGCGGCGGCCGAAATCCAGGTGGTCACCGGCCGGAAAAACGCCACCGAGGGTTTCCTGGAAATCCGCGACAACGGCCCCGGCGTTCCACCCGACCGCCGGCAGGAAATTTTCAAGCCATACTTCACCACCAACGAAAAAGGCACCGGCCTCGGCCTGGCGGTCGTGCAGCAGATCGTGCTGGCGCATGGCTGGGAAATCGCTTGTCTATCCAATGAGCCGAACGGTGCCGTTTTCCGCATCGCCCACTTGAAACTCATGCCGTGATTCGGATAGCTTGGGCGCATGGCAACCGAACTGCGCAAAAAATCCGCCGAGTTGCCGCGCCTTTTGATTGTGGATGACGACCCTGGCCAGCGCAGCCTGCTGGATTCCTTTTTACGCGGTCAGGGATTTGGCACCGTGGTGGTGGACTCCGGCGAAAAAGCCCTGGAAACGTTGCGCGCCGGAAAATTCGACATGATGATTTCCGATGTCCGGATGCCGGGGCTCACTGGACTGGAAACGCTGCGGCTGGCGCGCCAGGAACACGCCACCCTGCCCGTCCTGCTCGTCACCGCCTTCACCGACGTGCGCGACGCCGTGGCCGCCATGCGCGACGGCGCGGTCAACTATCTTTCCAAGCCGATTGACCTGGATGAACTGCTCGCTTCCGTACGGCAGGCCACCGGCATCGCTCCCGCCGCGCCGCGCCAGGATCCGGAAAAGCCCCTGCCGGATCACGCGGTGGCCCGCAGCCCGCTCATGCAGGCCGTATTCCGCGACGCGTCGCTCATCGCACCGTCCGAAACGCGCGTGCTGATCACGGGCGAAAGCGGCGTCGGCAAGGAAATCCTGGCCGATGTCATCCACGCCTGGAGTTTGCGGGCCGCCGGTCCGCTGATCAAAGTCAACTGCGCCGCGATTCCCGAAACCCTGCTGGAAAGCGAGCTGTTCGGGCACGAAAAGGGCGCGTTCACCGGCGCAGCGGCGCAAAGAATCGGTCGTTTTGAAGAAGCGGACGGCGGGACGATTTTTCTGGATGAGATCGCGGAAATGTCGCCAGCCCTCCAAGCAAAGCTGCTGCGGGTGACCCAGGGCGGAAAATTTCAACGCATCGGATCAAACCGCGAGGTCAAAGCGAATGCACGCATCCTGGCCGCGAGCAACCGCGTGCTGGAGGATGAAGTCAAGGCCGGACGTTTCCGCGAGGATCTGTTTTATCGCTTGAACGTGGTGGAACTGCACATCCCGCCGCTGCGCGAACGACGCGAGGACATTTTGCCGCTGGCGGCCAAGTTCATCGAGGAAATCGCCAAAGGCCGAGCACGATTTTCCGAAACAGTTGCCACCTGCCTGGAGAATTACTCCTGGCCGGGCAATGTCCGCGAACTGCGTAATGTGATGGAACGGGCGGTCCTGCTATCCCGGAGCGAACTCATATTGCCGGACCATCTGCCAACCCGAGTGCGCGCCGCCGGCGGAACCGCCAACCCGGCGGAGACAGGGGAAATGGAGCGGCTGGATGAAATCGAACGGCAGGCCATTGTACAGGCCTTGCGCCAGCACAAATCCAACCGCACCGAAACCGCCCGGGCGCTCGGCATCAGCCGGCGGACGCTGATCTACAAGCTTCAAAAAATGCGGGTAGCGGGGCATCACGTGGAATAAAAGCCCGCAGCAGAACCAAGCCAGTTGGAAAATTAGCAGGATTGGCCGCAGTCCGATCACCAAAATCATCAGGCCGCCCACATTTCGAGCAACCGGGAATCATCGGCACCGCCGGATGTAAACCTTCGTGCCA
Organism: uncultured Verrucomicrobia subdivision 3 bacterium; assembly: GCA_903822015.1. Classification (GTDB taxonomy): domain Bacteria; phylum Verrucomicrobiota; class Verrucomicrobiia; order Limisphaerales; family UBA11358; genus UBA11358. The sequence continues at coordinate 5,926 of CAIJNQ010000214.1, read as the reverse complement.
CCGACTGTAAACTTTCGTTCCACCCCAGATTCCCAGCCGGTAAATACAGAAGGCAATGAAAGATTGCTGCGAGTATTTTAATTTATTTTTTCGAGACCGCAAATCAGGCATTTGACAAATTCAACCTGAAGCCGGGAGGACAAACAGGAATAATCCCTTGGTTTTCTTAAGTTTTCACTGCGGCCGGGTGACGGGCAAGCGATCACGTGCGGGCTGATCCTGGATGCTCGACGACCACAAAACGCGGTGTTTTAAAGATTTCCTTTTGAGCGGTCAAAGTCGGCACGGTTATAGCTAGGTGCCGTTAACTAAAGCTGCCGTTCGAAGCTTTGCCTCGCAGGTAGTTAGTAACATCAATGTTTAGCTGTATTTACGAATCTAGAAAGCCAAGCGCGGAAAAACACACAGCCATAGCGAAACGGGAAATCAAACCGCTAGACCTGGCTAAAATGCTTCGGGCCAATATTTTGATTCCCTTGAAAAGCATTTTTATCCGGTGCTTTTCTCTGGGAATCATGGTTGCAATCCACCCGCTAGCATTATTTGCATCGGCCAATGTCACTTTGGCGTGGAATCCCAGCAATGACCCGATCATAGCCGGCTACGACATCTATTATGGTGGAGCGAGCGGCGTATACACGAACGTGATGGATGCGGGAAAGAGCACGACGGTCACGATTTCCAATCTGGTGAATGGCACCACGTATTATTTTGCGTCCACAACCTACAGCGCCGCGGGGGCGATGAGCGCCTTCTCAAGTGAATTGGCCTACACGGTTCCAAGCCTGCCGACGAACCAGCCGCCGACATTGAACCCGATCGGCAATCTGACCATTAATGCGAATGGCGGCGCGCAGACCGTCAACCTGACCGGCATTGCTCCCGGTTCGGCCAGTCAAAATCAATGCCTTACCGTCTCCGCCACGTCCAGCAATCCGAATCTAGTCCCCAATCCGACCATCGAATACACGGGCACCAATGCCAGCGGCGCCCTGAGTCTAAATCCGGTGGCAAACGCCAGCGGTTCGGTCACCATCACCGTCATGGTCAATAACGGCGCCACCGACAACAACCTGACCTCGCGATCGTTTGTCGTCACGGTCGGAACAGTTACCGAGCAACTCCGCCAGGCACCGGGCGGCCAGATAGTACTGACGGTGACCGGCCCGGCGGGGAGCAATTACGTCATACAGACCTCAACCGATCTGATCAATTGGATACCATTCTCCACAAATACAGTTCCGCCCGGCGGTTCGCTCGAAGTGGTGGATATGAATCCCATGGTTTCCCAGAAGTTTTACCGCACAGCGCCCTACGTCGCGCGGGTTCCGTCGCCGCCGCAAATATCCGGTTTCAGCATGAACAACAGCGTTTACAACTTCAACTTAAGCGGCCCGGCGGGCAGCAGTTTCGTCATTCAATCGTCAACCGATCTGGTGAACTGGACCCCGTTCGCCACCAACACCATTCCGGGCAGCGGTTCGGTTCAGATCATTGATACGAACCCGGGTCCGAACTTTAAATTTTACCGGGCCCTACCTTACACCACACCGGCAAACAACGCGGCGACCGTTGCGCGGTTGCCGCAATTAACCAGTTTGAAAATGACCAACGGCGTTTTTAGCTTCACGTTAAACGGGGCGGCGGGCAGCAATTACGTCATTCAGGCGTCCACGGATCTGGCGCATTGGACAGCATTTACAACCAACACCATATCTCCGAATGGCTCGGTCGATATTGTTGATCTCCAGGCAACGGCCCCCCAGAAGTTTTATCGTGCCGTGCCATATCATTCAGCGATCGTTTCGCCGAGCCTGCAATTGTCCGGACTATCCATGAGCAACGGCGTTTTCAGTTTCGTTTTGACCGGCACGGGAGGCAGCAACTACATCATCCAACAATCACCCAATCTGGTGAATTGGACACCGATTACAACCAACACCATTCCCGCAAGCGGTTCGGTCACGATCCTCGATTCCAACCCGAATTCCCCCCAGAAATTTTACCGGGCCGAAGGCTTCTAATGGCAATGCCTTTGGCGGCGAGCGCCGCCTCCCGCCATAATAGAAAAGCAAGAAAGTTGCAAATGGCCCGGTGAGCCATGGCAGTTTCAGTCAACCTGGGCAGTGTCGTCGTCTGCCGGAACAGCGGCGGCCACCGGACGCCCACATCGTCGTCAGACTTCGTTTAAAACCGGTTCCAGAGAAGCGCAGCCAAAACTTCCTCCCGGAACAGGCGGGACCGGGTTGACAAAATTTGGCTAATGATTGCCAAGGGAAGTTGAGCGGTCTGGAGCAATCGCGCTGAAATTACAGTGGTAGTCACCAAAAAAATCATTCCCAAACGATGGCCGGCTAACTGTCATGCGAATCAATACCACAATTCTGGAAGCGCAGCCGTTCCTGAGAGGAATGAAAACCCGACCCCTCGAATTGCTGGCGGAGAACTCGATGCTGGCCGAATTCAAGGCGGGCGAGACAATTCTTTCCGAAGGCGATTCCGCAAACCGTTTTTATCTCATGCTGGACGGGCAAGTGGAATTGATCTCGCGCGGAGAGGATAGCGGACCGATCCACATTCAAACCATCGGGACGGGGGACGTGCTGGGTTGGTCGTGGCTCTTTCCCCCCTATTACTGGCATTTCGACGCGCAAGCGGTGACACCGGCAAAAACCATTTTCTTTTACGGGACACGGCTGCGCGAGTTATGCGAGGAAAATCACGATCTCGGTTATGAATTGATGACCCGGGTCTCGGAAATCATCATCAAACGGCTGCAAGCGGCGCGCCGCGAACTGGTGGAGCATAAAAAACGGCTCCGACCCTGATTTGCCCCGGCCGGCTTATTTTGAAACGGGCCGATGATAAATAAACCAGGCGTAGCCATTCAGGCTAAAGTCAGGGAGAAGGGTATCCACTGAAGGTTTGGACTGGCCATTAATATTGACGAGTTGGAACCCTTCCGCGTTGGGCAGTTCGACGGATCCGGACACGCGACGGCTGGAGAGGTTGATCAGCACGAGAAACTCATCCTTGGCATCTTTCCGCAGGTAGCTGACGATTTCCCCGGAATCCGTATTCTGGAGCCAACTGACATCCCCATCGTAAAATGCAGGATATTGTTTCCGGAGCTTGATCAGATCCCGATAAATATCGCGGAGCGGAGGGCGGCCGCCGGGATTCCAAAACACCGGCGTTTTTTCAAACATGGCGGGGTCGGTAGATTCAGTGGCATCGCCAACTTCCATGCCGTTGTAAAACAGCGGCACGCCGTCCAGCGTCAACATCAACACCTGAGCGGCGAGCGCACCATTGAGGCCATAACGCGCCACGGCCCGGACTTCGGATTGGTTGTCGGTGAACCGAAGGTGCAAGGCCCCGGCCGGGAACTGCTGCTGCGTGTGCTCCCAGGATTGCTGAAGCAAATAGGCGGGGGAAAGGCTATTCATGACCTGATTCAACGTGGAATAAAGGTTCCACGAGTAATCCATGTCGAAAGCTTTAGAGAGCATTTTCGGCTTGGCACCCGCGTCAGCGATAATGATGACGGAGGGATTAATTTTCTCCAATTCAACCCGGGCGGCTTCCCAAAAATCGACAGGCACGGTCCAGGCCACGTCGCAGCGGAAACCATCCACGCCGAATTCACGGAGCCAATATTTCATCATGTCAATCATGTAACTGCGCAAATCCGGATTGGAATAGTCCAACCCCGCCACGTCGGTCCAATCCGGCTTGGGCGGAATGATCTGGTTCCTTGCGTCCTTCAAATAAAACTCCGGGTGTTGCATGAGAACGCTGTCCCAAGCAGTCTGACCGGCGACGATGTCCATGATCACTTTCATGTTGCGCTGATGGGCTTCCGCAACCAATCGCTTGAGGTCATTGGTTGAGCCAAATTCGGAATTGATGGCATAAAAGTCGCGAACAGCATAAGGGCTGCCCAGCGTGCCTTTTTTCATTTTTTCGCCGGTCGGATGGAACGGCATCAGCCACAGGATGTCCACGCCAAGATCCTTCAAGCCATCCAACTGAGCGGTGATGGCATTAAAATCCCCGGCCGAGGAGAAGTTCCGGGGGAATATTTCGTAAACCACACTGCGGCGCAGCCAGTCGGGTGATTTACGGGTGCCGGAATCAGACGATTCGGCCCGGGCGAAAACGGCCGAATTGATCGTCAGCCAGACCAGGAGCACTGCACCAAGGAGGAATCGGAGTTGGGGTTGAATTTTGTTCATGACGTTGGAGGGGTTGATTTGCGGTTTAAATACCGGCTTCAAAATCGGGTTATGGAACGGGTTTTACGGAGTTTATAAATCTGGTTTTACTCCCATTCCGGCGGCCTGTCCAGAGGATTTTTGCAGAAAACCGAATTTATCGCCCTCCCCAAATTAAAGTGCGACGGAAAGGCATCCACAAAAACCCTTTCGCCGGACAATAACCGGCAGGACCAACCCGCCAGCGCAGCGGGCATATTTGAAGAGATCAGACCAGCTGCGGCTGGATTAGTTCCGGGTCAACTCCCAGATCCGTGATCGCCTGAGCGACGACCTTGCGCTCGATCAGATTTTTCTCGGCGAGCGCGAACAGCGTGCCGATGACCGTGGACTCAACATCCACGCCGAAAAAGCGGCGCAATCGGGAACGCGTGTCACTGCGCCCAAAACCGTCGGTGCCGAGCGTAAACAAGCCGCCGGGCACCCAGGGCGCAATCTGATCCGGCACGGTGCGGATGTTGTCCGACACCGCGATGAAGGCGCCGGGCTCTTTCGCCAGCAAAGTTTCGAGATAAGATTTCCGCGGAGCCTGCGTGGGATGCAGCATATTCCAGCGCTGGCAGCGGAGAGCATCGGCACGGAGCAGCTTATAGCTCGTCGCGCTCCAGACATCGGCGCTGACGCCGTATTTTTCCGCGAGAATTTCCTGCGCCTTGAGGGCCGACTGCATGATGGAGCCGCTCCCGAAAATGTGCGCCTTGATGTTCTTGCCCTCCACACCGGGCTGGAATTTATACAAACCTTGCAGGATGCCGTCAGCACAACCGGCCGGCATGGCGGGCATGGGATGATTCTCATTATAGACGGCCAGATAATAAAAAACATCCTCGCGCTCGACATACATCCGGCGCAGGCCATCGGCGACGATAACCGCGAGCTCGTAGCTAAACGCGGGATCGTAAGGCAGGCACGTCGGGATGGTGCTCGCGTGCAACAGGCTGTGGCCATCCTGATGTTGCAGGCCTTCGCCGTTGAGGGTCGTGCGGCCGGAAGTGGCCCCGAGCAAAAAGCCCTTGGCGCGGATATCACCGGCCAGCCAGAACAAATCGCCGACGCGCTGCGGGCCGAACATCGAATAGTAAATGTAGAATGGAACCATCGGCACGCCATGCGTGGCGTAGCTCGTGCCGGCGGCGATGAACGACGCCATGGCGCCGGTTTCACTAATGCCCTCTTCCAGAATCTGCCCGTCCTTGGCCTCGTGATAATGGGAAAGCGTTTTGCTGTCCACCGGCTCGTACAGCTGGCCCTTGGAGGAATAAATTCCGATCTCGCGAAACAACACGTCCAAGCCGAAGGTGCGCGCCTCATCCGGAATAATCGGCACGATGTTTTTACTGAAATCCTTTTGCTTCAGCAGAAATCGCAGCAAGTTGCCAAAGGCGGTGGTCGTGGAGATTTCCGTTTTCGCCGGCTTGAAGAATTCGGCGAACAACTCGAGCGGCGGCACATTCAGGGCGGCGGGTTTGACGATGCGGGCCGGCAGGAAGCCGCCGAGTTTTTTGCGCTGAGCGAGGAGATATTCCATCTCCGGACTGTCCGCCGGCGGACGATAGAACGGCATGTCGGCGATGACATCATCGTTGATCGGGATGTTGAAGCGCGCCCGGAACCCCCGGAGCTCCTTCTCGTTCATTTTCTTCTGCTGG
>CAIJNQ010000213.1 GCA_903822015.1 uncultured Verrucomicrobia subdivision 3 bacterium | reverse complement strand
CATATTCGGCAATAACGACTTTACATGAAACGCACGCATCATTGCAACGAACTGCGCCCGGCACACATCGGGCAAACGGTCACGCGTTCGGGCTGGGTTCATTCCCGCCGCGATCTGGGCGGCCTCATCTTCATTGACATCCGCGATCGCGAAGGCCGCACCCAAACCGTTTTCGATCCATCCGATTTGACGGCGGCGCTGTTCGCGCAAGCGGCGTCGCTCCGGAGCGAATGCGTCGTGAGCATCACCGGCAGAGTCCGCCAGCGGCCGGCCGGAACGAACAACGCCAAGATTCCAACCGGTGAAGTCGAGGTCGGCGTCACCGGCCTCGAGGTTTTGAACATGGCCGAAGTCCTGCCATTCCCGGTGGACGATCCGGAAATCGCCAACAAGGTGAACGAGGAATTGCGATTACAATACCGCTATCTTGACCTGCGCCGCCCCGAGATGGCGCGCCACCTCAAGGTGCGCAGCAAGGTCGCCATTGCCACCCGCAGCTATATGGACGAGCAGGGCTTCCTCGAGGTCGAGACGCCCACCCTGTTCAAGTCCACGCCGGAGGGCGCGCGGGAATTCCTGGTTCCGAATCGGCGCGACCCGGGAACTTTTTATGCGCTGCCGCAATCGCCCCAGCAGTTCAAACAGATCCTCATGGTCGCCGGCGTGGAGAAGTATTTCCAACTCGCCCGCTGCTACCGCGACGAGGATTTGCGGGCCGACCGCCAGCCGGAGTTCACGCAGGTGGACATTGAAATGAGTTTCATCGACCGGGAGGATATTTATTCGCTGATTGAAGGCCTGCTCCAGCGCGTCTGGAAAACGGCGCTGAACATCGACGTGCCGACGCCGTTCAAGCGCATCAGTTTCGAGGAAGCGCTCAACCGGTACGGCATCGACAAGCCCGATACGCGCTTCGGGATGGAACTCGTGGATCTGACCGAGGATTTCCGCGCCAGCACCTTCAAGGTGTTCAGCGGCACCATTGCCAACGGCGGTGTCGTGAAGGCGCTCAACGCGAAAGGCCTGGCGGGCGCGACGCAGGGCCAGATTGAGACGATGACGGAGTACGCCAAGAGTTTCGGCGCCAAAGGGCTCGCCTTCATCAAGGTGGAGAACGGAGAATGGAAATCCCCCATCGTGAAATTCTTCAGCGAAGCCGAGAAGGCCGCGCTTACGACCAAACTGGCGATCGCGGAAGGCGATTTGATTCTCTTCGCCGCCGACCAGTGGCTCAACGCCTGCGAAATTCTCGGCAAGATCCGGCTCTATTGCGCCGAGGTGCTTAAGGGGCAGGGGAAGCTGACCCTCCAGGCCGGCCAGTTCAATTTCCTCTGGGTCATCGAATTTCCGTTGCTCGGATTCGATCGCGAACAGAACCGCTGGTATTCGAGCCACCATCCGTTCACCGCCCCGGTGACGGAAGACATCCCGCTGCTCAAGACCGACCCGAAGAAAGTCCGCGGCCAGCATTACGACGTCGTCGTCAACGGCGTAGAGCTGGGCGGGGGCTCGATCCGCATCCACCAGCCTGACGTTCAAAAAACCATTTTTGAGGAACTGCTCGCCATTCCGCCGGAGGAAACCAAGCTGCGCTTCGGCTACATGCTTGACGCCTTCAAGTACGGCGCGCCGCCGCACGGCGGCATCGCGCTGGGCTTCGACCGGCTGATTGCGATTCTCTGCGGCACGCAAAGCATCCGCGACGTCATCGCCTTCCCGAAGACCGCCAAGGGCACCTGCCTGATGACCGACTCGCCGAGCCACGTATCGCCGAAGCAACTGCGCGACCTCTATCTGGAAGTGAAGGCGCAGAAAAAAGAATAGCCCGTGGCCGGCGAAGACTCATCGGAACCCCTGGAGATACCCTGGCGGCGCTGGGGCAAGCTTGCCTTGTGGACGTTACTTTTCGGCTATGCTCTGGTGATGTTCCTGTTCACGGTGCTGCAGCGGTATTTGATTTATGTGCCGACGAAGCTGTCCATGGCGTCCGCCGAACAGGCGGCGGTCAAGGCGGGGTTCGTTCCGTGGCGGAATCCGGCGGGCCGGTTGATGGGCTGGAAACTGCCGGCCGGTTCGCCGCCCATTGGCAGCGTGCTGATTGCCCATGGCAACGCCGGCTGGGCCCTCAACCGCGCTTACATGGCATTGCCGATCCATGCGGCGGCGCCGCTGGACGTCTATATTTTTGAGTATCCCGGTTTCGGCGCGCGCGAAGGTTCGCCGGGCGAAAAAAATGTCCTGGCGGCGGCGGACGAGGCTTTTGTGAATTTGCCGGAAAACCTCCCCGCCTATCTGGTCAGCGAATCCCTGGGAGCGGGCGTGGTTGCGCATGTGGCCCAGCGCTACCCGAGGCGCGTGGCGGGCCTGGCGATGTTCGTGCCCTACAACAAGCTTGCCTCCGTCGCCCAGAATCACGTGCCGTTCATTCCGGCCTATTATTTGTTGTGGGACCGTTTTAATCCGGCGGAGTGGCTGCAAACTTATCGCGGCCCGGTCATGGTCGTGATCGCGGGGGCGGATGAAATCATACCGCCGAAGCTTGGCGAGCGGCTCTATGACGGCTATCAAGGTCCGAAGATACTCCAGGTGATTCCCCGGGCCCGCCATGCGGACACCACGCCGGAAACCCCGGGCTGGTGGCGCGATGTGCTTTTATTCTGGCAGCAGAACCCGCCGACCAATGCGGTGGCAGCGGGCGCGAATTAGTCCGGCGCCGTCATTCGCGGATGAAATAGCTCAGGTTCTCGAGCTCGATGGCGAGGTTGACGTTGTTCACCATCACGTCCTCTGGCACATCCAGCACGATGGGCGCAAAATTCAAAATCCCGGTGATGCCGCTATGCACCAGGAGGTTCGTGACTTCCTGCACGACCGCCACTGGCACGGTGACGATGGCCATCTTCACGCCGTGCGCCTCCACAAATTCCGGCAGCGCCTCCATCCCGTGAATCGGCTGCTTGATTTCCTTGTCGCGCTTGCGCCTTGGCTCGGCGTCGAACGCGGCGATGATTTCAAACCCCTCCTTTTCAAAACCGCGGTAGGAGAGCAAGGCCAAGCCGAGGTTGCCGACACCCACCAGGATGACCGGCTGCAACCGCGAGGTGCCGAGTTCCTCCGAGATTTTCTTGAACAGCTCCGTGACATCGTAGCCGAGGCCGCGCGTGCCGAACGTGCCGAAGTAGGCGAGGTCTTTGCGGAGCTGGGTGGACTTGACGCCGGCGGCCTTGGCGAGGGCCTCGCTGGAGACGGTGCCGATGCCGTTCTCATGCAGCCGCGCCAGGCAGCGCAGGTAGATCGAAAGGCGATAAATCGTCTTGCGCGGGATGACGGGGCGTTCGGATTTTTTCAACGGCAGGAAATTAAGCAACCCCGCGCCGGGGCGCAAGACTTCCATCAAAACTCCGGCGGCCATCCCCGCCAAGGCCGGCGTCCCCCGGCGGTTCTGATCCGGGATTGGTTTTCAGTTCCGGCGGAACGATCAGTGCCGAAGCAGGGCTTTCACTAAAATGCCGAAATTGACCAGGCCGATGGCCAGGAACAAAATAATCACCCCGAGGTTGACGGGTTTGTTCCAGCTCGGACACCGGCCCAGCAAACGGCAGGATACCGGCTGGCCGCCGCCGCCCACGATGCCCTTCCGCCAACCATAAATTTTCAACAGTCCGAGCGACACAAAAGCCGTGCCGACCAGCGCATTGGGAAACCAATCTGAAAACGCGATCATAATGTTACGCGTAACGCCAAAAAAGGATCATTCGCCCGGCCGGGCACGATCCCAGGCACGGGTGGTTCCGGCGGGTTGGTTTTAACCACGGATTCATCAAAGCGGACCCGCAAATTTCCGGCAAGTATAATCACCAATCAAATTTCCACATCGCGCTTAAACCAGGGTGACGCAGCCAGGGCTGGCCGGCGGGCCCGTCCGCCGGCAAATTCATTGCCGGGTTTCCTTGCGCCCGGGCCCGAGGGCAGTTCTCAAAGGTTCCTGAGTATATTGGCGATCAACGCCAGAATAATTGCGAAGACCGCGATGAACATGATGGCGGCTTGATAATGTCCGAACATCAAGGCGGCGATTATAAAACCGGTGGCCACTTGAAAGGCCAGGAGCAGCCCGGCCTCGAATACGCCCCAGCTTTCCAGGTGCATCAGCTTGTAGATCAAGGCAACCAACAGGATGGGGAGAATCATCGCCCGCAGGGCGAGGGCGCGATACATGACCGGAATGAATTCGACGATGAGCCAGACACCCGCCGCCTCGATCAGTGAGGCAAAGGCGGCGAGCAGTGCCTCCCGGCCGGGGCGGAGCAACTCCATATCGCTCTCGAGCACGTTGCCGAACAGGTTTAATAAGATGACCGCCACGCCCAGCGTCACCAAGGCAAACGCCCAGAATGCGGCAAATTCAATGGCTGCGTGCATAATGCTGACTTACAGTTAAGGCAGGGTCACCCGGGAACCTCTGCGCTGGCAGGTTCGGCTCACCAAGTCATTGTTTCCGGCTCCGGCGCCAGGGCCGGGCAGCACCCCGGTGAATTTATCCGGGACCGAACAAACCCATTGACTACTGAGTGCCCTTCAACTTTTCGATCCAGAAGGGATCATCCGCATACCGGTAATTGATAACCACGCCGTTCTTGATCAAGACCTCCAGCGTTTTCTTGTCGCCCTGGGAGGTCACCACGGGGCCGTCCGGCCCCGGTTGGGTCTGCGACGTGGCTGTTTTCCAGGAATATTCCCAGACCACCTCGTCCCCGGAGAGCACGGAGACATCCAGCGGCCGGCCGAACAGGCTCACCAATTCGTTGCGCGGGGTGACGCCTTTCTGAATTTTGGCGATGTTAGCGACATCAAATTCGCGGCCGGTGGTTGTGCGGGTGGCGCAGCCCGCCAGGGCCGCCAAAAAGACTGATAAAACCAAGTACTTGATTGTATTCATCATTAATAATCAGGTCGGGCCGGGTCCGTCACGGGTGCCGTCGTCTTTGATGCCGCCAAAGGCGGCAAAACAGCCATTCTTGTGCAACACCTCCACCTGCCGGAAGCCCGCCGAGCGTAGCAGATCCAGCTGAAACATCAATGGCCGCGGTGAATCTTCCCGGGCGATGTAGTCAAATACGCGATCGCGATACGCTGCATCCTTGAGCCCGGCCAGATACGCCCCGTAACGCTCCCACATCAGTGACTGCACCCGCGAATCGGAATGCTCGATCAAATCGGAGATCCACAGGGAGCCGCCCGCTTTCAGCGCGACCTGCAGCTTCGCAAACACCCGATGCCACTCCGCCTCCCCGCGCAGATGATGCAACACGGCGGCGGCGCAGATGATGTCAAATTGCGACCCCCCCAACGGCAACTCGCGGATATCGCCTTGCAGGGACGTGACCCGGCCGGCGGTCGCCCGGCTCACGCGGTCCACGGCGCGATCCAGCATCGGCCGGCTCAAATCGATCAGCGTGACATCCAGGCCGGGCAAGCGCTCCAGAATTTTCAGAGCATAGTTGCCGGCGCCGCAACCCACATCCAGCAGCGCGGTTGCGCCGGGGTTCACGCGGGCGGCGGCCCCGGCAATCAGGGCCAATGACAAGGGGGCATCAATGGTCGCGGATTGACCCGTCTCCAGGTTCGAAAACCGCTCCACATCTGCGTCAAAACGTTCGCGAATCTGCCCCGGGGTGGATTTAATCATGAACGGCCCCGCAAATGGCCGGAGTTAGTTTAATTGAAGTGATTGACGGGCGGCCAGCCATATCTTGTAAAGGGCCCCGCCCGGCCTGGCCGCCGGGCACCCCAGACGATCAAAGGCGTGCCGCCTTCACTCCAGGCGAGTGAATACGTTGCTCCCTAGCAAAACCGACCGTCGAGGGGTATGGCAGTCGATTGAGTCACTCAGGTGACATAACCGGCCGGTTTCGGCCAGGCGAGAAACTCAGCCGCCCGGAAACGATGACCATTTGGGCGACAGGCTTTCTCCATGATCGGAAAGGCGAAATCAGGGGCGGCGGCGGCGGGACGATTCATGGATCCTCATCCCTAATCAGGCAACGCACAACATATGCCAAACCGCAACCAGCGCCAAGAACACTGCCAACCATGAATCGGAACTTGAACGCATGGAGGGTGTCTTTATTTGACCGGTCAATATCGGCTTTGGTCGCCCCTCGCAGATGATAACCGGAGGAACTGTCCATGGTCCATCGGGCAGCGGAAACGAACGCGATGACATGGATGGAAATACCAAAAAAGCCGCCCAGCAAAACAGCGGCAACAACAATGATGGAAACGAATTTGACCCAACGCATCCCCGCGGTATCGCGCACGTCATCTTCGGGCGTCTCGATGTCTGATTCCTCATCCATGGTGTGATGTCCGGCGGGCTAAGGTTAATATCGCCGCAGCCGACTCAAAACAGGATGGGCCAACACGCTCACTGGTAAACCCAAAATCTTTTCGGTCAAGGTATGGTTCATGGCCGCCTTGCCAAAACGGGCAGCCACCCGAGCCATGAGAAATTTATTACAATTGCGGCACCTTGACCCACTTATGTTCGCGGGCGGCCTCGTAAATCGCCTGCATGGCGGCGACGCGGGCGGCGGCTTCGACCGGCGAGACCAATGGCTCGTTCGGCGCCCCGCCGGCGGCGTCCAGGAATTGGTCCATCGGTTCGGGCGGCGCGGGGGGCAAATCCGTCCACGGTTTGCGGGCGTCGCTGCCGGCCACCATTTCGCTCCGGTAAAACAACTGGCCGTTCACAATGACGGCGTGGCCTTGCGTGCCGCTGATCTGCAACGTCACCGGGTCCTCAAGGTCGACCCAGCCGGCGGCCAGCGTGCCGATGATGCCGCTCTGGAATTGGAGCAGCGCCTCGCCGGTCTCGTCGCAATCGCCAGACCGGCCGGTGACCGGGTGAATGTCCGCCGCCCCCGACGCGATGCCGCCGAACAGCCACATCAAAATATCCAGCTTGTGGGTGCCGAGAT
>CAIJNQ010000212.1 GCA_903822015.1 uncultured Verrucomicrobia subdivision 3 bacterium | reverse complement strand
CATGGGTGCATTTTGGATTCCGAATGGCGAAAAGTGGTTTTGAACGGATGGGCGGCGGCGTGGGCTTCGAACATAAACAGATTTCGGAATTGATCGGCGCGGCGCACGAGCGGTTGAACGGTGTCGTGGTTGAGAACATTCCGTTCGACCGCTGTTTCAAAAATTACGATTCGAAGGACACGTTCCATTTCATTGACCCCCCCTACCAGAACGCGACGAACGGCGGCTACAAAGGTTGGGATGAAAAGCAGCTCACAGTTTTCCGGCGCGAGGTCGGCAAGCTCAAGGGCAAATGGATCGTGACGCTGAATGACGGCCCGTTCACCCGCGAACTTTTCGCCGGCTGCCGGCAGCAACCCATCGTCACCCAGAACCGGGCGGTGAACCGCCGGACGCATGGCAAACAAACCTTTGGCGAACTCATCATCACACCCCAATGAACCGAGCCGCCACAATCCCCCAAACCCCCGCTGGAGGCAGAATCGGTGCCAAACGGCTGCCGGATGGCTGCAATGGGCTGCAATGCGCGACGTTGGGGCAATTTTCAGGTAGTCAGGATGCCCAAAACCAGGGTGGAAGGGTGGTGCGTCATGGGTAAGGCATCAAACCGGAAAAAAGAGGCTGTCCTGGATGGGAAGTTGGCAAGGGTGGTTTCGGCCTTCACCAAGCTCTCCAGCCGGGAGCGGAAACAGTTCGCCAACGCTCTGGCCATGCCGCTACCTCCAAATGGATCAAAGACGGTTCCCCAGCCGGTGCGCGGCCTGGATGCCGGCGCGAGTTTGATGCTTGGCGGTGGTCAGGGGGATTATTTCCGCAAACAGCGGAATGCGCCCGTCGCATATAAGACTGAGCCGGATGCCAGCATGACGCCGGTGCGGGTGACGTATTCCGTCCGGATGCGCTACAACCCGGTGCGCGGCCTGACCTTTGACCGGCTGGTGCAATACCTGGACCAGTGGCGCATGGGTTTCTTCCGGAGCGCCGGGATGCTGTGGGATGCGATCGAGCGCCGCGATTATCAGATGCAAATCTGCCGGCCCAAGCGGATGAAGAGCGTGGCCCGGCACGGCTACGAGATATTGATCCGGGACGACATTGACGATTCCCAGAAGGCGCAGGCGCAGGCGCAGAAGGATTTCCTGGACAACTTTTACGGCAACGCCTCGGCGACCACCGCGCTAAACCCGGATGAGGAGGGCGGCTTCTCATTGCTGGTTCGCCAGATGATGGATGCGGTGGGTAAGTATTATGCGGTGCATGAAATCGTCTGGGAGCCGCTGCCGAATGGTGAGCTGACGGCGAAATTCATTTTCTGCCCGGTCTGGTGGTTTGAAGGCACCCAGGGAAAACTGCGGTTCCTTGCCAGCGAATTTCAAATCTACGGGGCGGAGATGATGCCGGGCGACTGGATGGTGACCTGCGGCGATGGCTTGATGGAATCGTACAGCGTGATTTACCTGATGAAGTCGCTGATGCTCAAATCGTGGCTTTCCTTCCTGGACAAGTTCGGGATGCCTGGCATTCACGGCAAGACGGATGCGGTGAAGGATTCTCCGGAGTGGAGTTCGTTTGTGGAAGCGGTGGAAGAATTCGCCAACGAATGGAGCGCGGTCACCAACCGGAACGCCGATATCTCGCTCGTGGAAGCTAAGGCGAGCGGCGACGCCGGCTTCAAGGATTTGCATGCGGTGTTCGACAAGGCGATCACCCAGCTCTGGCGCGGCGGCGATCTGGGAACATCCAGCGGCAGGAATGCGACCGGCGCCAGTCTGCAGGAGGATGAATCTGAAATCCTTGAGACGGACGACGCGAAGATGATCGAGGAGACGCTCGAATCCAAGGTGACCAAATATGCGCTTGCCTGGAAGTTTGGCGTGGACGCGCCGGCCCTGGCTTACATCAAGCTCCGCACCACACCGCGCCGCAACATCCAGGACGATATCGCCGTGGATACATTCCTCTCCGGCCTGAAGGATGCCAAAGGCAACGGCCTGCTGGTCACCCAGGCCACGCTGGAACGCTATTCCCGCGCCGTTCCGAAAGCCGGTGATGACACGCTCTCCGCCGCGACCCCATCCGTGGGCGATGCGAAGCTCGTGCCGCCGGGCAAGTCAGACAAGAATCCCGAGTTTGGCAATGCGGCGTCGCTGGAGCAGCGCAGCACCACACTGGTGATCGAGGCGGTGCTCGGCGAGTTCAAAAGCATCAATGACCGGCTGGCGGCCGTGGCCAAGATCGACGATGCGGAGATGCAGAAGCAAAAACTTGCCGGGATCCTCACCGCCCTGGCGGCGCTCAAAAAGAACCTCGACCACGATCCGGCCGTGGCGAATGCCATCTATAAAATTCTCTGTGCAAACCTCGCCAACGGCTGTGCGGATGACAAGGAAACCGAAACCCAATCATGAAAAATAAATTCAAAATCCAATTCGCCAATGCCGCCGTCGGCAAAGCCGAAGCCTGTGTGGGCTTCACCAACGAGATCAGCATCGGCAAGGATGGCTGGGCGCAGATCGCGCCATTTGGAGATTTTCCATCCTTCGCGGTGATTCCGCAGCCGGACGGTTCGTGCAAACGTCTGCAGGCGATTCAACGCATTGATAAAAAGTGCGCGGGACAAATGGTTGCTGAATTTCAAAACTCGCGGAAAGGCGTCAAAAAATTCTTCAGCGGCCGGCCGATTTATGTCGGCCATCCGGATGTGCCGGGCATCGGCGCGAAATACCCGGACAAGTCGGCCAAGGGCGTCATTGCCGATCTCGCGGTCCGCGAGGACGGACTTTACGGGATGCCGGTGTTCACCAACGAGGGCAGCGACCTGGTGGAAAAGAAAAAGCTGCGATTTTTTAGCGGCCGGCTGACCGACTGCGAGGAAGGCGACGCCGTGAACGGCGTGCCTGTGTTCACTCCCACCGTGTTTCTCAGCGTGGGACTGACGAATCAACCCCATTTGCCCGTCCAGATGCTGAATGAAGCGGACGAGGCGGAAACCAACAACAACAAAAAAAACGAAAACGCCATGAAGAAAAAACTGATCGCGCTGCTCGCAGCGCTCTCACTCAAGCCATCGTTCGCCAACGCGGAAGCGCCGACGAATGAGGAAACGGAAGCGGCGCTCGACCAGATAAATCAAAAGGTCGTGGCGTTCGCGAATGAAAAACAAACCCTCGCCGACAAGGTGACGGCTTTGGAAACCGAAAAAACCAAACTCGCCGGCGACCTCACCGCCGCGCAGACCGCGACGACCACCGCGCAGACTTCATTTGCCAATGAGCGCAAGGCGCACGTCAAGACCGTGCTCGATGCCGCCGTCACCGCCGGCAAGATCACTGGTGCAGACCGTGCCACCTGGGAAACTCGGCTCGGCAACGAAGCCACCTTCGCCAACGAAGTCACCGCGCTGGAGGCAATCAAGCCGGTGGTCAAGACCAAGTCCATCACGATCGATCGCGGCAACCGCAAGATCGAACTGGCCAATGCCGCCGATCGCCGCGAGATGCTCGCCGAGCTGGTGAACGAGGAGATGAAGGGCGGCGTCAGTTACGACATCGCGTTCGCCAAGGTCCAGAAACAGTTCCCGCAGATTTTCGAGGCGATGGAACAGCCCGAGACCCACAAGAAACGCAAATAATTCCCGAACCAACCGCAACCTCACAATTAAAAAATATATGGCTGAAGAAACTGAATTGACCCCGGAGCAGATCCGGGAGAAGGCGATCAATGATCGCATGACCGAATCGCGCGGCGCCTTGAATCGGCAACAGGCCGAACTCGCCGTGGATCACCAAACTGAAAACGACAAACAAAATGCCAAGGCTGCCAAGGCTGCCAAGGCTGCCAATAAATAACGTCCCAAACCGTCAATCATAACCTCGAATAAAAAAATAAAATGAAAATGCATCTCCTGTTCATCATCGTCGCGCTCTGCGCGTTTGCGGTCGCCCTGTTTGCGTGGGCATCCGCAAAACTTCAAAACGCAAGGCCTCCGCGCCGCCGGATCATCGGCAATGCGAATCGCCAGTTCTTCCGTCGCCATGTGCGCCGGATTTGCCTGGCTCCGCTACTGATCCAGCGCATGCTGCACCTGGCTGGATTCACGGCAGCGCCCCGTGGCGGCATCCAGTTCGCCAACATTGGCGAGGGGCAAGCCTCAAGGGGTGTTAAGACGTATATCCCTGACGCGGTGACGACCGCGCGCTATCTGCTCTACAAGATCGGCAGCACTGCCGACAACGTGGCGCTGTGTGGCGCTGGCGATGTTCCCCTGGGTAACTCTGATGACATGGTGGTTGATACCTCGGTTCCGATTGCCATCAACCTGTTTGGGGTTACGCCTGGCACCTTGAAGGTGGTTACTGATGGCACGATTGCCAACGGCAACTATGTCACGACCGGCGCCAATGGCCAAGCCACCCTGGCGGTGACCACCAACGTCGTGTTTGGTCGCGCCATCATCGGCACTGACGCCACGGCCGCCGCCGGCGACGTGATCAGCATCACCCACATCCAGCCCGGCAAACATCCGTTCTGATCTGCGGCCTGAACATCAACATCAACACCAATAAAAAATAAAATGAAAACGAGAAAGAAAATCATCAGCAGTGCGCTGGCCGCAGCCGTGTTAAGCGGTCAAGGGCCGCACATCCACGTCCCGCAGTTCGCCAACTCCGTCTCTCCCACCGAGAGCCTGATCGCGGACGGCCGGGATACCGGCTCCGGCTACAAGCCCGGCCAAATCCTGTTCGCCAACGATGCCCGCTTCACGGAATCGTATTACAGCGAGCCACTGACCAATTACCTGGTCGGCTGGCGCGATCCGAACGACATCGAGGCGAAGTTGCAGTTCATCGCCCCGAAAGTCCCGGTAGGTACCGCCCGGCGTTTCGAATGGAAAGCGGCCGTCAACGCCGAGGAGTTCCTGTCTGAAATCGTGGACGACCAGCGCGCGATCGGTTCTGACTTCAAGACCGTGCAATACACCGGCACGGATGTGGTGGATAAAACCTTGAACAAGGGTTTGACCTACATCGCGGACATGGACGGTCTCGTAGGCACCAACTGGCAGCAGGCCAAGGTGGCGAAGTTGCTGCGCCGGCTCTACCGCAATGAGTATCGCCGTGGCATCGCGGCGCTCTCAGCGGCGGCCACCAACCAGGCTTACACCTGGGACACCACTGCCGGCAAGAATCCTGACCAGGATGTGCGCGGCGATCTCATCACCGCTACCACGGCGTCGGGCATCCGCCCCAATCGCATCCTCTACGGCGATACGGCGTTCAACAAGCGCCTGCTCTCATATGAAGCGCAGGTGAACTTCACCGCCTTCGCCGGCGTGGCCAACCTGACGCTGGAGCAGCTCGCCGCCCGGCTCATGGTGGACCAGATCATGATCAGCCGCGAACGCTACCAGTCGGCAGCGGCGGCGAAATCGGAAATCGTTTCCAACCTGATCTTCGGTTTCTACGCGCAGGACGGCGTGGACACGGAAGATGCCACCAACCTCAAGCGGTTCGTCTCCGAGTTCGACAGCGAACAGGGCGGCGGCACGGTGCGGGTATACGTGCAGCAACTCAGCAGCAAGCTGGTTGCACTGACCGTGGAGCATTACTCCAAGGTGGTCGTCACCTATTCCGGCGGTCTCCGCAAGTGGACCATCAGCTAAGGTTTGACGTTTGAATCAGAGCGCCCGGTCACCGGGGCCGGGCGCTTCCTTCAAATTTTAAAATGAACGCCACCATCGAACACAATTTCAAGTATCACCCGCCGGTCGCGGGCGGCGTCCAGCACGCCGCC
This sequence comes from uncultured Verrucomicrobia subdivision 3 bacterium, assembly GCA_903822015.1. Taxonomy (GTDB): domain Bacteria; phylum Verrucomicrobiota; class Verrucomicrobiia; order Limisphaerales; family UBA11358; genus UBA11358. Next base: position 3,836 of record CAIJNQ010000212.1, on the reverse strand, counting down.
ATCCGGGCCAAGGCCAAGGAGCTGGCGGTGCTGATCGACGAAACTCTTCCAACCGCCGCTGGTCGCGAAAAAGCCACGGCCATCACCCATGTGGAAACGGCGATGATGTGGGCCTGCGCCGGCGTGACCCGGCACACCTGATTATGTCAAAATGGATTTCCATCACCCTGGCGAATTTGTATGACGCCAAAGTCAGCGCGCTCGTGACCGCCTGCGACACCGCGGCCCTCGCCGCCGGTCAGACCAGCCGCTCCGCTGGAATCATCCAGGGCGTTGTGGATGACATCCGCCGGAAGATCGCCAGTTGCCGCCGAAATCAGCTTGACGCAAATCCGGCCGCCCTCCCGACCGGCCTCAAGAATCTCGCGGCCGATTTAATCATCGCCAAGCTCAAGACCGCGATCGAACAGGATCTGACCGAGGATGAACGCCGCCAACTTACGGTGCATGAAAGGAACCTGAACCGGATCGCGGAAGGATTGGATGTGGTCGAACAGCCTGACAACCCGCTTCCCAGTTTCAACGAGATGCAGTCGAGCGTCGGCGTCACTTACCAGGCGGAATGCCGCAAGGCCACGCGCGAAAAGATGGATGGAATATGATTTTTAACGAGCCAGCGACATTTTCCGAAGCCGTGAGCGCACTCGCGGACAAGGATCTGCTGCCCACCGACCTGGACACGGCCGGCCTGCGCGCGCTCGATGCTTCGCTGCGGCGGCAATCGCTATTCTCCGCGCAGACTACCAACGAATATCTGCTGGAGAAATACCAAGGATTCATCAGCTCACTGCTGAACCCAACCACCGAGCAGCGCCCGGATCGCATCACGGCCGCCAATCCCCTGGGCAATGTGACGGTGGGCATGAATCCCGTCTCGGTGCGTGCGGCCATCCAGCAATACCTGAAGGAGATCGGCTACACGGCCGCCGAGGCGGACAAGGGCACGATCAAGGATCTGAGCAGCGACCAGCGCATCACGCTGGTGGTCCGGACGAATTCGGAGATGGCTCAAGGGCAGGGCAACTGGCTGCAGGCGCAACGGGCCGGCGTGCTCGATGCTTTCCCGGCCGATGAACTGTTCCGGCTGGAAGATCGCGCGAAGAAGCGAGACTGGCTCGCGCGCTGGCGCCTGGCTGGCGACCAGACCGATGACCCCATCGGCACCGGTTGGACTATCACGCCGGATCTCCGGATGATCGCGCTCAAGAATCATCCCATCTGGGCCGAACTCGGTAGCAGCGATAATTTTGACGACGGCCTGGACACGGAGTGGCCGCCGTTCGCCTTCAACTCCGGCATGTGGGTCCGCGATGTTTCGCGCGCTGAATGCGATGCCATCGGGCTGGCCGGCAATCCGGAAGTCAAATCCCTGGAGGAGGCACTCGCCGCATGAGCGCACTCGTTCTTAAAGTTTCGACAGCCGGTCTCGAGGCGCTGGGCGATCGCGCGCGCAAGGCGCTGGGCGCCGAGGGCCAGAACGAAATGGCCGATGCCGGCGGTCGCGCGGTGAAGCGGCTGCTGGTGGATTATTTCAAGACGCTCAACGACGAGCGGCACCGCGATGGCGGTGAGGGCTTTTACGCGGACGCCGCACGATCAGTCCAGAATCCGGAGACCACCGGCGGAACGGCCGTCATTGCCATCAACAAGATCGGCCTGGCGCAGCGGCTGCTCGGCGGGACGATCAAAGCGGTCAAAGGAAAATACCTGGCAATTCCCAACCCATCCAACCCGGATGCCATCGGCCATGTGCCGGCGGATTTTCCTAACCTGCAATTTTTCCGGACACCACGCGGCGGCGGTTTGAAGCTGCAGCTCGAGGTGGCATCAGTGGTCGGCCACGTCCGGACCGGCAAGAACGCCGGCAAATCGCGCAACGAGGCGAGCATCATCGGCGACGTGGTCATGTTCTGGCTCGTGCCGGAAGTGGAACAGAAAGCCGACCCGACCGTGTTGCCGGACCAGGACGTGATGCAGCAGGAAGCCTTCGCGGAGATGGACGCCTATCTCACGCGCAAACTCCAGAACAACTGACATGCCCGGCAAACTCACAACTTTGACGACGGCAGTGAACGCGCGGATCACCGCCGGACTGCTTGCGCTGAACAACGCCAACCCGGCGCTGTTCCCCCAGACCGCCGGCATCACGGTGCTGGTGGAAGATACCAACGACCTGCAGACGAAGATCAACAAGGCCATCGCCGAGATTGGAATGCTCGTGCTGATCGGCGAGCCGCACTTTGTGAATGAGTCGCCGTTCAACCCGGACACGAATGCCAAGATCACCTTTGCCGTGGCCGTGGGCGAGACGCCGATCATCTGGCGCGATGCCGCCAGCCTGAAGCCGCATTGCAAGGATGTCTCTGAATTTGTCGCGGCCCTGCTTCAGTATTACCAGATCGCCGGCTTCCAGAAGCTGCGCGTGCTGCGCAACGATTTCGTGCCGGACAAGAAACGCAACCTGCGCGAACTCACCATCGAAACGATGGCGACGATTCCACCGCTCCCGTGAACAACCAACAACCACATAACCAATAAAATAATATGACACCAATCCTCGGTTCCTACGCCCTCGGCAGCCATTGCTATTTCTTTCGCGAAGGCGATGCCATCACCGTTCCCGCCGCCGGCTCGGCCGCCGGCGCTGCCACCTCCGCCAACCAGCCGGCCGCCTCAGATCCGCTCTACATGAATCTCGGCCCGATCCTCTCCTGGGAGGATGATTTCAAGGCCGGCAAGGTGGAGGAAGTCTGGGGGCCGTCGCCCGGCAAGCTCCAGCTCCTCGATGAGATCGACCTCAAGGTCATGCAGAAATGCAAATTCGACGTGGAGCAGGTCTCGGCGATCGCGCTGGAAATTTTCTATCGCACGTCCACCAAGCTGACGGCCGCGAGCGTCCAGTTCAACCCCAACAACGCGCCGACGCGCCGGGGTTGGTTGCACATCGAGCGCTATGACCAGAGCAATAACTTTTTCTTCGCGTGCGATCTCTGGGGCCGGATCCGGGTGACCGGCGGTGTCCTGGGCAAGGACGGCGGCCTCACCAAGCCATCGTTTGAGATGACGGTCTATTACAGCTCGCTCAACACCGCGATCCTCAACAACCAATAAGCGAACCCCGGTGCGAGCCGCACCTGCCAATAAAATAAAAATATGAGCACTGAAAAAAAATTCCCTGCCCTGGCGACGCACAAGCCGGAGGCGACCACACATAAACGATTCCCGAAGCTGGCCACGCATCCGCCGGAGATCATCGTGGATCCGCCGGAAGAAAAGGCGGACAAGCCTGCGCCGACGAAGCTGGCCAGCGCGGCGAAGGTGGTTGTGCTGATGGTGGCGTTCTTGCTGCTTTGCTGCAGCGCCATGGCACAATACGGGCCGGGCCTGATTGGTGGCGGCACGGCGAGCTACACGACGAACGCGCCGAGCATCAACACCAACGCGCCGCCACCGCCGGGCACCTTCACCAATCCGCCAGCAGGCCCTGTCTATGCAGCGGTGCAGACGGATACAAATGGAAATGTGGTTTGGCCGACAAACTTCAAAATTAATCCGGCGACCACAATGGCCGCCGGCACAACACCAAACCCTGAATCGGTGATTTACGCCAACACCAATGGCATAACCGACCTAACCGCGCGTGCCGCTCTTAATGGGATGGAAAACGAGCTGAAGGCATTTAATATTTGGTCAAACGTTGTAGATATTATACCGCTTTACATGCGTTTTTCGCCAACCAACGGGAATACGTTTTTGGGCAGAACCTTCACAAACCGTGACTTTGTTGGCGGCACTTGGGGTGTGAGCAATTTCCCAACTCCGATAAACCTGAACAT
>CAIJNQ010000211.1 GCA_903822015.1 uncultured Verrucomicrobia subdivision 3 bacterium | reverse complement strand
TCCGTCTGCTCAGGCGTCGTGAGACCTTGTATGGATCGTCTCCAAGTTTCTGCTGACATCGGAGGCACATTCGACTCCCGAGTCAATTTCACATCCTGGGTGATCGCTACCTCCACCGTGAACAAATATAATCCGAGTTGTGTGTCTTTGACAGTGCTAATGGTGATGGACAGGTTCGCATCGCCGTGCGCTTTTTTGGGTTCAGCATCAACCGGAATTCCCGCGTCATGCAAAGTCGCTTTAGCCAAGGCTTCGATTCTATTGGTCGTCAGACCCTCCGGCTTCACGTCAATGAACTGGCTAATTACAAAAACTCCGTTCAAGCCACGTAAAGTTTCCTTTGTATCACTTCGTTGTAATTCAGCGCGGCTGTTCCAAATCGAGGATAAAAAGAGGCAAATAATGACGAATGTTTTCATGAGCGTTGAAGTTGCCTAACTCTTGTTCAACAACCGGCCGTGCACAACCCCGTGCACGAATGATTTTGTCAGGTCGTTTTTAATCACATACTTATCAAAGCGAACCCGCCAATTTCTGACAAGAAGTATCATGAAGATTTTTAAGGACAGGGGCGAGGGGCGAGGGGCATGTGGCTAGTGGCTAGTGGCTAGTGGCGGGTGGCGAGGGACCAGGGGCCAGGGGCGAAGACCAGTGATGAGTTGCAAGTGGCCAGTGGCAGGTGGCGAGTGATGAGGGGCGAGCGGCGAGGGGCATGTGGCAAAACATCCGATCCCCCGGAGTTTGATCCGAATACCCCAGCCGTGGTTGAGGGTTCATAGCCGGGCCTCTTGTGTCCCAATATTGGACACTTTGAGGCGTCGGCGGAGTCCGAGACATGACCAAACACGACCAAACACGACCAAACATGACCGAGAAATGAAATTTTTGAAGAAGTGGCAAGTGGCGAGGGGCGAAGACCAGTGGCAAGTGACCAAGGGGCGGGTGGCAAGGGGCGAGGGGCCAGGGGCCAGGGGCGAGGGGGCGCATAGATCATTTGGGGGTGGAGAGTCATAAGCCATGTAATTTCTTGGCGGTGATGGTACGGGCACGGGAGGCAATGAGGTACCGGAGGGCATCCGCAGAATCATCGCCGCCGATCCCATCCTCGTCCGTATCCACCTTGAGGACATCCTCGGGTTTGGCAGGGTTGTGCTGGAGGTTGGGCAGACAATCAATGAGGCGGGTGCAATTCTTATGAAAAAAGAGCGTGGGGCGGACACCCGCGTCGGGGTCGCCGAGGCCATGCAGGACGGCAGCCCAACCGTTAACACGGTCGTCGTAGGCCGGGCGGAGATAGATGTCGAATTTCTTATACTGGTCGGCGATGGTGGCGCCCTCGGAATTACGGGCGAAGACATCCGGCCCGGCGACAAAGCGCTGGAGGGCGATGGAATATATGTTGCGCGGCTGGAGGCGGACCTGGTAGCGCTCCAGCATTTTTTTGATGGCTTCCGCGTGACGTTCGGGCACCCAGCCACGAGCCGAATGTTCCGCCATGACACAGGTATTGCCGTCGGAATCCCGGCAACCGAGGAGGACGACGGTATAATGATTGAAGCCGTAATCGAGGGCGGCGAACCATTCGACATTGGCATGGATGTTGAAATGGTCGACGACATGGATGTCGCGGCGGAAGTTGGTGAAGAACTGGCCGGCGGCGATATCCCAATCGCCATGGAGCCAGGCGCGGCGCTGCCAGCCGGTGAGGCGGTCGAGGACCCGGCGATAATCGACATTAGTGAAGGGGTTGTCGTCCACGGTGGCGGGGATGAAGCGGGTGTCGGTTTCCTGGTGCTGCTGGAAAGGGGTGACGTAGGTGGACCGGTACCAGGCATGGCCGACGCCGCCGGGGTTGGTGGTGGAATAGACGCGGGGCCGCCAGCCGGGCCGGGAAGTGCGGTTGATGGTGATGAGGTCGTGATATTTACGGGAGGTCAGGGTGGTGGCCTCCTCGATACCGATGATGTCATACTCCAGGCCGAGGTAGGAATCGATGTCCTTCTCGCACTGGTAATGGCCAGCGCGAATGCTGGAGCCGTTGGCAAAGGTGAGCTTGGCCTCGGTGGTATTCCACTTATGCGGGAGCCGCGGGAACAGACGTCGACGAAGATCCTCGAAGTGTTCGAGGTTGGATTTGCCGACCTTGCGGAGAAGCAGACATTTCAGGCCGGGGAAACGCTGGCAATCGTCCAGGCCCATCTGGGCGACGAGCCAGAAGGATTTGCCGCCACCGCGGGCGCCGCCGAACCCGATGGCCGTGGGGCCATCGGGTCGGTCGCAGAGCCGGGCGGCGGCGCTGGCGGCGAGCTGGCGGGGCTGCAAGACCACGCCCGCATTGACGAAATGGCGCATCTGGTCGAGCGGGCAGCCGGCGGCGAGGGCGGCGGCGGCGAAATGATCGGAGGGGGAGGGCATTTTTAAAGGAAAGTGGCTAGTGGCTAGTGGCTAGTGGCTAG
>CAIJNQ010000210.1 GCA_903822015.1 uncultured Verrucomicrobia subdivision 3 bacterium | reverse complement strand
CGTCACCTCGTCTCCTACAAATCAAGGGCGGCGATGAAGCTGGCGGGCGGTCGGGAAACTTTCGGGATCCGAATGATTTTTCGTGCGTTCGAAAGCGGCGTGGCGCTGCGCTTCCCGCCGCAGTCCATAATGCGCCATTCAATGTTCAACATCTGGCGCAGCACCCTGGGCAATTTTCAGACACGCGCTAAGGCAGCAGGATGAGTTCGTAGAATTTAATCAACAGGGGCGCGTTGGTGTCCGTGAAGCTGAAGCTGCCGTTGGTGGAGGTGAGGAGGCCGGGGTACGGCGTCCAGGCGACCGGCGGGATCAGGTTGGTGGCCCAGGCGACCTGGAACTGGTCGTTGGTGGGCGCCGACCAGGTGAGGGTGAGGCCGTTGGTCGTGAGGGTGAGGCCGCTGATTGCGGGCGGGGTCACCCCGGTGAGGAGCAATTGATAAAAGCGGATGGGTCCGAAGGGCACCACTGATCCGGTATCCGTATAGGTGAACAATCCGTCCGCGTTCGTCACCGGACCGGAGTAGGTGACATTGCTGGCGATGGTCTGCCAGGCCGGCGCCGAGAGGCTGGTCGCCACTTGGACGGTGAAGATATCGTTGGTCGGGGCCAGCCAGTTCAGCACGAAGTTGCCGCTAGAATAAGTGACGCTGGAGACGGGATAGATGACCGGGAAGGTCAGGGTGGCCAGGTGGAAATTCACCTGCACGGCCGCCGTGACGGGGAAGCTGTTCGGGTTCTGGACGGCAAGATAGTAGGTCGCCCCCGGAACGAGGGGCGGCACGGAGCCGGCGCTTAAATTCGTGGAACCCGTCAGGGCCAGGTTCAGCAGCGTGAAATCGCCGGTGTTGACGCCGGTCGGCGGCGTGGCCTGGTTGAACAAGAGGTTCACCGGCGCGCCGGCGGAAAGCAGCAGGTTGGTGGCGAAATCCGCGGCCGCCGGCACGGTGATCGCGTAGTAAGCGTAGCCGCCGGGCGGGATCGCATTGGTCTGCGGCAGAGCGTTGGTCAGGCTCGAGAGGGAGCCCAGCAGGATCAGATTATAAAAGCGAACGGGCGTCAGGCCGCCGGTCTGCGAGCCGTCGTCGAAGAAATTGAACTGGGTGAGCGGTCCGCCGGTGAACGCGGCGGGGTTGAAGCTGATGATATTGGTGAACGTGCTCCACACCGGCGGGAGGCTGCCGCCCCATTGCAACTGGAACAGCTCGTTGCTGGGGGCGAACCACGTGAGCAGGTAGCCGCCATTGGTGAAGATGACCGTGGGCGTGGGCACCACAGGGGCGGTGGCCAGATGGAAATTCACCTGCACGGCCGCCGTCACGGCGAAGCTGTTGGTGTTCTGGACGGCGAGATAGTAGGTCGCGCCCGGCAGGAGCGGCGGCGCGGAGGTGCCGCTCAAAACGGAGGTGCCGCCGGTCAGATTGTTCAACAGGGTAAGATCACCGGCGCCCGCCCCGGTCGGCGGCGTTACTTGGTTGAACAGGAGGTTCACCGGCGCGGTGGCGGAGAGCAGCAGGTTGGTGGCGAAATCCGCGGTCGGCGGCACGGCGACCGAATAATAGGCGTAGCCGCCGGGCGGAATCGTATTCGTCTGGGGCGAGCCGTTGGTCAGGTTCGAGAGGGAACCCAGCAGGATCAGGTTGTAAAACCGGACGGGCGTCAGGCCGCCGGTCTGCGAGCCGTCGTCGAAGAAGTTGAACTGGGTGAGCGGCCCGCCCGTGAACGCGGCGGGGTTGAAGCTGACAATGTTGGTGAAGGTGTTCCACACGGGCGGAAGATTGGTGCTCCACTGCACGAGGAACAGGTCGTTGCTGGGGGCGAACCAGGTCAGCAGATACCCGCCGTTCGTGAAGATGATGCTGGGGGTGAACACGGTGGGCGGCGGGGTGACGTAATGGAAATCCACCCGGACCGCGTAGGTGAGCGGATAGCTGTTGAGATTTTGCACGCCGAGATAGTAAGTCGAACCGGGCACCAGCGGCGGAACGCCATTGGTGCTCAAGATCCAGGTACCGGACGCGACATTGCCGCCCAGCAGAGTGGCGTTGGTGGCGTTGAGGGTCGGGGGCGTGTTGGTGCTATACCAGATGTTCAGCGTGCCGTTGGTGGCGAAGAACAACGTGTTGGTGGCGAAATCGGCGTTGGTCGGAACGTCGATCCGATAATAGGTGATGCTGTTGCCCAGAATGTTGTTGGTTTGCGCCACCCCGGGGAGGAGGGTCAGAATGAAGGGGTTGGTGGAGATGAGCGTCTGCGGGGTCAGGGCCAGGCTATGGAGATAGCCGGCGGAGATGGCGACCATGTTGGTCAGACCCACGGGCACGCTGGACTGGCCGGCGGTATTGTCGCCCCACGTCACCACGGTGCCGTCGGTTTTCAAGGCCAGGCTGTTGAAACCACCGGCGGCGATGGCGGCCACGTTGGTCAGGCCGGCGGGGACGTTGGTCTGGCCGTCGCTGTTATCGCCCCAGGCCACCACGGTGCCGTCATATTTGAGGGCCAGACTGTGTAAACCGCCGGCGGCGATGGCCGCGATATTGTTCAGGCCGGCGGGCACGTTCGTCTGGCCGGAGCCGTTTTCACCCCAGGCCGTCACCGTCCCGTCATTTCTCAAGGCGAGGCTGTGATAGCCGCCGCCCGCGACGGCCACGATGTTGCTGACGCTGGCCGGCACACTCGTCACGCCGGAGAAATTGGCGCCCCAGGCCGCCACGGTGCCATCGGATTTCAAAGCCAGACTGAAAACGGTGCCCCCAGCGATGGTCACCACACCGTTCAAACCCGCCGGCACATTGGTCTGGTTCAAGAATGGCGCCCCCCAGGCCGTCACGGTGCCGCCGCTGAGCAGGGCCATGCTATAGTATTGGCCGCCGGCCACGGCCACGGCCACCAGGTTGCTAAAGGCCGCCGGCACGGTGGTCTGGCCGAACGCATTATCGCCCCACGCCAGAACCTGTCCGTTGGTGGTCAGCGCGAGGTTGTGATTGTAGGCCCCGGCGATGGCTGTGATATTTTGATTCGTGGGCGCGATGAGCTGGCCCGCGTAATTCGGTCCCCACGCCACCACATTGGCCTCATCCAGGATCTGGTCGAACCCATAAGCCACGCCGAGGGCGTTGCTGACCACCAGCCGGAAATGGTACGGGACATTGGTCACGAGGTTGAAAATGGTGCTGGTGGTGTAGACCACGTTGTAACCGACGCCCACGCCAACCTGCGCCGTCTGGTTGCCATAGAGCGTGTTGGTGCCCCATTGGAACCAGGCGGTGGCGGGGAATCCGTTTGGCGTGGCGAAGCCGTTGAGCTGGGCGCTGGTGCCGGTGACCAACTGGGCGGGTTCCGTGTAGGCATAAGCCGTGGTGAGCAGGTTGAACGACACCCCGATACAGAAATTCACCGGGATGCTGTTCAGGTTCTGCACGCCGAGATAATACGTCGAGCCGGGAATGAGCGGCGGCACACCATTGGTGGTGCTCAAAACCGAAACACCGGCGGTCAGATTTGTGAGCAGCACGAGGGCGCCGTTGGTGTCGGGCGTGGTCTGGTTAAACAGCAGGTTCACCGGCGCGGTGGCCGAGAACAGGGTGTTGGTGGCGAAGGTGGCGTTGAGCGGCACATTGACCTGAAACCACGAGATGCTGTTCGTCGGGGTGGGGTTGGTCGGGCAGATTTCGCTGCCGGGAATCAGGATGACCGGGGGGGGGATATACGGGACCGGGTTGGTGTCGGCAAAGACGAATTGCAACTGCCAGCTATCGAGCACGGCGTTGTTGGTGGCGCCGACGCGGTCATCCTGGATTTCCAGGGTCCAGAGACCATAGCCGCTGGTGCCGATCAGACCGTTTCCGGAAATTCCACCGGTTATCAAACTCTGCTCCGGCTGATAATACAAGCCGGTGCCGGTGGGTGCCTGGGTCAGGGAAACGGCATCCAGCAGCATGCCGGGTTCGACGCCCGTGAAGACGAGCGGGGTGCCGTTCTGAGTGGCGACAAACGTGGTGGTGTAAGTCTGCCAATTGGTGTTGGCACCCGAAAGCAGCACGGAACCGCCGCCCGGCACACTCACGGTCGCCTCCGCGAGATTGATGGGAAATTCGGAAGCCGTGTCATATTTGCCGGCGCTGCCCAGGTTGTAAATGGCATTGATTTCGGAAACGGACAAGGCGCGGTGATAAATCGACACTTCATCCAGGATGCCGGTAAAAAATTCGCCGGAAGAGGCATCCGTGCCGATCAGGACATCATTCAGGCTCAGGGTATTGGCGAGATTGCCCAACAACAGTTTGGTCCGCACCAACTGGCCGTCCAGATAATCATGGATCTGGACATGGGTGGCATCGATTTGAGTGAAGGTCCCGGCCACATGATGGAACACATTGGATGACGGGACGACCGGATTCCGGCAGGTTTCAAACTCACCCGCATCGTCACTATTATTGCCCGGGGAAGTATAGGCGGGGTCATTATAAAACACGCCCAAGCCCTGGGGGTTTTCAATATTGATCCCGAAATTGCAGGGGGGGTTCGGAGTGCGTTTGCCGATGAGGCCATACCCGCCGGAAGCGGGATTTAGATTCTCATACCACATCTCCAGGGTGAAGCTGTTGGTCAGATTGAGCGAAGGGCTGTTCGGCACGTCCAGGTAGCTGCTGCCGTTGAATTGGAAGCCCGACCGGACTTTCGCCGGCACGATCGTGACGGTGCCGAAGGGTGTTCCGTTGTTAGTGCCGACGGAATCAACCCCCAGTCCGGCGTCTCCGGTCCAGAGGCTGATGATGTCCGGCCCGCGATAGGCGAAAGACAGCGTGTAGGTCTGCCCGGCAATGGTAGGCAGATTGTTCGAGATGACGCCGCTGGCGAGCGCCAGGAAATTGCTGCCGCTATAGGCCGTGTTGGTGTCGGTGACCACGCTCACCTGGTTCGTGAGCACCGTCCAGGAGTTGAAAGTTGAGCCGGCCGGATAAGTCGCCGCCGGCTGACCTTCAAAGTCATCGGCAAAGCCGTTGGTCGGGTAGAGGATGTCCGGCACGAACGGCGTCGGCGCGTACTTGATCGGCGTCGTGGTCAGGTTGGTGTCGTCGGTGAAGGTGAGGTAGACAAAATTACTCTGCACGTTGCCAAGGGTGTAGGTCCACAGGGTGGAGGGCGGATGGTTGGTGGCATCCACCACCACCTCGATCTGCGTGGAGGCGCCAGGGCCGTAGGCAATGTTGTTGGACCCTGTGCCGCTCACCAGTTCGGTGCTGAAGATCAGATTGCCCTGGTAATAGACGTCCAAGGTGTCCGGCACCGTGTAAAAATTCCAGGCGATCGGAATCGTGCCGGAGGTGGCATGCAGATCGTAGATATTGGTCGCGCCCGCCGGTCCGCCCGTGGCATTGCCGGAGAACAGGTTGGTGGCCTGGATGGTGGCGCCGGCGCCGTTGGTGCTGGTGCCGCCGCGGTTCTGCATGAGCAGGTAACGCGAGCCGTCCGGGCTGATCAAGGTGAACACGAGGTCCGAGATGCGGGGATGATCCACGCGGATACCAACGGCGATCGAGTCGATGGTCTCATTGGTGGCGCTGGGACCGGGATAGTTGGTGATGTAGGCATACGACACCGCGTTGTCGAGCAGCGGCACCGAGCCGACGGGAGTGAAGTCTCCGGGTGGCGCCTGGCCGATGCCCAGCGTGGCGATGATATAATATTCCTGGGGCGTCGCGCTGGCGTTATACAACGTCACATAATAGCGGCCCGGCTGGATGGTCGGAATATCCGACCGCCCGACAGTGATGACATTGCCGGGCGGCGAGCCGAGGTTCAAGACCGCCGTCTTGTCATAGTTGGTCAGCGGCGTCGGCGGCGGGGCGGGTTGTTCGCCCAGCTTTTCATAAAGAACACCGGGGTTGACCGTATCCAAGAGGGTTCCTGTGAAGTCGCCGCCCGGGGTTACAATGCCGCTGACATTCGTGGCGGCAATCGTCAGGTTGGTCGTGCCCACCGGCACGTCAATGTAACCATAATAATAGGCATGACCGGGGATGGATACATAAATGCCCTTCGTCAAATCCTGATGCGGGGTGATGGTGAGAGTCAGCCCGGTCACCGCGCCGGTTTGAGTCAGCGAATCATCCACTTCCGTCAACATCCAGGGGCCGGTGCCCTGCTGGCCCTGAAATTGGGTCAGACTGCCGGGGCCGTCCGTCTTTTGGGAGTTCAGGGCGGCGGTGGTTTGGGGCGGCTGTGGACCATCGTAATAGTTGAACGTGTAAGGCCCGGGTTCAGGCGGGTTAATTGGCGTGTTGTGGCTGTTTAAAACCACTTTTTTATTGTTATGGGACAGGGTGCCGACCAGGTCGCCGAAGCGCTGATGCAGAATCTGGTTGCTGACGACCAAGTCCTGCACCTGGATGGGCTGGATGGCGAGCGCGAACACATACCGCGTGCCGGGATGCGCCGGGCTGCCATCCGGAATCGGTTGGGGCAGCAACAGGCCGTTCACGGTTTCGACGCCGTTCTTGACCGTGCTGAAGGGCAGCAGACTGAACACCGGCAGGAAACCATATTCCGACGCGATGGAAGTCTCCGATTTGATGCCGATGTAATAAACCTGTCCCGCTTTGGAGCCGGTATCCACGACATATTCCGTGCCGCCCCCGCTGACCGAGGCGCCATTAAAGGTGCCGCCCGCCGAAATGCCAACCTGCGTGCCGTTAATGCAATTGGAGATGACCACCGGGTTCAAATTGGTCAGCGAGGGATCGGTGGACACGTACATGTCGATGTCCGCCTCCGGCTGCGTCGGGTTCTGGGTCGGATCGGCAAACACGCCCATGCGGGGCATGGACAGCGTGTCGGGCAGGAAGGTGACGAAGGCGGCGTTGCTGAAGCTCGTGTTGTTGGGCACCACGTAGAAATGCCACTGGTTGGTCATGCCCACGGTGACGACGGCGGTGCTGGTATAATTGGAGAGGGCATCCACCGTGTTCGTGCCGAGCAGCGGCGTGTTCGCGCCGACGAGCTGGTTGAGGAAAACGCCGCCGGTGGCCTCGCTGTTCGTGGCCATGCCGTTGGCGTTGACACCCACCACCGTGATGTCCTGATCTCCAGTCGGATTGGAGGCGGTTAATGGAAATGCAGGGAACACCGTAATGGCATTCGTTACCTCACCCTCGCCACAGGCGACTAAAAGCGCGTAATCCTGCACTGTATTATTGGTTTGCGCGGTCACGGCGTTCACATTGACGCTGCGGCCAATGACCGTGATGGAATAACTACTGCCCAGATTTGGTGGCAGGATGATGTTTTGGACGTTGTTAATGACATCCACATTTGGGGTGACATTGGTGTTCCAAGGTGAGTTGAACGTGGTGTTAGGCGCAATGTCATTGCCGAAAAACACCTCGCCAGTGAGCTTATTGCTAACCACCAGCGTCAGGCTGTTGACAAGTTTGATGGCGGCGGCGGGATTGCCGGGGGGATCCGTCCAGGCCAGGGTCACTCTTAAGGGGAAAAGTTGTCCGAAAGAATTGGTGTCCACGTTGACCTGAAAAGTCTGGCTGTCACCCGTCGCCAGCGCGTTGGTCGAGCTTTGTTCAACGAACCATGCGGAACAGGGCACGCTGATCCGGTTGTTCAAGCCCGGCGGTACGGAGTTGGGTAAATTAGGCTGACCCCAACCTTCAAAATTCACATTGTTGGTGATGTTATAGGTATAATTGCCCACCGGCCGCGCGCCGTTAATCAGCATGGCCTTTAACAATGCAGGGCTGGGGGTGGCGTGCAGCGTGTTGGTGAAATAATCCTGGATCAGTGCCAGCGTGCCAGACACGGCCGGGGCCGCCATGCTCGTGCCGGACTCGTAGCGATACCAAGGCCCGATCGAATCATTTAAATTGCTCAGCACAGTGAAATAATCGCCGTTTTGATTCGTCGCCGTGATCAGTTCATAAATATCGTAGCTAACCCGCTGGCTGTTGGTATTGACGACGGAAAAGAATAAATTGCCGCCTTGAACTTTTGACAAATAGGAGGGTCCGCCATCCGGAGGGATGGAAACCTCGTTGCTGGTCGAGAGAAAATCGTAACTTCCCGGATTGGCTGGATTGGGATACCCCACGGAGCTTACGTAGATGGACAATGGTGGGAAAGGAACCGGTGAATTCGCATTCGGCGTGATCAGAATGTCTATCCCCACAACGTTGGAATTCAAAGTCACGTTGGGCGGCACAAAGTTCAGGGAAAGGCTGTAATTGTTATGGGAAAGAGGATCAACGAATTGGTCGAGTGCATTTTCGGAATAATAATTGGTGGGGTTGTAATAGGCTGCCTGATCCCATTCCGAGGAGCGGGTTGAGACCACGAACGAGCCGGGCGCGACCACGTCCGGCTTGAACCGGCCAAACGCGCCTTCCGAGCCGATGCCGACATTGCCCCGTCCGGAATAACCAGCCACCTGGTTCGGATTGTCGGTGGCAGCTCCCCAGACCGGGTTTTGATTGGTGACTCCCGCCGATACGGTTGTCACTAGATTTGTAATGTTCCGTGATTGCTCCAGGGCGCCGACGGTGATCACATTCTTGGCGGTGGCCGGCGATAAGATTGTCTCCGCATCGCCACCGGTGCCGTCATCATTTCCGCCACCGTCATTGCCGGCCGCGAACACGAACAACACCGGCTGTGAGCCGGTGACCAGCGGCAACGCATCGCGCACCGCCGCATCATAACTGGCCGCCGCCAGGTCGTAGAGGTTGTCCCCCACGTAGGTCCAACTGTTGTTGGAGATGAGGGCGTTGGTCAGCGCCGGGGCCGCCTGCAGGTAACTGTCGGAAATGTCCAGCGAGCCGGTGTTGTTGAGCGCCGCCACGGAATACAAGTTCGCCGCCGGGGCTTTGCCGCGAAAATCCGCTTGGGGCACCGAGCCTTGGGGCACGGTGGCCACGTTGTAGGATTCCCAGCCATTGCCGGCGATGATACCCGCCACATGCGTGCCGTGGCCGTTGGTGTCAACAATACTCAAAGCTGAATCGGGAATGATGCGGCTGTTCAGCGGGGAAAGTCCACTTGGTGGAGTTGCAGGCGGACTCGCGGATTCGGCCGTATTGCCATAAGTGAAATCCGGATGCGTTGCATCAATGCCCGTGTCGTTGACTTCCACCAGCACGTTCGAACCATAAAGATTCATATAATCCACATTGGTCGTTGTGTCCGCGGAAATCGCCAGGGTCACCCGTGCCAGGTCGTTGGCCAGCGCGCGGTGATGCGCGACTTCCATGATCTGCACGCCGGGCAGCGCGGCCAGGGCGGTCCAGTCCTTCGGCGGCATCACGCGCAGGACCGGGCCGAACGGCGAGGAATCCGTGCCCAGCACCGTCGCACCCAGTTGCTTGACCTGGTCCAGCGTCTGCGCGGCGGTGTTGGGAAATAATCCGAGCGTCAACGCCGTGTTCTCCGGCAGATTTTTATTGTTCACCGCCAGGCCGAGCAGGGACGCATTGAGCTTATAGTAGGGCTCGTAAGGGTTGACGCTCTGCACGCCCGGCCGGCTGGCGAGCGCGGCCGCGCCGCCGGCGGGAACGGTCACCAGATACGCATTGTTCGGAATGTAGGCAACGATCTGCGCGCCGGCCGCCGCCAGCGCCGCGCGGAAGGCCGGGCTGATGGGGCCGGCCGCCTGGACGATCCAGGCGCCGGGATCGCCCTGGGCCTGCAGGTTTTTCGGGATGGAAAAGTTCAGCGGACTCGCCGAATCGATCAGCGCATTGGCCAGCAGGAGCGCGTGCGGGTCGGCCATCAGCTGGATTAGGGATTTTCTGGTGTTGGTGAGGCGATAGGCGAACGGATCCGGTTTGGCCGCGGCGTTGGTGGCGGTTTTACCGGTGGCGAAGAGCACCGGCGCGGTGGAGGCGGATCGGGTGGCGGTGACGGCGGCGGGCGGGCGGGGCTGCGCGGCGGCGGTATCATGTCGGCGGCTGGCATTGCCCGGCCAGAACAACCACGTGCCTGCCAGCAACAGCAGGCACAACAAAAGCAAACTCCAGATACGCTTGTTCATAAAATCAATATTTTAAACCGCCAAGGCGCCAAGGACGCCAAGCATTATTTTCACCCGACGCACCGGGCATCAGGGCTGAACGGCCATGAGTCCAAACTATCCGCGATCTTCCGTTTTTCATATCCGGACTTTTACTGAACCGCCAAGGCGCCGTGGACGCCAAGTTTTTCAAAATCCAACATTATTATCCCGTTTCATTTCCAGCTTGGCGCACTTGGCGCCTGGCGTTTCGTTTTCAATCCGGCGGCAAGGCACTTCGTTTATCCGTGCAAACCATCCGCCGGATCCCGCTTTTCAAGACGGGAACATTAAAATTGATCAGCCGCATGCCCGCAGGCAGGGTCCTCGCGTTGCGAGGACCGGACGCCGCAGCGCAGCGTCCCTACCATCAAATACTGCCGGTCATTTTCATTTCGTCTTACAATAACGATTGCACTTCAGTTCTTCCGCCCCATCCGGGGCGCGGAAAGTGTCCGTCCTTTACGACGGATCAAGCCGCGGGCTATTATCGTCCGCGCCTCCGGCGCTTTAAAATTTCTTACCCGCTTGGCGCACTTGGCGCCTTGGCGGTTCGATATCAATCCGGCGGCAACGGGTTGAACTGCTCGAGAGTTGCGGAATAATTCGTCTGCAACCGCAGCGGATTCAGCGAGTTCGTCACCACCACCGATTTGAACTGCACGACGGCGCGCGTGGCCGTTTCCGCCACCACTTGATAATTCGTCACCATCCCGAAGGCTGAGGTCGCGCCGCTGGTCACCACGCCGTTCGGTGCGGGCTTGAGCGTCTGGCCGTAGCAATAAATCACATAGCGCGGATCGCCGCTGTCGCGCAGCAACGACAGGGTCTGCTGCGGCAGCCATTCATACATTTCATCGCTGATCCCGTATTCTTTTTGGGCGGGGTCGTCCACCCAAGCACTATTGACGTAATTGCTTCTGTGCAAAAATGGAGACTGCTCCGTCAAAGCAGGGACCGCCAAAATATCACCGACACCAAATCTGGTTCCAAAAGCATGCTTCGGGAACAGGGTGGTATTGGTTCTTGTGCTATTGATTCCGGCGACGAGTTGGCCTAATGCGGAATTTGCACCGCTTACCCCGGCCGGATTAATCAACATGGGATTATAGGTTAAATTGTAAGACGGCGGCAGAGGCAGTTTTCCTTTCGCCAAAGCGGAGCCGGCGGCGTTGATGATGTTCATGCCCAGCGTTCCGGAACTCCCCACATCCGGGATGTTGTTGGACAAATTCACGACCCCGCTGAACACGGCTGACCACGCGGCCAGACCGGCGAGGGAATCACTGGGATTGGCGGCCACGTTCACGGACAATGTGCCTTGCGAACCATTGTCGTTGATCGCTGTGCTGAAAATATTAAATAGCAGGCGGTCTTCGACCGGTGCGGTGTTGGTGGCATCGTTGAGATTAAAATTTCCCGTCCAATTGATCCAGGTGTTGATGCCGTTGGCCTGGTACAAAATATCCGAAGACTTGAGATAGACTGTCTGCCACGGCGTGCCGCGATGCACGCGGCCCAGCCAGCCGACCGTCGGGAACTTGTTCGTCGGGAAATCCCAATGATCCGAGTTCCAAACCAGCGGGTCTTTTAGCGCCAGATTCCAGGGGCTTATATCCGGGCTTGTCCTGGATGCCATTTGAACAGATCGGCCCCACGGCTGATAACGTTCGTTGGGGGTGAGGGTAATTACCGGATAAAGCGGCTTGTTCTGCAATCCGGTTCCCTGCGCCGAATCCAGCAAATCACTGGCCAGATAATGCACCAGCGGATCATTCGCCTGCCAGGTCGAGATCTGCGCGGGCGTGGCGGTTGGCGAATAGGGAACCTGAATTTCAAGATTGGTTGAGCCGTAAGGTCCGGTGTTGTTGTAAACTGCCGACAGGCCGATGAATTTCAGGAAGCCATCAATCTGTTGCTTTACCTGAGTCGGATCTTGTCCGCTCCACAATTTCGCGGAGTAACGTTGCGATGCCACCAGTTGCGCTTCCAGTCCGCGCGGGACGGACTTGCCCTGAAGGACACCGGATGACACAGAATCCGTCTCCCACATGCTGGCATAATTGGTCATGCCCAGAATTTCCGTAGTGAGGTCGCGGACAATTTTCGGGCCACGCATTTGCACGTAATCAATGACGTGCCCGCTCAAATTATCGATCATCACCACCTGCAGATTATTGGTGGCCAGCAACCACCAGTGCGGCTGCGGCAGGCCGCTGGGATTGACCTCAAAGGTGGGTTCCGTGTTCGTTCCCACCGGGTGGAAATGGTACCCATCAAACGTGTTATTAAACAAATAAGTCGAGGTAGGCAGGGCAATTGCAGTAAGATTAGTCGGGCTGGTGAGTAGGAAGGAACCTGCGTTGAAATTCTGGCCGATGCCGGTCCAGTTATTGGTTGCCATGGTGGTTACTAGTGTGGCGTCCAGCGGAAACCAAAGCGGTTGGGCTGGGGCCACTGCTTGATCGTTGGTCAAAACCATTTGAATATGATCAACCACCTGAATCGTCGTGGGGCGCGTGTAATTCGAGAAATAGGAATTCCAGCACTCCACTTGCAGCAGGTTGGAGACGCTGCAATTGAACATCTGGTCAATTTTAAAAGTGCTCGGCGGGTAGGCGGTTAGGTCGGTTCCGAGACGGGTCAACCGGAGTTTGCGGGTGATTTCGAAGGCGCTTTCCATGGCGAATTGATTGAAATTGGGGAACCCTTTTTTGGCACCGATGATCCACGGCACGCCATATATATTGTCCAATGGTGATGGGTAATACCGGGGCAGGTGGCTGGTATTCAGGCCGGCAATGGTCTCCGCGTCAAAGGGTATGGAAAGCTGGAGGTCATTCAGGCCGATAACGGTGCCGAAACCATTGGCCGGAGCGTAAAGGTTGGTAAAACTTCCGATGAAAACATTGCTTACGGCATCCACGGCAAAAAGAGGACGGAAAACTGACGGGAAAAATGAATTGGTGGAGGCATCGTAAATATTCGCAGCCAATTGCAATACCCGCTGGATGGATGAGGAATAAACGTACCGGCCGTTCACGTAAACCGGGATATTGGTGAGGCCGAAGGCCGGAATCTGGTTAGTCATGCCAAACAGCGGGAGGTTGGTCAGCCCCATTCCGGATGGGTCGTTGACGACAATCGTTTGTGTAACACTGTTGCTATAAAAATAATTGGTGTAGATGCCGTAGTAGGTCGCCAAATAATTGGACGGGTTGGTCGTGAACCAGTTGGTCGAATACATGCGCAGCATCCGGTCGGCGGCGTTGGTGAAAAAGGCGAGCGGCGTCCACGCCATGAAATTGGTCAAGGCGACCGGGCCGGTGCGGGCGTGGGTAACGGGATTCAGGCCGGGATTCAGATTGTCGTAGTTCAGGTTCATCTTGCCCGATTCCGGCTTGGAATCCGTGCCGAGCTGCGACAGCAATCGATAATAGGTATAACGATCGAAAGTTGAATTGGTCTTTCCGCCAAAATCATTCATGCCTGCATCAAGCAGTCTTCCGGTAAAATAGTTGTTGTTCCCGATTTGTACCGGGGCCACACCCAATCCGGTTTTGTTCGGGTCAAACAAATCCGACGGTAGATTAAAGAAGTGATTGGTACTGTCAGCGCCAGACCACATTTTATTCAAACCATAGGTGTAATAGGGCAGAGCGGTGGTGCTCATCGTCGGGCCAAATGGTATTATGTCAATGGGGCCGCCCGTAACCGGATAAGCGGGGTAGTTTGGCATAAACGTGGAGAGGTAGGACAGAGCGCCAAAATTATTGTTGTAACGGTATGCCAGCAATGCTCGGGCATCGTCAAAGGCATACCCGTTATTGCCACCGATTGCGGGCGGTGGAATGTATTGATAAGGACTATTATTGATCGTGTTCTCAACCGTCGGTGGATCCCATTCATTGGGGTTCAAGTCACTGAGAAACGCAGCCAGATTGATTTCCCATGAGCCGACACCTTGGTTGCGGAAAAAAACATCGCCGACGCCTGGCTGTGTTGGGTTCACTGCGGATTGCGAATTGCCATGCAGGGCTTGATTGTGAATATAATTCAAATCCAGTCCATTGCCGGCGGGCAGGGCGATGAAGGCGTAGCGGGAAACGAATTTATTGTTCGGGCCATGGGGCGCGTCCGGCCGTTCGAGCACACCGATCCATTGCGGATCACCAACTTGAAAGTTAACCACCGGATTTCCCTGGGTGTCCTTGATAATATTGCTGGCATTGTCCACGTTTGTCACCTCGCCGCTGTCCTCGGATTTTCCGTTGCGGTTCAGGTCGAGGTAGTAACGGAATTCACCGGCGAGGTTTTGCTGGTTCGTGACGACAAACACGGGGGCGCGCGGCAGGAAATACAGGTTGGTGAGGTTTATCAAAAAATCCTGAAGGGTTAAAGGAGTCCCATCAGGATAAAAATAATTAACGTTGGTCGGACTGCCGACCCCGGATAAGAAACCATTGGCGTTGATGTAATTGGTGGAGACGATCAGGTTGTTGATAAACGGGTTGGTGTTGGCGAGCACGGTGGACATGATCTGCGCCTCGGCGTTCGCGAGGGCGGTGTCGGCGGCGAGCCGGGCGGTGGTGGTGTCGGTGGCCGTGGTGACCGAGCCGCGTTCGCGCCGGCTGATGGCGAGGAACGCGACGGCCATGACCAGCGTGACGGACAGCAGAATGAGCGTGATGATCAGCGCGAAGCCGCGCCGGGAAGGTTGAAGGTTGAAGGTTGAAGGTTGAAGGCCGGAACCGTTTTGCGGCGCGCACGTTCCCACTAAATTCCGGCCGCCAGAGGTCTGGCTTCTGACTTCTGACTTCTGACTTCTGACTGCTTTGGCAAAATTTGTTTTCATTGGTAGGCGGCGGGGTCGACCATGGGGATGGCCACGCGCTGGCGGAAAATGTGGAGGGTGCCGGCCTGGCCCTGCAGATACTGGTCGCGCACCGGACCGGCGGGCCGGGATTCGGCGCGCTGCAGGACGCGGTCTTCGAGCGTGGCCATTTCAATCTCCACCGAGGCGGGCAGCGCGTTGCTGTACATGAAAAATCCCACCTCGCCCAACGTGGACGGAAAGAAGGTGGTGTTTTTTAACGTCGGCGTCGCCCCGAAGGAATAGCCGTTGGTCAGCCAGACGCCATTGGGGTTATAGGCGCGCACCCGCAAGCCCACCACGCCATCGATCAAATGGCTCCAGGGCGGGGAGTTGGTGTAGGAAATAGTTTGGAAATTGCTATAGAGCAGCCAAGGGCCGTTGGCCGCGGAGATGTTGGTCGCCATGGAAAAGCGGTAGAGGGCGTAAAGATTGTTTTGCAGGGTGTTGGTGACGACGAGGTAGCCCACGCCAGTCCAAGTCTGGTTCTCGCGGGTTAGCATGAAAAATTGTTCCAGCACATTGGTCCGCTGCTGGGTGCTGGCGGTCAGCGGCTGCACCAGTAACGGCACATTCAAAACTTCAGCGTAAAAATTCCTGGCCCCGGTGTAGTAGTTACTCGTGCCACCGGAAGGCGCCATCGCCCGGAGATCGGTGCTGATGAGGTCCATGGCCGCGCGGCCGCCCTCGAGCACGTCGGTCTGGGTGACGCTGGCGCGGAACGCAGCCTGAGTGCTGCTGAAGACGCCCATGAGGGCGATGA
Organism: uncultured Verrucomicrobia subdivision 3 bacterium; assembly: GCA_903822015.1. Lineage (GTDB taxonomy): Bacteria > Verrucomicrobiota > Verrucomicrobiia > Limisphaerales > UBA11358 > UBA11358. The sequence continues at coordinate 6,012 of CAIJNQ010000210.1, read as the reverse complement.
CGATGAGCGAGAGCAGGGCCATCACCACCATGATCTCGATGAGAGTGAAGGCGGCAAAATTGCGAATTGCGAATTGCGAATTGCGAATTGAATCGGTGACGGGTGACGGGTGATGAGTGATGAAGGGGCGTGCGTTGAAAGTTGAAGGTTGAAGGTTGAAGGTTGTGGACAAGCGGGATTGCCGGCTCCGGTTAAGAACCTGCAACCTGCAACTAGCAACTTGTAACTTATTTCTCACTTGGTGATGGCGAATGATTGCGGCTGGTAAAAATAAAGCATCGGCCCGTAATTCGCATTGGTCGTGACCTGACCGGCGATGAGCGCGCGGTAGGTCTGGCGGCCGGAGCCGAGCCGGCCGTTGGGCTGCTGCGGCCACAGAAACGTCAGGCGCAACTCGTGCAGGTTCGCGGCAAGTTGTTCTGAATAGGCAGTCCGCACCCATCTAATTGAATAACTTGGTTCATCGCCCGACTGTGGTGAATTGGCCGGGTTTCCCGCGGATACAGCCAGCCAATAAGTTGTCTGACCATTCAGGACATATGAGACCGTGTCACCTGTGTTATAGGCTTTGTTCAGCCAGAGTGGCGGAGTGTAATTTGCCACCGGGGCGTTGACGCAGAAGATGCGGTAGCTGAAGGTGTCATCCTGGAGAATCTGGTTGTCCTGGGGCGGTTTTTCCACCGCGAGCCCGCTGATGGAACGGACATAGGCGACGATGTGATTGCTGTAATAAAAATTTCCAGAGAGAAAGTTGTTAATCGGCAAACCATTTCCATCGGTGAATTCCGGCGTGCTCAACAGGCCGATGATGTTCGTGCCGTTGCTGATGGTTGTAGCTGGCGAGTTGAAGGTTCCTGACGTAGTCAAATAACCCGGGGCGACGACCGTTGTGGTATAGGAGTATCCATTGTTGACGCCATTGACTCCATTGTTTCCCGCAACGATCTTTCCTTTGTTGTCATATTCTGTCCAATAATTCGTGATGGCGTAAACGTAATTGGTCAGGTCATCCAGTCCCTGCGCGCCGTTGCGGATGGCCTCGATGAACACGGAGGCGTCCTGGTTGATGACGGTGGCCTCGCGGTTTTCCTTCTGCACATTCATGCCCAGCGGCAGCACGCCGACGATGGCGACGAGCGCAATGCCGATGACCGCCAGGCAGATGGCGATCTCGATCATCGTGAAACCACGGCAAGTGACGAGTGACGAGTGGCGAGGGGCAAGGGGCAAGGGGCGAGGGGCGAGGGGCGAGGGGCGAGTGACAGGACCTTGCCCTGACAATCCGGAACGGGTCACCTGCCACTTGCCACTAGTCACTGGTTTCAAGATTTTCATGGCAGTTTCTGGAATTCCAGGACGGCGCGGCCGGTCAAGCCGTCGATATGAATAATGTTGAACGCGCTGTTGGTGCTGTTGCCGGGCGGAATCTCGGTGACCCGGAGCGGATTGAATTGCAGCACCTTGTTGCCGTCGGTCGCATCCGAGATGCTGCCGTGGGCGAGCGGAATGAACTCGTCGCGGTTGGCGGGGTTCACGCCGTCCACCGTCAGCTGGCCCAGATAATTGAACGCGATGTAGGGCAGGTAGGGGAGTGTGTTGCCCGTGGCCAGGACCGTGTTCGTCTCGGTCGGGAACGGGATGGTGTTGGTCCAATTGAAGCCGTAAATGGAATAAATCCGGCCGGAGGCCAGGTCATTGATGGTGAACGGCGCGAAGGGGTAGGGCGCCTGATTGAATTTTTGCGGGGCGATGAAGGTGCCATCCGGCAGCGACTGCCACGGGGCGAGGTAATGCCACACATGCCGGCCCGGCTGATCGCCCACCGCGCCGTTGGCCATGAAGGTATATCCGGACAATTGCTGGTCGCACAAATTGGTGGCGGCCGCCTGGGCGGCCGGCGTAAGGGAGGTAAACCAGGGATTGGGAAAGGTTCCAAAATTCGCGTTCCAGAAATTCGTCGGAACAAAGACCATGTAAACCGTGGTGCGGTTGGCCAGGGCGAGCTGGCGGGCGCGGCCGACATCGTCGAGCATCTGGCGGGCGGCGCTGACGTTGCCCTCCGATTTGCCGAGATTTTTGAGCGCCGGCACGGCGAGCCCGGCCAGGATGCCGAGGATGGCGATCACGACCAGCAGCTCGATCAGGGTGAAAGCCGGCAAATTGCGAATTGCGAATTGCGAATTGCGAATTGAACCGCCGCCAGCGGCGGCATCGGATGGATCATGGATGATGGAGGAACCAAGGTTGAAGGTTGAAGGTTGAAGGTTGAAGGTTGCGTCGGGCGCCCGATGCCGTCGGGAAACCTGCAACTTGTCACCTGCAACCTGCAACGCGAATTTCATGATCACTTCCAGCTCAGAACATTGTCCTTGTTATCGTTGTCATTGGCCGGGTCAGCGGCATCAATCTGCCGGTTGGGGCCGGCGGACCAGACCATGACCTTGCCGTGGTAAAGGAAATGATCGCCATTGCCATTGGCCTCCACGGGGTTGAACAAGCCGTTGTAGCCCGACTGGCCGTTATTTTGGGAGACAGTTTTCTGCGAATAAAAGAGATCGCTGCAGCCCTGGACGTTGTAGCTGGTGTTCATGGTGATGACATAGGGGTTGCCCCACGGGTCGCGATAGACGCCGGTGTTGTCGACCCCGCCGGGCGGCTGCGGGCTGGGCGGCAACGACGAAGGATTGTAGCCGGACAGCTTGGCGGTCAGATAACCGATGGACTTGGGATTATATTGATGATTGGCGTTCGGCGTCGGGGAGGCGTCGGGGTACGCGGTCAAGTCCATGAGGATGGCCACCACGTTGCTGTTGTTGTCGACGGAATAACCGGGGGGATTGGGCATGGTCCAGGTAACCTTGGGCTGGGGATTCGGGATCAGGCCGGTCGTGAAATCGTTCGTGCCGAAGGTGGAAGCCTGCTCGGCCTTGGTCAGCGGAAACCGTCCGTAATCCTGGTCGTAGGCCTGAATGGCGGTGACGATGGCCTGCTCCTCGATCTGGGCCTGTTTCTTTTTGGCGGTATCCTTCACCTTCGACAACACCGGCAGCAACATGGCGGCGAGGATGGCGATGATGGAAATGACGACGAGCAATTCGATGAGAGTGAAGGCGGCAAAATTGCGAATTGCGAATTGCGAATTGCGAATTGAATCGGTGGCGAGTGATGAGGGACGAGGGACGAAGGGTGAAAGCGGATTAATGGATGATGGATGATGGATGATGGAGACGGCGGCGCGCCGGGCGGCTGGGTCACTGGCTCCAGGCATCAGGCCGCTAGTTTTATTCATTTTCATGGTATTGAGTTGTTTGGACCGACAACCAGTATGCCGAATCGGCCGCCTGCCGGGCAATGGTTTTATGACGCCATCCGGGCCGCCGGCGGCCGGTTTTTGGACCACGATGGCCGGCGACCAGGCGCAGTCGTGCCAGTCCACGCGGAGGGTGTTTGCGGCTGGCGGGAGAAAGCCGGAGTTTTCAAACCAGACAGGACAGCGGCTCTCTGCCGGGGAGCCGCCATGCCGGTTTTGAAAAGGGCGCATAACAATTTCAGGGCAGCGGGTTGTTCTTCTGGATTTGCCGGGTCCAGTTGCAGACCAGATTCGTGGTGCCGGCGATGGAAAGCTGCACCCACAAATCATACGAGCCGGGATTGTTGGTGCCGGGACAGACGTAACGCCAGGGATTTATAACAGGTCGCCCTTTGTAAAGGTCCGGCCCGCCGACCGAAGCCACCAGCAAGGTTGTTGGAATGATGTAATTTGCAGAAGTGGTATTCGTCATGTTTTGCCCAATTTGTCCGGGCTTCAAATCGGGCAGGAATATTTTGGCGGCGGGGGCGTCCTCGCCAGAACCGGGCTTACTGCAATTGATAAAACCACTCACACCCAACAGGCCGGGAGCAGGAAGCATTGTCAGCGTAGCAACGGTGATCGAGGCGCTGCGATCCAGGGTGTAAAAGGTGCCGGTGCTGGTATCGTTGGTGGTGCCCACCAGTTCGAAATACAGCGGGCTGAAAAAAGGATTGCTCGGATTGCCGGGCGGATAAAAACCGTGGGTGGCCTTGTAGCTGTCGATGGCGGTTTCGATCTGCGCCATCTCCGCCTGGGTTTTCCGGATGAACTGCTGCCGCTTGAGGCTTTTCAAAACGGGGACGGTGAACGCCGCCAGGATGGCGATGATGGAGATGACGACCAGCAGCTCGATCAAGGTGAAGGCGGGGCAATTGCGAATTGCGAATTGCGAATTGCGAATTGCCTTGGCACCGGACGCGGCGCGATTCATTTGGTCACCTGCCACCTGCCACTTGCCACCTGTTTTCCCCTGCCACTGGTCACTATTCATAGTTTTCATTTTTCGCGTATTTCGTTTTCCATGCGTTCGCTCAGCCATTGTTTGATCATGCTCTGATAATTCAAATACCGGGAGCGGGCCAGCCGCTTGATGCGCGCCAGCATCCGCGGATCGATCCGCAGCGTGATGGTGACGGACTCGGAGGCCTCGGCGCTGGTCGCCGTGGCCGCCTCCATGAGCCGCAGGTCCGGCCGGTTCTCCGTCCAGAAATCCGCCTCGGAGGATTCGCTGTCGAACAGCGGCACCTCCTCCCAATTGGCAAACGTTCGCATCGGTCAAAAATTGGATAAATAATCCACCAATCCATTAATCCATCAATCCAGTTTTCCCTAGGCCAGCGTCTGGTCCATTTTCCGCTGGTAAAAAAATCGCTCCTCCGGCTCAAACGCGCGGGCGAAAATGACGCGGAGGGATTTGCCGTTGGTGCGATAAACGCTGAAAACGCCGATGCCGCCGGCGGACATGCCGAGGTTGAAAAACCGCGTCTGGACGCCAAACCGGGGCGAGTCGGGCAACAGTTTGACGGCAAAAGGGTCTTCAAACGACTCCTCCACTTCCCGTTGATTCAAAGAACCATCCAAATCGAAGGGCGGATTGTTCCAATCGAACTCCATAACGGGTTAATTGTAAATAAAACGCCCATGCAATGTGATTACATTGTATTTACATGTAGGCGCCATGATTGTCAATGGTTTTTTGTGGTTTTATGGCTAAAACCGGTCTGGACGAAGGTTATTCGCCTTTATTACCGCCGCCGCTTTCATCGCCGCTCATGTTGCTGATCATGGAAATCAGGGGCAGGAACATCGCGTTGACGATGCTGCCAACGATGACGGCCAGGAAGACGATCTTGATGGGTTCGAGGAGGGAGGTCATGGCGGCGACGGCGTTGTCGACTTCCTCGTCGTAGTTATCGGCGATCTTCAAAAGCATTTCGGGCATGGCGCCGGTCTGTTCGCCGACGTCGACCATGCTGACGACCATGGGGGGGAAGACGCCGGAGGCCTCGAGGGGGGCGGTGATGGTTTCGCCCTCCTTGACGCTTTCGTGGACCTTGCTGATGGCGTTGCTGATGATGACATTGCCGGAGGTTTCGCGGACGATGGTGAGGGCCTGCAAAATGGGGACGCCGCTGCTGACGAGGGTGCCGAGGGTGCGGGTGAAGCGGGAGATGGCGACCTTGCTGATGACGGGGCCGAGCGCGGGCATCTTGAGCTTGAACTTATCCCAGAGCAGGCGGCCGATTTTGGTCTTGCCGGTGACGACGAGGAAGACGACGACGAACACGACCACGATGCCGAGGGTTTCGAGAATGTGGTCCTTGATCATTTCGCTGAGGCCGAGGACGAGCTTGGTGAAGCCGGGCAGCTCCATGCCCATGCCGGCGAAGACGTCCTTGAACTTGGGCACGACGAAGCACATGAGCAGGATCATGATGCCGACGGCGACGATCAAGACGGCGATGGGATAGAACAGGGCGGCCTTGACCTTGCCCTTGATCTTCTGGGCCTTTTCGGAGAACTCGGCGAGACGCTTGAGGACGACCTCGAGCACACCGCCGAGTTCGCCGGCCTTGACCATGTTCACGAACAGCTTGTTGAACACCTTGGGATGCTGGGCGAGGCCCTCGGAGAAGGTGCTGCCGCCCTCGATGGACAGG
>CAIJNQ010000209.1 GCA_903822015.1 uncultured Verrucomicrobia subdivision 3 bacterium | reverse complement strand
CGTCTGAGGTAAAATCACTTTTTGTACTTGCCGGGCATCCTGAACGCAGCGGAAGCCGACGTGATTGCTACCGGTATCAACGTCCCCCTTGCCGCGCGTCCCCATCATGTACCGTGTGCAATACTCATCGGTGCAGAGGAACGACCCGCCACGATGCACACGCTGGGGCTGGTCGTCGTCGGGACTGTAACTGGAACTGGGTCCTTGCGGATTGCGAACCACGGAGCCGGTCAGTTTGAGGGTCGAATAATAATCCGCCCGATACCAGTCACTGCACCACTGCCAGACGTTGCCGGCCATGTCGAACAGTCCGTAGCCATTGGCGGGATATCGGCCGACGGGTGCGAGGCCAGCGAAACCGTCCGCACCCGTGTCCCGATAGGGAAAATGGCCCTCGTAAATGTTGGCCATCCATTTGCCGCCGGGCCGCAATTCTTCGCCCCAGGCGTACGCTTTGCCGGACAGGCCGCCGCGCGCGGCGAATTCCCATTCCGCCTCCGTCGGCAGCCGCTTGCCCGCCCACTTGGCGTAGGCGAGCGCATCGGCGTAGGCAATCTGCACCACGGGATAATTTTCCCGCCCCTGCAAATCGCTGCCCGGACCGGTGGGATGGCGCCAATTGGCGCCATGAACATACCGCCACCATTGAAAGTAATCGTTCAGCGGCACGGCATTCGTGGTGGGTGTAAAGACGGTGGAGCCGGCCACGAGGTTTTCCGGCGGCGCGGTGGGAAACTGTTCCTTCGTCGGGGCAATCTCCGCGACCGTTACATAGCCGGTGGCCTTGACGAATTTCTCGAACTTTTCATTGGTCACGTCGTTAGTGTCCATCCAGAAACCGTCCACATAAACCCGGTGGATGGGCTGGGCGTCGTGCACGGAATTCATGGTGGCCACACTGCATATCCCGTCGTTGGGAAGCGCACTGCCCATCGAGAATTCACCGCCGGGAATCCACACCATGCCTGCGGGCGCCCCGGCCGGTGCGGGAGCATGGTTGGGAATGGTCGGAGCAAAGGCCGATGCCGGCGCCGGCGCCGGAGATTCGGCAGCCGGCTGGGCCAACACCGAAGCCGAAGTCATCGCGATGATCATCAGGGCGAGCGCACTTAAACGGACAGACGCAGTTTTCCGAATCACCCTTCTGGCCAAGGGGGTAACTTTGGCCATGGTTAATGTTTTGATAGGAATGGCTGGCGGAACGAGCCGGCTTGCTTTGGCGGCAGACGCCGAAGCGTTGGCCTGGCGCACCGGGACTTTTTTCGCCACGGGGGTAAACTCGGTTTCGGTCGCCGGTTCCGCGCCGCTGGAAAGCCAGTGGACGGCTGCCTCAAAACTGTCAAAGGCCTGCACGCTCCAGCCGCGTAACTTGGCAATGAATGCGAACAGCCGGGCGCGGTGATGCGGGTCGGAGCCGTAAAGCACCGCCAGCCGCTGCCGGTGGGTGAATCCGACCTCCCGGAACGTGTTGACCAAAGTGACCAGGTCATTCGGGGAAAACACCGGCTTCGGCCCCGGATGCAGCGCCCGCAGATCCAGCAGGGCCTGATTGATACCCCGCAGGCTACAGCCCCGCGCCAGTTTTGCCAGCACCGTCTTGCTGGTCTTGAGATCAAAATGACCTTTCGGACCCAGGCGGATGAATTCCCGGGCGCGGATAATTTGCAATTCCATGGGCATGGTTTGAAAATGGATATTTTACAGGCCGCGAATTGTGCGCGGCAAACGCTGCGGTTCTCTCTCCCGCCAGTTAACGCCGAGGGCGGTCAGGTTGTAAAGATTTTTCAGCGGCTCAGGCGGCGGGTAGGCCGTTTTATTCCGGCAAGGAAATGCGCCAAGTGTTGGTAGGATCGCCGGATTTTTGCAACGCCGCATGGAGGCGGCAATGGAGAGTTGCGGCACGCTGCCATCGGCGAGACCAAGATTGCCCTGATGGTTATGCATGGCGGTGGTCCAGGTGACCACGCCACCGGGGATGAGTTTCAGGATTCCATTTGCCGGCGCGCCGGCGCCGGTGATATTGCGGTCGCCGTAAAGAAACCGCTGCGGATTCAGCTCATTAGCATCGAGACCGACGAAGTAACCGAGGTTTTCATTTTTCAGCCGGAAAAAATTCAAGGCGGCGGTGCGCGTGTCCGCCGGGCAGACCAGGATTTTCGGGGTGCTCAATTCATTCGACATGTCCTGGAAATGGCGGAATGTATCCGCACCCGTGTTGAACTCCTTCGTACCGCCCAGGGCCATCGGATCAGCCATCGGATAATGGTTACCGTTGTCGTCTGCCCAGATGCGGAATGCAAGACCGGATTGTTTCAATTTATTAACGCATTGAATCCGCCGCGCCCGGTCATGGGCCCCGGTCAGCCAGGGTAACAGCAGGGCCGCCAGCAGGGCGATAACAGCGATCATGACCAGGAGGGCAACGAGGGTGAAACCATTTTGAGTGAAATGCCGCCACTATGAGCCGCCCGGAGCCGGGTTCAAGTCATTCTTTTTAGAAATCCGACCGATGATTCATTTAAGCATAGATAATTTTTGGCTTTACCTTTATCTGAAAACTGCTTGGCTTGGTTCAGCCCCAGCCAAACATAAACATTCAAACCGCTCCACCCATGAATAAAAACCCCAGGCTTATCGGCGCGACCATCCTGTTCCTGATCGGCGGCATTGCCCTGATGAATTCCGGCTGCGACAAAAAACCAGCTGCGTCCGGCGTTACCAACCAGACCGGATCCGCGACGGCAGTAGTTTCAGCAGAAAAAACTAGCTTTAACGAAGTCACCGCACAGCTTGACCCCAGCGGCAATTTCTATCTTTATCTGGGCACCGCGCAATGGCTGGAGCAGCTTTCGACCAAGGTAGAAACCTGGCAGACCAATTTTACCGGCGCGCCCGACCTGACGCCCGAAAACGCCACCAACATCAACAAGGCATTCGCGATCGTCAACCAGCTGATCAAGGACAGCGGAATCGAGGACATGACGGGCCTGGGCATGAGTTCGGTGGAAATCGAGAAGGGCATGTTCCGCAACAAATTGTTATTGCACCATTATCCCGGCAACGGCACGGGCTTCCTCTGGAAGCTTTGCGGCAAGGAACCGCACCCGCTCGCCGGCCTGGATTTACTGCCCGCCGACACCGCGCTCGCCTTTTTTTTGGACATGGATCTGCCCCTGCTCTGGACCGTGACGCAGGGTGAAGTGGCGAAATCAGGTTTTCCGCAGGCGCAAGAATTTTTCAAGCAGCTGCCCGCGCAATTTGAGGCCAAGACCCAGTTGAAATGGGACGCGGTGCTCAAATCACTTGGCGGCGAAATCGGTCTGGTCCTGACGCTCAGCGAATCCAACACCATTCCCATTCCGCTTCCCGGGGCGGCCATGGTGATTCCCGAACCCGGCCTGCTACTCGTCCTCAAAGTCAACGACGACACAATCTTCAACCGCATCGATCAGCAGCTGAAAGCCAATCCACAACTCGTCAGCGTGGAACAAGCCGGCCTGAAAATGCGGACGATGCCCATCCCCCTGCCCTTCATCGGCACGCTGCGCCCGACCGCGGCCAGCAGCGGCGGTTATCTGCTCATCGCCTCCTCCGACGCGCTGGTGAAGGAGGCGCTCGCCATCAAGGCAGGCAAATCCCCCGGGCTCAAAGGCACGGAAGAATTCAAGCGTCTCGCCCTAAACCTTCCCGACCAAGGCAACCAATTCACCTTCATGAGCGAACGATTCGGGCGGGTTTTGTTTCAAGTCCAACAGCAAATGATGAATGCGCAGCTCACCAAGGGCGGTGCGGCGGCGTCACCGCCGTGGCTGCAAGCCTTCTATCAAAGCCGCCCGGCATTTGCCTATTCCGTCGGGGTCAACACGCCGCAAGGCTGCCTGATGGTCGGCAACGGCAGCCAGAGTTTTGCCAATTGCGCCCTGCTGCCGGCCGTGGCCGTGCCCGGAATACTGGCGGCGATTGCCATTCCCAATTTTGTGAAAGCCCGGGCCACGGCGCAGCAAAACGCCTGCATCAACAACCTGCGCCAGATGGACGCGGCGAAAAATCAATGGTCCCTGGAAAAGCGAAAAAACAACGGCGACGTGCCGACGGCGGCGGACATCACGCCGTATCTTTTCAAGAATCAACTTCCCGTTTGTCCGGCGGGAGGCAGCTACACCATCGGGCCGGTCGGCGAAACGCCCCGGTGCAGCATCCCCGAACATAGCTTGCATTGAAGCGGCCATTGGCCGGCGTTGCCACGGCGTTCAATTGGCGGCCGCGGAGGATGCCCGGATAAACGGATTCATCCGGCAGCGGATTTCGGCAAGCGGGCCGATGTTGCTAACAGTAGATTGGCCGCCGGTGCCGGACCCTGCGGCAGCGGCGATTTTACACTCTTTTTTGCGCTAGGGATATCGAAAAACCGCCCAGTTCACCTGGGAGCAAGTTGATGAGCAGAAGATGTTCACGGATCGATTTGACGGAAGCACGCCGGAAAGTCTGGCTTGTTGGCGGAATGACTAACCGAATAATTCGGGGTGCACAAAATTATGTCGACGACACGATAATCGGTAATACTCCACTGGCGGAGGCGGAGGCG
>CAIJNQ010000208.1 GCA_903822015.1 uncultured Verrucomicrobia subdivision 3 bacterium | reverse complement strand
GATGATGCGCTGGAAATTCCGCACCATCAACGGATAGGGATGGGCGCCGTAAGCGGTGCCGAGAATGTAATGGGTGTGGCGGAGGTTCGTCACCCAGTCGCGCATGGCCTCGTTGACGGCTTCCTTCAAGGTCTTCTGGCCCGCATGCACCGGCACGACCTCCGCGCCGAGCATTTTCATGCGATACACGTTCAGCTCCTGGCGCTGGCTATCCACCGCGCCCATGTCGATGACACATTTCATGCCGAACATGGCGGCGACGGTGGCGGAAGCGACGCCGTGCTGGCCAGCGCCGGTCTCGGCGATGATGCGGGTCTTGCCCATGCGCTTGGCGAGCAGGATCTGGCCGAGGGCGTTATTAATCTTGTGCGCGCCCGTGTGGTTGAGGTCCTCGCGCTTGAGATAAATTTTCGCGCCGCCGAGTTCCTTGGTCAGGCGTTCCGCATAATAAAGGGGCGAGGGACGGCCGACAAATTCGGTGAGGTAGTAATTGAGCTCCCGCTGAAATTCCGGGTCGTGCTGCGCGCGGAAGTATTCGGCTTCCAGCTCCTGCAGCGGGTGCATGAGGGTTTCCGGCACATAACGACCGCCGTAAGCCCCGAAATGGCCGGTGGCGTCGGGCAAATTCAAACTGGCAACTGCGCTCATGCGCTAATTCTCACGCAAAGACGCAAGACGCGCAAAGAATTTTTCCGGCGACGACGCGGCCGATTAAAACGGTTTGGTCAGCGTCAAGACGATGGTCTGGGCTTCGGGGCGGTCTTTGACGTCCACCTGATAGGCGTAACGCAGCGAGGTGAACAATCCGATTTGCGGCCAAAAGGCACTGACTTCCGGCCCGATGCCGACCACATGGGAATAATCCGGGGAGGCACCGGTGCCGCTGTCCCGGGTGACGAGCTGCTGGTAATAGCCGCTCACGCCCACATCCACGCCCTTTAGCACTGTTTTGCTCAAGCTGAAATCCGCCGTGAACATGTTGCCAGGGGTGATGTCCGTATGGTCCTGCTCGGTGTTGATCTCGTAGCGGTTCAACAACGAGACCGCCCAGGTCTTTTCCTTGTCGGGATACCAGACGGCACCGAGCGTGAGCATGTGGGTCCAATAACCGCTGCCGGGGCTGGTCAGATATTTGGCGGGCGAGCTGGCGTCGAAATTGCCCGTTGGCATCCAGATGGCGTAGCCGGCGGCGACATCAAAATGTTCAAGATGCCAGGAGAGCAGCAGCGGCTCGACCTGGATATCGGACAGGTTGAAGGCGTTGGCGCCGCCAAAGGGCGCGCTGATTTGTTTGTAGGCGAATGGCACAATGATATCCATGCCGTAATTTGCGCCGAGAACCTTCCAGCCGGTCATCCAGATCAAGCGCGGCGCCTGGACGTAGGCGAACAGATCGACGTCCCCGGAAATTCCGTTTACCTGGTCGGCGGTGAGAAAATAGTTGTAGTCGCGCAGGTAAACCCCCGGCGGCGGCAACGACGCGCCCTTGATGCCTTCCACACCGGCGGGATAATGGCTGCCGACCGGCAACTGGGCATGAAGCGGCGAGACCAGAGAGAATATTCCGACAGCAAGAATCAATCGTGTGAGAGGTTTCATTTTCATTTTTGGTCGAGGATTAAACGTCCTGAATTTTTCCGTGCAGATAACTTTCAAACGAGCTCAAGTCGAGCAGGCCATGGCCGGACAGGTTGAAGAGGAGGACTTTCTTTGTGCCGGCTTCGCGGCATTTGACGGCCTCGTTGACCACGGCGGCGATGGCGTGGGAGGATTCCGGCGCGGGCACGATGCCTTCCTTGCGGGCGAAGAGAACGGCGGCCTCGAACACCTTCGTCTGGTGAATCGCCTCGGCCTCGATGAGCCCGAGCTTGAGCGCGTGGCTGACCATGGGCGACATGCCGTGGTAGCGCAGCCCGCCCGCGTGGATGCTCGGGGGAATGAAGTCGTGGCCGAGCGTGTACATCTTCATCAGCGGCGTGGTTTCCGCCGTGTCGCCGAAATCGTAGCGCAGCTCGCCGCGCGTGAGCGACGGGCACGCGGACGGCTCGACGCCGACGATGCGGTATTTCTTCCCGTGGCGGATTTTCCCGCGGAGGAAGGGAAAGGCGAGCCCAGCGAAATTGCTGCCGCCGCCGCAACAACCGTAGATTACATCCGGCTCCTCGCCGGCGCGTTCCATCTGCTTGATGGATTCCTCGCCGATGACAGTCTGGTGATGGCAGACGTGATTGAGCACGCTGCCGAGCGAGTATTTGGTGTGCGGGGTCTTGACGGTGTCCTCGATGGCCTCGCTGATGGCGATGCCGAGGCTGCCGGGATGGCGGGGATCCTGCGCCTGCAACTTGCGGCCGTATTCCGTCTGGTCGCTCGGACTGGCGTGGACGGTGGCACCCCAGGTGTGCATCAACATCCGGCGGTAGGGCTTCTGGTCGTAGCTGACCTTGACCATGTAGACATTACATTCCAGGCCGAACAAACTGCAGGCAAACGCGAGGGACGAGCCCCACTGGCCGGCGCCGGTTTCGGTGGCGAGCCGTCGGGTGCCGGCTTCCTTATTATAAAAAGCCTGCGGCACGGAGGTGTTGACCTTGTGGCTGCCGGCGGGGCTGCCGCCCTCGTATTTGTAGTAGATGTGCGCCGGGGTGTTGAGCGCCTGTTCCAAGCGGACGGCGCGCAGCAGGGGCGTGGGACGCCACAGCGCATAGATATCGCGGACCGGATCGGGAATCTCGATGAATTTGTCCGCGCTGATTTCCTGCGCGATGAGGTTGCGGGGGAAAATCTGCTCGAGCGCCTCCGGCGGGAGCGGCTCCCGGGTGCCGGGATGCAGCGGCGGCGGGAGCGGCTCGGGAAAATCGGCGTTGAGGTTATACCAGGCCGTCGGGATTTCCGACGGCGCCAAATCGAAGCGGGTTTTCGGGCGCATGTGAAAATTGGGTTACCGCCCCATCATCCCCGACGGCCCGGACCCGGACTAGCCCTGCCCTGCCAAAAGTTTAGCAATTTTTGGCATTAGGAAGCTGAATTCGCCATCACCGCACCCATTTGACCTCGGACGGCGGCGAATAATTTTTCAAGCGGAGCAACAAGGCATCGGCGGTCGCTTCGGCAATCACCAGCCCGCGGTGCGGGGCGCGGATGAAGCCTTCGCGGGTGGTGTGATCCAGGAAATCGAGCAGACCGCGATAAAAGCCGGCAACATTGAACAGCCCGAAGGGTTTCCGGTGCCAGCCGAGCTGGCTCCAGGCGAGCACCTCAAAAAACTCCTCGAAGGTGCCGTAACCGCCCGGCAGCGCGATGAAGCCGTCGGCCAGCTCGGCCATCAGGGCCGTGCGTTCGTGCATGGTTTTGACGACGCGCAAATCCGGCAGTTGCTCATGGACGACCTCCTTGATGACCAGTTTTTCCGGGATGACGCCGATGACGTGGCCGCCGTGTTTCAGCACCGCGTCCGCCACGAGGCCCATGAGCCCGACCCGGCCGCCGCCATAGACGAGTTCGATTTTTTCGCGGGCGAGCAGCGCACCGAGTTCCTGCGCCGCGGCCGCGTATTCGGGGCGGGCGCCCGCATTGGATCCGCAATAGACGGCGAGGCGTTTCATCATTTGTTAACCATGAAATACACGAAGCACACGAAATAGAAAAGCCGGGAGGGGGTTTTCGGCGAAGGGCAATCTCCGTGCTTGGGTGGGGAATGAAATTAATCATCGTTTATTTAGCCGGACCATTTAATTTATTTTTTCAGGCTGCCCGGACGGCCTGAATAAAGGCACGGACTCTGGCCGGATTTTTTTTTCCGGGGGCGGATTCCACGCCGCTGGAAACGTCGACGGCAAACGGCGTGACTTTTTGCACGGCGGCCGCGACATTATCCGGCGTCAAGCCGCCGGCGAGAAAGATGGGCTTGCCGAACTGCCGCGCCGCGACCGCGAGGTCCCAGTTGAATGTTTCGCCCGTGCCGCCGAGGCCGCTCGACGAATACGCGTCGAGGAGGAACGCATCGGTCTGGTAACGGGCCAGGGGCTTCAACGAGTCCGCGTCGCGGAGCCGGAACGCCTTCAGGCTCATCAAACCGAACCTGGTGCAGAATTCCGAGGTCTCATCACCGTGGAATTGAAGCAGGCTGAGCCCGCATTCGCCCAGCGCGCGGGTGACCAGCGCCTCCGCCGGATTGACGAACACGCCAACCCGCAGCACAAACGGCGGCAGGGCGCGGGCAATTTCGGCGGCGTTCGCGACCGTGATATGACGGGGGCTGCCTTCGTAAAAATTCAGCCCGATCATGTCCGCGCCGGCTTCGGCTGCGGCCACGGCATCGGAGACGTTGGTGACGCCGCAAATTTTCACCTTGGTTTGCATTTCAATGTTTTAGGATTCGTGGTGACGAGACTCAAGCTATTTTGGCAGGCGAGGCGCCGACCGCGACCTGCTTTATGTTTGATTTGTCTCGCGGGGACGCTCGCCCCACCTTTATTGGCCCCCTTTTTTGTTTTGTGACTCCTCGCGTCGTCGCCTACTTTAGCCGGCGATGCCGCGCACGGTTTATCTCGATTACAACGCCACGACCCCGCTGGATCCGGCGGTGCGGGCCGCGATGCTGCCGATGCTGGACGAGGTCTGGGGCAACCCGTCGTCCGTGCACCATATCGGACGCAAGGCGCGGGCGCTGCTGGATGACGCCCGCGACCGGGCGGCCGGATTTCTGGGCGCCAAACTGAGCGAAGTCATATTCACCAGCGGCGGATCGGAAGCGAACAATCTCGCCATTTTCGGCACGGCCCGGGCGCTGAAAGCGAGAGGAAGACATTTAATAACCTCCGCGATAGAACATGACGCGGTGAGGCAGGCTTTCGATTATCTGGAGGCCAAAGAGGGTTTTGCGGTCACACGACTACCGGTGGATGCCGAGGGGCGCGTCGCGCCGGAGGATTTGATGAAGGCCATCCGTCCGGACACGGTGCTGGTCTCGATCATGGCCGCCAACAACGAAATCGGGACCCTCCAGCCGGTGGCCGAACTGGGCGACCTCTGCCGCCAACGGGGAATTATTTTTCATACCGATGCGGTTCAGTGGTTTGGCAAGGAACCGTTTGAAACTATCGGTCAATTCAACGCCGATCTGGTCTCGATTTGCGCCCACAAATTTCACGGGCCCAAAGGGGCGGGCATGCTTTACATCAAGTCGCCCTTGCATCCCGATCCGGTGCAATTCGGCGGCGGCCAGGAAAATGAGCGCCGGGCCGGCACGGAAAATATTGCCGCCGTGGCCGGGCTGGTGTCGGCCCTGGAATTATTTGTTAAAAAACCCGTTTTTGTGAAGAAAACCCTTTCGGTTTACTCCGCTAATTTAAGAAAGGCCATAACAAAGATTGGCGGTTGTGAAATAGTCAGTCCGCTGGCCGGTTCGCTGGCCAACACGGTTGCCTTTGTGGTGGACGGGACGGATGGCATCGCCTTGATGGCCGGGCTGGACATGGAAGGCATCTGCGCCTCGAGCGGGTCGGCCTGTTCCGCCGGTTCACTGGAGCCGAGTCACGTGGTGCTGGCGACGGGCCGCCGGGGATCGGCCAATTCGCTGGTCCGATTTTCGTGCGGCCGGGCCACCACGGCGGATGAAGTTGAATGGGTCTGCGCGACGCTGCCGGAAATCATCCGCCGCGCACAACTCGGCAAATAACCCGGGCTTTGACGGTGAATAGCCAACCAACAATGCGAACAAGTTTCACTTTCAATATTATCGGGTTTCTTTAACCTCACCAGTGCGATGACAAATGAATCACAAAACCCAGTGCCCGCCTTGACACGCGAAGTTGTTTGGCTTATTCACACCCCTTAATAATAAGAGATTTCTTAAAAAAAGAATTTACTATTAACCGAACATGAACCTCACCATCTCGAAAGAACAGATCCTTGCCGGGCTGCAGGCGGTCCAGAACGTCGTCAGCACGCGCACCACGCTGCCGATCCTGTCCAACGTGCTGATCCGAGCGGAAAAAAACCATGTGGAGTTCACGGCGACGGATCTGGACGTGACGGTGGCCTGCGCGGTGGAGGCCAAGGTGGAGAAAGCCGGGGCGACGACGCTGCCGGTAAAAAAACTCTTCGGGATCGTGCGGGAACTGAACGGGAATGAGATTGAAATAGTAACGGACGAAAAAAACATAACGGCCATCCGCAGCGGATCATCCTTCTATAAAATCCACGGATTGGGAGCGGACGATTTTCCGCCGCTGCCGAAATTCAAGGATGACAAGAAAGTGGCGCTGCCGCAGGAAACCGTGAAGGCGATGCTTAAAAAAACCTCCTTTGCCGTATCAACCGACGAATCGCGCTACGTGCTCAACGGGATTTTCGTGAGCCTCAAGGAAAACAAGCTAACCCTGGTGGCGACGGACGGAAGGCGGCTCGCGCTGGTGGACGAGGAAGTGGACATTTCCGAAAAGAGCAGCGGGGAATTCATCGTACCGGCCAAGGCCGTCAGCGAATTAAACCGGCTGCTGCAGGAAAAAGGCGAAGTGGAGATCAAATTCGGAGAAAACCAGGCATCCTTTTCGCTCAAGGATGACAATGGATTATCCGTGCTGCTGGTCACCAAATTGATCGAGGGCAATTATCCGAACTACCGGCAGGTGATTCCCGGAGAGGCCAAGGAGCGCATCCCGCTCAACCGCGAGGAATTTGTCCAGGCGCTGCGCCGCGCGGAGATCATGACCAGCGACAAGGCCAACTCGGTCAAGCTCACCTTCGGCAAAAACAACCTGGCGGTGACCGCCAATTCGCCGGAGGTCGGCGAGGCGCGCGAATCGCTCGCGGTCAACTACAAGGGCAAGGAAATGGCGATCGCCTTCAATCCACGCTATCTGATCGACGCGCTGTCGGCGCTATCCGAGGACGAGGTATTCTTTGAACTGATCGATGAATTGAGCCCGGGCGTCCTGAAGATCAACGGCCCGTTCCTGTATGTGGTGATGCCGATGCGGCTGAGCTAAGACCGCAAGGCGCCGGGACCGGGGCGAAAATAAATCCGCTCAAAAGAATGATCGCGTATGCGATAGCGGATGACGGCAAATTAATATTGGGGATATCTGTCGTTGTGATGGGATATTCCTCCACAGAAAATTACGACAACGAAAATAAGTTACGACGAAACAGGAGCCCAAAACCCGAGGGTTACATCTGTTCGACGACCTCAATCCCGAGCACGGCAAGACCCTGCTTTAAAACGCGCGCCGTCAGAGCGCACAAGGCCAGCCGGGAATCGCGCGTGGCGTCCGTCTCAGCCTTCAGCACCGGGCAGCATTCGTAGAAGCTGGTGAACTTGCCCGCCAAATCGTACAGATAATTACATAGGAAATTAGGACGATATTCCCCGGCCACCGCCTCGAGAGTCAGCCCGAAATTCAGGAGATGTTTGGCGAGAGCAAATTCTTCAGGAGCAGCCAAGGCGAGTGACGAGTGACGAGTGACGAGTGACGAGGAAGATTCACTCTTCCGGAAGATGCTTTGGATGCGGGCGTAGGCGTATTGCAGATACGGCGCGGTATTGCCCTGCAAGGCCAGCATCTTGTCCCAGCTGAAAATATAATCGCTCTGGCGGTTGGGGAGCAGGTCGGCGTATTTCACCGCTCCCAGACCGATGACGCGGGCGATTTCACGCCGCTGAGCCTCCGGCATATCTGAGCTCTTCTCCGAAACAATAACGAAAGCGCGGGCTTCCGCCTCGTCCAGCAGGTCGCCCAACTTCACCGTGTCCCCACTGCGGGTCTTGAAGGGCTTGCCGTCGTCGCCGAGAATTTTTCCGAACCCCACATGGACGAGCCTGGTGTTTTTGGCCGCCGCCGGCTGCCAACGGTCGACGATGAGGAACAATTTTTTAAAATGGCCGGACTGCCGGTCGTCCACGACATAAACGATATCCCGGGGCGACCAGGTTTTGAGCCGGTAATCCACGGTAGCCAAATCGGTGGTGGTGTACTTGAAGCCGCCGTCGCTTTTGCGGACGAGCGCGGGATCGGGCAGCCACTCACCGTCGCGGTTGACGAGGAAGGGATCCTCCCGGGGCGGCAGCGAACCGTCACTGAAGACGCCGACGGCGCCCTCACTTTCGCGGGCGATGCCGCGCGCGAGCAAGTCGGCGACCACGCCGCCGAGACAGGGATTGTAAAAGCTTTCGCCGAGCGCCACGTCAAACGAGACGCCGAGCCGGCCGTAAATCGCGTCGAATTGTTTTTGGGACAGCGCGATCATCTCCCGCCAGATCGCCACATTATCCGCGTCGCCCGCCTGGAGCAGCACCAGTTCCGCTTTCGCGGCCTCCAGCCGAGCGGGATGGGCGTCGCACTCGGCATTGATGACTTTATAGAGCCGCTCGAGTTCGGCGATGGCGTCGCGCTCCAGCGCGGGGCGATCCAGGAGCTGCTTCCAGCCGAGGAGCAATTTGCCGAACTGGGTGCCCCAGTCGCCGATGTGGTTATCACTGATGACCCGGTGGCCCAGGAGGCGCAGCACCCGCTGGAGCGCGTCGCCGATGCCGGTAGACCGGATGTGGCCGACATGCATCGGCTTGGCGACGTTCGGAGAGCTGAAATCGATGACCACCGTTTTCGGGTTCGCAGCCAGATCGAAAAACAGATGTTCGCCGCGCGCGGCGGCTTCAAGCGTCTGCCGAAGGAGCGCCGGAATCAGACGGAAATTCAGGAAGCCCGCGCCGGCGATGGTCACCGGGTCACAAACCCCCGAAACGTCGAGCCGGGCGACCACGTCGGCGGCGAGCTGGCGCGGATCCAGCTTCCGGGCTTTGGCGAGGGCCATGAGCGCGTTGCTCTGATAATCGCCGAATTTGGGATCGCAGGGGCGGACGAGCACGGCGGAGACATCGGCGTCCGGCAAGAGTTCACGGACGGCGGCCTGCAGCTTCAGCTCGATTTTTTTGTGGGGCAGCATCGCGAAATTTTAGCCACAGATAAACACAGAAGAACACAGATTTTTCCAAATTAGAAAACGGCTCGACGGAGTTCCGCCCCACCCACCACCACTATTTCTTCCCGTGTTCCTTGATGACGGCGAGCATGGCGTCGGCATCGGGAGATTTTTCGAGGGCTTCGCGGAAATCGGCCTTGTGGAGCAGTTTGGCGATATTGGCGAGGGTGTGGAGATGTTTCTGGAACTGGCCCTGGGGCACGAGGAAGAGCATGACGAGCTTGACGGGCTGGTTGTCGAGGGCATCGAAGTTGACGCCCTTGCCGGAGCGGCCGAGCGCGCCGACCACCTCAAAAATCAAATCGGTCGAGGCGTGGGGGATGCCGATGCCGAAACCGATGCCGGTGGACATGGAGGTTTCGCGCTTTTTGACGGCGGCGGTCACGGCGTCGCGGTCGGCGGCCTGAATTTTGCCGGTGGCGACGAGATTGCCGATGAGCTCATCGATGGCTTCCCAGCGATTGCCCGATTTGAGTTCGGGCACGATCTGATCGCGGCCCAAGATGTCGGCTAAATCCATAACGTCACCCGCAGGATGAATCCAAACGCGGGGGCAATTCAAGAATGAAATACGAACATTATGCGGCGGGTCAAATGACCCGCTGCAACCATTGGAAAACAAGGCCGGTGCTTTCCAGCCACCAGCCGAGCGCATTCAGGAGGCCGACCCGGGCCGTGAGCAGCGGCAGGCCGAAGAGGAGCACGCCGGCGTTGCCGAGGAAAATGACGACGGCGGAGAACAAATAACCCTGGCTGGTGATGTCCGTCTGGCGCGTCTGCAAGACATGAAAGGTGAGCGTGAGGTGAAAGGCATAGGCCGCGCCGACCAGCAGATGGAACCAGACGCGGTAGCCCTGCCAGCCCCAGACGAGATTGCCGAGGGCGAACACGCCGACCACGAGCCCGACATAGAGCGGAAAAAAATACGGGGCGAGGGCGATAAAAAAATTGGACTTGGAAATCACCACATGGCCGCCGCGGGACGAGACCTTCATTTTTTTGACCTCGCCGCCGAACAGCCAGGTCCAGAGCGCGTGGGTCAGTTCGTGGCCGAAGACATAAAGCCACATGGGTTTCGGCAGCAGAAGGAAGACGACGATCCAGCATGCCGCCCCGCTGAGGAGCGGAACCCAGACCGAATCCGCGCCAAAGCCCGCGCGCAGGACGAGCCACACGGCCCGCGCGGCGCCGGCGCACACGGGGAGCAGCAGGACGGCGAGGAGAAACTTGATCCACTTCGGCACGCACGAAGTTTGCAAAAAAGTTTGAAACTTGAAACCTGAAACTTGAGACTGGGCGGATGACGCAAGAACAAGTCCTCCAGGTTTTCCGCGACAGCGGCGCGCTGCTCGAAGGCCATTTCATCCTCCGGAGCGGGCTGCACAGCCGTCAATTTTTCCAATGCGCCCTCGCGCTGCAACAAATGCCCGTCGTGGAAATACTCGGGGCGGCGCTCGCCGCGAGGGTCAAGCCGCTCGGAGTGGTCACGGTGGTGGCGCCCGCGATGGGGGGGCTGGTGATCGGCCAGGAAGTCGCGCGGCAGCTCGGGGCGCGGTTCATCTTCGTGGAAAAAGAGGAAGGCAAGCTGGTCCTGCGCCGCGGATTCAAAATTGCGCCGGGCGAAAAGATCCTGGTGGTGGAGGATGTGGTGACCAAGGGGGGCCGGGTGCAGGAGACGATCGACATAGTCCGCGGCAACGGCGGCACGGTTGCCGGCGTGGCCATGGTGGTGGACCGCTCCAACGGCGCGGTGAATCTCGGCGTGCCGACCCTCAGCCTGATAGCGCTGCAAGTCGAGACCTTCGAGCCGAATCATCTGCCGCCGGATCTGGCGAACCTTCCGGCGGTCAAGCCGGGGAGCAAATAAAATTGAGCGATCAGACGGTGGCCGAACTGGGTCGAGCCACAGGCTTGACGCGACAAAAAAGCCGGAACCCGCCACGCGACAACTGCGCCATCCAAGGTGTGCCAAACGCCCAATAACTGTGCCAGTGTGACACTTATGGCACAGTATTTAAAAACTCAAGAATCAGGACAATCCATATTAAATGCTTTGTTTGCAATGAATTAATGAGATTTCCGTCATTTGGGACCGCGTGGCACCTAAAATGCAAAGGTATTGTGGCAGACAAACTGGAAAACCTTTTTAAAACACATTTTTATGGCAAAAGTATTAGGAATTGATTTAGGCACGACGAACTCCTGCATGGCGGTGATGGACGCCGGCGAGCCGCTCGTTCTGGAAAACTCCGAAGGCAAGCGGACCACGCCGTCCGTGGTGGCGTTCACGAAGAACGGGGACCGGGTGGTGGGCGATGCCGCCAAGCGCCAGGCCGTGACCAATTCGCGCAACACGATCTATTCCATCAAGCGCTTCATGGGGCGCAAGTTTGATGAAGTGGGCGAAGAGATCAAGCGCATGCCCTACAAGGTGGTGAAGGCGGCCAACGGCGATTGCGCCGTGGAAGTCGAGGTGGAGGGCAAGCCCAAGCAGTTTTCGCCGCAGGAAATATCCGCGATGATCCTCGCCAAGCTCAAGGCCGACGCCGAAACGCGGCTGGGCGAGAAGATCACGCAGGCCGTCATCACGGTGCCCGCGTATTTCAACGATTCGCAGCGCCAGGCCACGAAGGACGCCGGCCGGATCGCCGGACTGGAAGTGCTCCGTATCATCAACGAACCGACCGCGGCGTCGCTCGCTTACGGGCTCGACAAGAAGAAGGACGAGAAGATCGCCGTGTACGATCTGGGCGGCGGCACGTTCGACATCTCGGTGCTGGAAATCGGCGACGGGGTGTTTGAAGTGAAGGCCACGAACGGGGACACTCATCTCGGCGGCGACGACTGGGACAACACGCTGATGGACTGGATCCTGGACGAATTCAAAAAGGAATCGGGCATGGACCTCCGCAAGCAGCCGGACGCGCTCCAGCGCATCAAAGAGGAGGCGGAAAAGGCGAAGATCGCGCTTTCGAGCGCGACGACCTACGACATCAACCTGCCGTTCATCACGGCGGACGCGAGCGGACCCAAGCACATCCAGAAGAATCTCACGCGCTCCAAGATGGAGCAGCTCACGGACAGCCTGTTTGAGCGCACTATCAAGCCGGTGGAAGCCTGCCTGAAGGACGCGGGCATAGCGGCCAGCAAGATCGACGAGCTGGTGCTGGTGGGGGGCATGACCCGCATGCCGCGGGTGGTCGAGACCGCGCACAAGCTGATCAACAAGGCGCCGCACCAGGGGGTGAACCCGGACGAGGTGGTCGCGATCGGCGCCGGCATCCAGGGCGGCGTGCTGAAGGGCGAAGTGAAGGACGTGCTGCTGCTAGACGTGACGCCGCTGTCGCTGGGCATTGAAACGCTCGGGGGCGTGTTCACAAAATTGATCGAGCGCAACACGACGATCCCCTCGCGGAAATCGGAAATTTTCTCCACGGCGAGCGACAGCCAGCCGGGCGTGGAAATCCATGTGCTGCAGGGCGAACGCCAGTTTGCCCGGGACAACAAAACCATCGGCAAGTTCAACCTGGCGGACATCCCGCCCGCGCCGCGCGGCGTGCCGCAGATCGAAGTAACCTTCGACATTGACGCGAACGGCATTCTGCATGTGGGCGCGAAGGACCTCGGGACCGGCAAGGAGCAGAAGATCACGATCACGGCGAGCAGCGGGCTCTCGAAGGAGGAAGTCGAGAAGATGCGCAAGGACGCCGAATTGCACGCCGACGAGGACAAGGCCAAGAAGGAAGAGATCGAGACGCGCAACGAGGTGGACAACGCCGTGTATCGGACCGAGAAGCTGATCAAGGACAACGCCGACAAGATCGGGGCGGACGACAAGACCAAGCTGGAAGGCGCGGTGACCGCGGCGAAGGAAGCGCTCAAGGGCAGCGACACCGCCGCCATCAAGGCAGCCGGCGAGAAGCTCAACGAAGCGGCGCAGGCGATCGGCACCGAACTCTACAAGGCGGCCGCCGCGAAGGCGCAGGCGGAAAAGGCACCCGGGGCCGGCCCGACGGAGGCCAGGCCGGCGACGAAGCGCCGAAGACCGAGAAAAAAGACGACGGCGTGATCGACGCGGAAGTCGTGGACGAGAAGAAGTAACCAAGGGAGCGGAAGCAATTAACCAGACATCCGCCCGACATTTTTTAATTTTCCCGCCGCGAGTGCGGACCGGGAGTTAATTAAGCAGACAACAAAACAACAACCAAAACGAAAGAAATAGTATGGCACTGAACCT
>CAIJNQ010000207.1 GCA_903822015.1 uncultured Verrucomicrobia subdivision 3 bacterium | reverse complement strand
TTGATTGTCTACCCAATTTACCGTCCGTCAAATCGAAGCAGCCTCCCGCCTCCCTGGTAAAGACACAGGTAAAGAAAAATTGGCGGATCGGTGACGGGGTTTCGATGCTCGGTTTTGGCCTCGAAACCCAGGCCGTTCGGCGTGGGTGTCCATTCACCTGATTGAACAAAAGCAAAGCCCGCGGTTAAATGATCCACCTTGTTGTACAACATCTCGCCGTCATCAGCGAATTTCACCGTGGCTTGCTGCCCTCATCCCTTGGCGCTCATGGCGCCTTGGCGGTTCACCCCGTCCAATATTTGTTTAGATGATCCGGCCCCGCACCATTCGTAGGACCACTCGTTGCCCGGCGCGCCGCTCCTTCCGCAACTGCAACCGCAGTTGCCTGCGGGGGCGCCGCCGGGGGCCGGACGACCTTGGTCAGATGCTCACCGCCTATGGCCGTGCGCTCCGCGCCCACCGCAAATTGGCCCGTTTGGCCCCTCAGTTCTTCGATGCGGCGGTGGTGGCCCGCGAGCGCGAGAACCGCGCCGAACAACGCCGCTGGATGGAATTCTGGGAACCCCACATAGCCAAAGCCTACGGCGTGGAGCCTAAACCGGTGACTGACCGCATCGTCTGGCCGCAGCTGCCGCCGCTCCGCATCCAGCGGGCGGTGGACCGCCAATTGGCCGAAGTCTCGTTATGGCTGGCGGCGGCTCACGCGGCCGGCGAACGGCACCGGCAACGAAGGCCGCACGCGCTCCCATCCTGGAGCCGCTTGGCGCGGTTGTTGGAACTGGCGTTCGACCACAAAAAATTTGTCCTGGGCCTGGACTCCAAAAATCCGCTGCCGGAAAAGATCACTTACGACTATGAGTTCACCAACCTCAAACGTAGCTATGGTCACCTTGGCGACTCCGCTGCGGCCGCCGCTGCCCCGGCAAATCCGCCGGTCGGGCCCGCAAACGGTCCGGCAGCCCCCACCGCATCGGCTTCCCCGGCTCCGATGGTGTGTCCGCCGGCTCCTCCTCCGCCATCCATCCCCGAATCTGGACCGGCAAATCCCCGCTGTGATGTATGGAGCCGTTGGGCCCGGCAAATGCGAAGGCGTTAAGGATGAGTATGCCCAAATCCAAGTCAAACGGGAGTGGCAAAACCGCGGTCGGCGGACAAATACACGTCTCAAAATCCCGAGTCGCGAAATCGTCTCCCAAAAATGGCAATGGTGGAGTGAAGTATCACCCGGGCAGAGGTAAAAATTTCGGTCTGGACCATCTTCAGAAGTCGGAATTCGGAAGGATACTATCTACTGCCTACATCTATCCAACAATCCACCAATCCATCGTCCTTCGCTTAATTGGCAACGGGCTTGGCCTCGGGATTCAGCCGGCTGGGCGGCCAGTAGGGCTTGCGGAAGGCGTCGGTGAAATCGTAGCCGGTGTTGAAGTCGTCCCGCGTGTCCTTTTCGGTTTTGGCGAGCAGGCTGCTTTCCACCATGTTGAAGACGATGTCGCCAAAGTCGCGGCAGTTCTTCACGCCCCATTCCTCCAGCACGGTCACGGTCATGGGGCCGAATTGCGCGAGCGCGAATTGCCGGATGCCGTCCAGCAGTTCCTGGCCGGTGATGTGGCGCACGGAGCCGCGGTTTTCCTTGCTGATCAACTTCTGCGTGTAGTCGAGCGATTCGCGGACAAAATGGTAGGCATCCCGCGAGAAGCGCGGGTCGCGGGCGAGGATTTTCTCCAGCGCTTCATCAAAATTGATTTCCAGCATATCAAGG
>CAIJNQ010000206.1 GCA_903822015.1 uncultured Verrucomicrobia subdivision 3 bacterium | reverse complement strand
GGGGGTGTTTGGTCTCATCTCTCTTGTCATGCTGTACAAGGTTGGCACCCTGCTCTTCGCTATCCAGATTCTTACCGGCACCAACGCGCTGAACGTCTCCATTATTCTGTCGCGGCGCTTCGCCTCCTCGAGCATCTTGAAATACTCATCCAGCGCGGTCTTGTTCTTGAATGCCGTGCCGTAGATGCGCTGGAGCTGCGGACCTTTCTCGTCGCCCTTGTAATACGCGGCCGCCACGCTGGTGAGTTTGAACGCGCCAATGTTGCCGGTGCGCATCACGTGCGGACCGGCGCACAGGTCTATGAAATCGCCGTTCTTGTAATAGGAAATCGCCTCGCCCTCGGGTATCTGCTTGAGCAAATCCAGCTTGAACTTGCTGGCGTTGCCCGGCCGTTCGCCAAGCCCGCCCAGGCGACCGCTTTCTGCGTCCTGAATGGCCTGCTCGCGGGTGACCGTGAGCTTTTCAAAGGTGTTGTTCGCCTTGATTTCCTTCTTCATCTCTGCCTCGATCGCGTCAAAATCTTCGGGCGAAATGCGGTGGGAACATTCGAGGTCGTAGTAGAACCCGTTCTCGACGGGCGGTCCGTAGGCGAACTGCGCGTCCGGCCACAGGCGCAGGATGGCGGTGGCGGTGACGTGCGCGCACGAGTGCCGGATGCGCTCCAGCTCGGTCATCTTTGCGCGGTCGTCCAAAGTTTTGCGTTCCGGGTTCGGTGCGGACGGCACCGGTTTTTGTTCAGCAGACATAGAATCAGTTTAGCCACAGAGCCACAGAGCGCACAGAGAAAAATTCATCATGCGAATACCTCTGTGTTCTCTGCGGCTCTGTGGCTAAAATTATCTTGCCGATTTCCAGATTCCCACCTGCCCGCTCACCGCATTGTCACTCCCCTTCCTGCAGTTTCACGTAATCCAGCCCGAACATGAAACTTTTCACCGACCGGGGATTGGCGCCAGTGATCTCGACCGTCAACTGGTGATCGCCGGCGCTCAGCTCGCGGGTGCCGAGATCGATTTCGCCGGTGGGGATGACGCCGTCGTGAAATAGGTCCACGGGCTGGCCCAGCTTTTTGCCGTCGAGCGAGAGCTGCACGATGCCGTAATCCACGGCATTGGTGAGTTGCGCGCGCAGGTGGTATTCGCCTGCCTTGGCTACCGGCAGGGTAAGTTCCAGTTTGTCGCCGGGTTTTGCGCCGACCCAGAATAACTGCGCGTCGTTGCTCCATTGTTCGCCCCATGGGGTCATGTCTTGCTCTTGCGGCTCGCCCCCGGTTTGGGAAAGGATTTTCATCTGCTCGCCTTCAACCACGCCCGGTATCCTTTTCACCGCCGGTTGCACGAAATAGTTGGTGCGCTCCGCCACGGGCACCGGCGGATACGGATCGTTTCCGCCGGGGGCGAGATACCAGAAAACCGTCGCGGCGTAGCGCGTCGGTCGGTCGTTGGGAAAATATTTCTCGATGTCGCCCTCGAATCCCTTTTGGAAGGGAACCTGGTCGGCGATGTGCCAGCGATTGACCGAGATGTGGCCCTTGCTGTTGCCGTCGTTGTGGGTCTGATTGTGGTAGGCGTGCTGAAACAACGCCGGACTCCCCCACGCATATCCGAAATAATCCTCGGACCCGGTGCCGAACGTCGAAGGGAATTTTTCGCTGTCCACGAAAAACTTTTCGTCGCCTTCGCCCCACCAGCCGCCGCGCGGATTCCACACATGCAGCATCACGCCGACGAAGCGCCCCGCCCCGGTGGTTTTCAACAGCGGCCAGTCAATGCGGCGCTCCATCTCCGCGGGCAGAAATTCGTCGCGGTGCCACTTGGCGTGTAACCGGGCGTAATGCGACCCGTCGCCGTGGATGGGCTCGCTGGCGATGTCGAATTTAAATTTGCGGTCGATCTTGCCGTCGTTCACAAACTTGATTTCGGCGCTTTTCGTATACGGCATGAACCAGTTCGCGTAAAACCAGCCGTCCTCCGTGTAGCCGCACGGCAGCGAGCGATACCCGTTGGCGCCTGGCGCGGTGCCGAAGAAGTCGCCCAGTGGTGACCACACCGATGGCGAGGCTTCGCCATCCCAGCGAATCTGAATCGAGATCTCGCGGAGAACATCGCGGTCGGCCGGCGTGAGCGGCGGATCGAACCGGACCCGGATGCGTTGGATCGCGCCGGGTCCGTCCAGCTCGTTTGCCATGCTGCCGCCGTTGCCGCCCAGCAAGCCATCGCCCGTGCTGCAGAATGGGTCGGGGTATTCGCGCGGGCCGCAATGGCTTAAAATTTTGTCCGCCTCATCAAGCGCGGCATTTTCCTCCGGCGACAATTCCCGTTTGAACGTCGGCACCTGCGTGCCGGGCGGATATGTCGTGTAGCCGAAATGGTAATACGCGCCCCAGCCTTCGTCGGCGACGATCTTGCATGATTTCTGATACGGGATCGGCGTGTAATTGTTGCAGCCCTGGGCAACGGTGTGAACGATCGCGGGCCGCGTGAACGGTGCTGCCTGGCCGGAGAAATAGTCCGCGAATGGCATATCCACTGCGGGTTGGGCGTCGCCGTCCAGATAAATGCGGACGTGCCCCTGCTTTGGGGCCGCGGACCAGATGCGCCAGAGGCACCCCGGGCCGTTCATTTCGGCGAGCACCTATTGGCCGCCTTCTTTCCGGATAACGCCGTTGTTGTCGCCGTTCGCATCCCAGTGAACGTATTTTCTGGTTTTTTCGTCATAGCAGCTCGCCCGGTCGTAGCTGGAAAATTGCGCGGTTTTTTCTCCCGTTGCCGGCAGCGTGGCCAGGCGTTCCAGATCAGTGAGCCGGTGGACCAGATCGACATAGGTCAGAACCGGATTCGTTGTTTCCGCCGTGAAACCGGAGGCCGCGGTCGCCAGCCATATCGTGAAGAGGCTGGCGCAAAGTCGGTTGCTGGTTGGGCGGGATCCGTTAAATTTCCGTCCGGTAAATAGGCTTCGTTCAGCGGACATGAGAAAAAGCTACCTCAAAAGCCGCCGGGACACGAAGGAAGAAATTTGCTCCTGGCTATGCGCCTTGGCGCCTTGGCGGTTTAAAATCAACGCCCGGTTTTCCAGATTCCCACCAGCCCGCCCAGGCCGCATAGCAGTAGCCCGCTCACCGCATAGGTGCCGGCGTTGGGGCTTTGCGATGCGAACTGGAGCGCCGCCGCCCCGACCGCCGGCCCGATAAAATTGCCCGCGCCGATGGCCGCCTCATGGATGCCGCCGTGTTCGCTCTTGGTGTCGCTCGCGTCCATCGAGTAGAACAGCGAAGAATAATATATCAACCCGATGGCCATGCCGAAGCATGCCTGGGCCGCGATCAGGACGGCGAGGTTCGGGGCGATCAGGATGGCCGCAAAGGCCAGGACGAGCAGCGCGAACGCCGTCACCAGCCAGCGGAACCGGTAATGCCAGCCTGGCCAGCGCCACAGCACCACGAAAGTCCCCAGCCGCACAAAACACCAGAGCGAGCAGACAAACCCCGCCAGCATCGGCGACATCTGGAATTTTGCGGCGAGTCCCGGTATCACCGCCAGCAGCGTGTTGATGGCAATATAGGCGAATGGATTCGCCAGCCAGGCCATGCGCTGAAAATTCTTCGCGCGCGCCGGTGCGGGCCGGTTTGGATCGTGCGGCAATGGTTCGCTTGGTTCACCGGCGACGGCTCCAGGGATTCTTTCGAGCACGAATACCAGGGCCAGCTGCACCAGAACAAACCCGAGCGGCAGATAAAACATGCTTTGATAACCGAACTTCACGATGAGCGTGCCGCCGATGAAATAGGCGGCTGCATTCGCCGCTGCCCAGGTGATGTTGTAAATGCCCACCGCGCGCGCGGCTTGCGCCCCCTCGCTGACCAGCGCCTCCAGCACCGGCCAGATGAAACACATCCCGACGTTCACCACGCAGGCGGCGGCGATCTCCCCGGCCACGGAGTGGAGTTGCGACCCGGCCGCCAGCCCCGCCGCCATGACGCCGAAACCGATCTTCAGGGCGGTGAAATTGCCGGCGCGTTGCGCAAAACGGCCGGCCTGCCACGAGGCGAACATGTAAATCAGGCCGATCAGCGCCGCGAGCGTGAGGTTTTCCTTGTCGTTGAACCCGAACCGGTCGCGGAACAGAAAATACAGGTAATTGAAATAGATGACCGTCGCGAAGGAATTGAGTCCTTCAATCGTGAAGCAGACCGGCCGGAAGGCGCCGTTCATCTCCGCGAAATCTCCTCGATGGCCTGGCGGCAATACCATTTCACCGCGTCGGTCATGGGCGGTTGCAGCGTTTCCAAATCAGCGAGGGAACACCAGCGGATGTCGTGGTGCTCCGCGGTGGCAAGTGCGAGCAGGGTAGGGCGCGTCACTCCGTGCGCGCCGCCATGTGGTTGGTGGCCCTCTGCAAGGAGCGGTCGCGCCCAGTAGATCATGCCGATGTGCTCGTGCGTTTCGTTGATGCGATGAATGTCGAGAAATCGCGGGGCGAGCAGCGCCCGGGTGCCCGGCGAGGTCGTGGGCGGACGTTCCCCGAGCAGTTCCACGTCGAGCCCGCTTTCCTCCTTCGCCTCGCGCCGCGCGGCTTGCTCGGGATCCTCGTCCAGCTCGATGTGCCCGCCCAGCGGCAGCCATTTGTCCAGCTTGCGATGGTGGATGAGCAGGATTTTTCCGTCGTGCACGACAAAGATCGCGACCGTGAAATCAATTTTTTCGTGGATGTGCGCCATGGTCATTTACGATTTATGATTTACGATCGCCGCGCCACAAAAAAATTACGAGCCCTGCCATGCGCAGGGCTCGTAAATCGTAGATCGCAAATCGTAAATGACGGTTACTTCATCTTGTCGAAATTCTTCTGGAGAATCTGCCAGTCCTTCATGCCGGCAGTTTTGCTCTGGTACGACTTGATGATCTCCGCTTCCTTGGCGTTCTTCGTCGCCTTGTTCGATTTGTAGAAAATGCCGAAGTGGCCCGGGAAATCCGCGCCCGCCAGCTTGTAGGCCGCGCCTTCGTCCGTCACATCGTGGCTTTTCGGCACTTCGCTGAACACGCCGCCTTTGCGCGGGTTGCTGGCGTCAAACGCGCCTTCGTAAAACTCCACGCATTCGCTCAGGCACTCAATGAAGCTGAATCCGTCGTGGTCCATCGCCGCTTCCATCATCTGCAGCACGTGGTTCGGGTTCGTGTGCGTGGTGCGCGCCACGAACGTCGCGCCGGCCGAGATCGCCTGCTTCATCGGGTTGATCGGATAATCAATCGCGCCCCAGAGGTCCGTCTTGCTCTTGAAGCCCAGCGGCGACGTGGGCGAGGTCTGTTTCTTGGTCAGGCCGTAGACCCAGTTGTCCATCACGCAGTAGGTCATCTTGATGTTCTTGCGCGCGGTGTGCGTGAAATGGTTGCCGCCGATCGAGAAGGCGTCGCCGTCGCCGCCAAACACGAACACATGGAGGTCCGGGCGCGTCAGCGAAATGCCCGAGGCAAACGGCAGCGCGCGGCCGTGGATGTAATGGGCCCCGTGCGCCTGCACGAAATACGGAAAGCGGCTCGAGCAGCCGATGCCCGCCACCGTCGTGATTTTCTCGTGCCACATTTTGCGCTTTTCAATCAGCTTGAAATACAGCGCGAGGACGGAAAAATCGCCGCAGCCGGGACACCACGTCGGATGGTCGGCGGCGACTTCTTTTTTGGTCAGCCCCTTGCGCTCCCCGGTGGCCGGCGCGGGCGCGTTGACCACGGCTAGGTTCGCGGGTGGATTTTCGGTCAAAGTTTGGCTCATAAATATTTGGCGGTTGAAATTAAATTTTGCTCAGGCCGGCCGACAGGTTGGTCTTCGTGCGCTCGAGGATTTCCTTCACCTTCCAGGTCAGGCCGTCGGTCTTGTTGAGGCCCTGGATCTTCGGGTCGCAATACCGGGCGCGCAGGATCGCCCCCAGCTGGCCGAAGCCATAAAGTCCTTCGTCGTTCATTTCCACCACCAGCACGTGGTTGAAGCCGGAGAAGATGTTTTCCAGTCCGTTCGGCAGCGGGTGGATGTGCCGGAGGTGCAGCGAGGAAACGCTGTCGCCCGCGGCCCGGGCGCGATCCACGGCCTCTTTGATCGGTCCTTCGGTGGAACCCCAGCCGACCAGCAAAACATTCCCTTCGGCGGGGCCGTAAATTTTCGGCACCGGCAGCGTCGCCCCGAGTGCCTGCAATTTCTTGCGGCGTTTGGCCGTCATCTGCATGTGCAGCTTCGGCGACCCGGTCGGATGGCCCAGCTCGTCGTGTTCGAGCCCGGTCACGATCGGATATTTACCGCTGTTGATTTTCGTGCCCGGGGGGACGTGATGCGAAATGCCGTTGGCGGCCGACAGGTCGTAGGGTTTGTGGTCGGCGATCGGTGTGAAATCCGGCGCGATGTTCTGGCACAGCTTTTCCAGGTTCGGTTCCACAAACGCCTCGATGCGCGTGGCGATGCCCTGGTCGGTCAGCAGAATCACCGGCACGCTGTATTTTCGCGCGATGTTCACCGCTTCAATCGCCATGTAGAAACAGTCTTCCACGTTCGCCGGCGCGATCACGACGCGCGGCGCGTCGCCGTGGCCGCCGTTCACTGCGATGTTCAAATCGGACTGCTCGATGTTCGTCGGCATGCCGGTCGAGGGCCCGCCGCGCTGCACGTCGATGATCACCAGCGGCATTTCCGCCATGATCGCCCAGCCGAGCGCCTCGGTCTTCAGCGAGATCCCCGGCCCGCTCGAACCCGTCACCGCCACGCGCCCCGCGTAGCTGCCGCCGATCGCCATCGAGATCGCGGCGATTTCGTCCTCGGTCTGGATGAAGCAGCCCCCGTATTTGGGCAGTTCGCGGCGGAGCAGTTCCATGATGTCCGTCCACGGCGTGATCGGGTAGCCCGCCCCGAACCGCACGCCCGCGGCGATGAGCCCGTAGCCGATGGCTTCATTGCCGTTCATCACCACCTGCTGGCCGTGCTTCTTCTGC
>CAIJNQ010000205.1 GCA_903822015.1 uncultured Verrucomicrobia subdivision 3 bacterium | reverse complement strand
CCGCCGCGATTCGCGACGGCTTTGCGCATCTGCGCACGGACACGGAGATGCTGCCGCTGGCCGACGCGGCGACGTGCCGCAGCGAGAGCGACTGGCTGATCGGCATAAACGGCACGCGCGCGATGACCGCGTTCAACTCCAAGACCGGCGGCTTTCACCTGACGACGGTGGGTCGGGTGCAGACCCCGACGCTGGCGATCCTCGTCGAGCGCGAGGAGAAGATCAAAAAATTCATACCGCGCAACTATTGGGAGATCCATGGGACGTTCGGCGCCGAAGCGGGCGAATATGCCGGGCGCTGGTTCGATGAAAAATTTGCTAGGAAAGACGGCGACGACCAACTCAAGCAGGAGCGCGTCTGGGATGTGGCCTGCGCCGAGGCTATCAAGGCCAAATGTCTCGGCCAGCCGGGCAACGTCACGGAAGAAAGCAAGCCGACCACCTCGATGTCGCCGCAGCTGTATGATTTGACGACGCTGCAGCGCGAGGCGAACGGGCGTTTCGGTTTCTCCGCGAAGAACACGCTTGGCCTGGCGCAGGCCCTTTACGAAAAGCACAAGGTGCTGACGTATCCGAGAACGGATTCCCGCGCGTTGCCGGAGGATTATCTGGAGACGGTCAAGACCACGCTGGCGATGCTGGCGGATACGAATTACCGCACGCCGGCGGAAACGATTTTGAAAAACGGCTGGGTCCGGCCAAACAAGCGCATCTTTAACAATGCCAAGGTTTCGGATCACTTCGCAATCATCCCCACCACGGTCGCGCCGAAACATTTGAGCGAGCCGGAGCAGAAACTTTACGACCTGGTCACCAAGCGGTTTCTCGCGATCTTTTATCCTGCGGCGGAATTTCTCGTCACCACGCGCATCACGCACGTCCTGGGCGAGCCGTTCAAGAGCGAGGGCAAGGTGATGGTGAATGCCGGCTGGCTCGCGGTCTATGGAAAGGAGGCGGCCGAGTCCGACGACACCCCGAGCCTCGTGCCGGTGAAACCGGGCGAAACCGTCAAGACCGAGAAGATCGAAGTTGAGGCGAACGTCACCAAGCCGCCTGCGCGTTATTCGGAGGCGACGCTGCTTGGCGCGATGGAGGGCGCGGGCAAGCTGATCGATGACGAGGAATTGCGCGAGGCGATGTCCGACAAGGGTCTCGGCACCCCCGCGACGCGTGCGACCATCATCGAGGGTTTGCTCTGGGAAAAATACATCCACCGCAACGGCCGCGAATTGCAGCCCACGGCCAAGGCGTTTTCTATCATCACGTTGTTGCGCGGGCTCGCGATTCCGCAGCTCTGCTCCCCGGAACTTACCGGCGAATGGGAGTTCAAATTAAACCTCATGGCGCGCGGCAAAATGCGGCGCGACGAATTCATGAAGGAGATCGCCGATGCGACCCGCGACATCGTTGCCAAGGCGAAGTTGCACGAAAGCGACACCGTGCCCGGTGATTACGGCAAGCTTAACGTGCCGTGCCCGAAATGCGGCGGCGAGATCCACGAGAATTATAAAAAATTCCAGTGCCAGAAATGTGATTTTGCGCTCTGGAAAATTGTGGCCAGCCGCCAGCTGGAAATTTTCGAGGTGGAGGAACTCATCAGCAAGGGAACGGTCGGGCCGCTGCAAGGATTCCGCAGCAAGCAAGGATTCCCGTTCGCGGCCATCATCAAAATGGGCGCAGAGTTCAAGCCGGAATTCGATTTCGGCAACGACCAGAACAAGGACGGCGAGGCGAGCGCGCCGGTTGATTTCACCGGCAAGGAACCGCTCGGCAAATGTCCGGCCTGTGGCGGCAACGTTTATGATGCGGGCATGAATTATGTCTGCGAGAAACAGGCCGCGCCCGAAAAAACCTGCTCGTTCCGCAGTGGTAAAATCATCTTGCAGCAGGCCATTGAGCCGGCGCAGATCCAGAAGTTGCTCGCGACCGGTAAGACGGATTTGCTCAAGGGGTTTGTCTCGAAGAAAAATAATCGCAAGTTCGAGGCCTTTCTGGTTTTAAAAGATGGCAAGACGGCGTTTGAATTCGCGCCGCGTGAGAAAAAGGGCAAGGGCAAAACCGGCACGCCAAGCGCCCCGCTGCCGAAGATTGATTTCACCGGCCTGGAACCGATCGGGAAATGTCCGAAGTGCGGCGGCAACGTGTTCGACACGGAGCAGGGGTACCTTTGTGAGAAATCGCAATTGGACGCGAAGGCCTGCAAATTCAAGATTGGCAAGACGATTTTGGAACAGCCGATTGAACTGGTGCAGGCCCGGAAAATTCTCGTCGAGGGCAGGAGTGATCTGCTAGACAAATTCATTTCCAAGGCCGGCAAGCCGTTCCCGGCGTTTCTGGTGATGGATGCCAAGGGCAAGGTCACTTTTGAATTTCCGCCGCGCGACGAGTGAGCGCCGGTGATGCCGGCCGCCCGATGGAAATGAACTGTTCTGCAGGGATGAAAACGAATTGTTTGATTTGGATGCTCTGGTTGTTGTGCCTTGCCGCCCCGGGTCAACCGGCGGACACTTCTGTGCCTCCCGGCCAACCGCGGCAGATCGCCGGCGGGCGGATTGTCACCCGGGGCGGCGTGAGCTACCAGAATGTGGTGGTCCAGAAAATCGTTCCGGATGGCCTGGTGATCGCGTATTCACAAACCGACGGCGGCCTCGGCATCGCAAAACTCAAATTCAAGGATTTGTCTCACGGTTTGCAGCAACAATTTGGCTATAATCCCACGAATGCCGCCAACTTCGAACTGAAGCAACAGCAGGCGGAAACCCAGTGGCGCGCCAAGTGGGTGGCCGACGACGAGCGGGCCCTGCAAAAAGTTCATGAACGGCAGATCGCCGACGCCGAAAGCCGGGCCAGACGGGTTGGCACGGGTTTTTTCGTTTCTTCCAATGGCTATCTGCTGACCTGTTTTCACGTTGTCAACAATGCTGCCAGCATCGAAGTGGGCACAACGCGCGGTTTGTTTTCCGCCGAAGTGGTGCAATCTGATCCGGTCAAGGATGTCGCCCTGCTCAAGGTGGTCGGGACGTTTGCGGCCCTGCCGCTGGCGACCACCAACCTCATCCAATTGGGCGAACCGGTGTTCACCATTGGCTTCCCTGACCCCAGATTGCAGGGTT
This sequence comes from uncultured Verrucomicrobia subdivision 3 bacterium, assembly GCA_903822015.1. GTDB lineage: Bacteria > Verrucomicrobiota > Verrucomicrobiia > Limisphaerales > UBA11358 > UBA11358. The sequence continues at coordinate 4,272 of CAIJNQ010000205.1, read as the reverse complement.
GGCAGCCGAAATTGACGCGCGGTGAGATCAGCAGTCTTTCCGGCATGCAGGATAACCCCGACTATTATCAGGTCAGCGTGCCGGTTCAGCCGGGCAATTCGGGTGGCGCGCTCGTGGACGAACGGGGCAATGTCGTTGGCATAATTGCCGCCAAGCTGAAAGGTTCCGTGGCGGAGTTGCTGGAAACCGGCGTGCTGCCGGAAAACGTGAATTACGCCGTCAAAAGTTCCTGCGCCAGGACCTTGCTGGATTCTGAGCTGGGCGGGTCACTCAAACTCAAGCCGGAATATCCCTCCGATGACCGCAAATTTGCGGACGTGGTTCAGGCATCGCAGCCCGCCGTGGTGCTGGTGCTGGTCCAATAACCCTGGATGTGTCCAACCGCGCCGCCGGCATTTTAATCCCGCGACCACTGACCAATATTCGCTCCAGCGTGCAACTTCATTTCAAAACCTTCGGGCGTGGCCGGCCGGTCGTTCTTCTGCACGGGCTGTTCGGTTCTTCGGACAACTGGTACCATATCACCCTGCAGTTGGCGAAATTATTTCAGGTTTTTGCCGTGGATCTGCGTAACCATGGTCAATCGCCTCACAGTGACGAGATGAATTATCCGCTGATGGCAGCAGATGTGGCCCGGTTCATGGCGGCGCAGGGCATCCCCAGCTCGGGGGTCATCGGCCATTCGATGGGCGGCAAGACGGCGATGCAGCTCGCGCTCCAATTTCCGGATCGGGTGGATCAACTCATCGTCTCCGACATGGCGCCGCGTGCCTATCCGCCGGTCTATGCGGACCTGATCGCCGCCCAGCTGGCGCTGGATTTGAAATCTTATTCGACCCGGCAGGAAATTGAGGACGCCCTCGCCCCGCAGATTCCCGGCCTCGCTCTGCGGCGCTTCCTGCTGAAAAATCTCGGGCGGGATTCTGCCGGGGCATTTTTCTGGAAATTGAATCTGCGCGGGCTGGCGGACAACTATTGGCAACTCGGTCAGCCGGTGTCCGGTTCGGGGCCCTTCCTCAAGCCGGCGCTCTTTATCCGCGGCGGCCAATCCAATTATATCAATGCCTCGGACGAGCCGCTGATTCGTGATTGGTTTCCGGCGGCTGCGATTAAAACCATTCCCGCAGCCGGCCATTGGGTTCATGCGGACCAGCCGGAGGAGTTTTTGCGGCTCGTCTTGGATTTTCTCTGAACCGGTCGGACCCGCAAAATCGATTTCTCAACTTCGTTCGTGTGTTTCGTGTGTTTCGTGGTTAAAAAAGCCCGGTATGGAAATGCCGCCGGCCCAACCCGAAATCCGCGACCCGTGGATTTCCAGATTCCTCGCGCATCTCGCGACGGATCGGGGCGCGTCGGTGTACACCCTGCGGAATTACCGGCAGGCGCTGGCTCAGTTTCATCATTGGCATCTCGAGCAGCACGCGTCGCCGCCGGACTGGGGGCGGCTGCTGCGTGATGATTTCCGGAGCTTTGTCCGCTTTCTGGGTCGTGCCCGCTTGAGTCGCGCGGCGGTGCAGTTGCGGTTTTCCGCCTTGCGCACGTTTTACCGGTTCCTCATCCGGCACGGCGGCGCCGCGGCTTCGCCCATTAAAAACCTCTCGCTGCCGAAACCGGAAAAACGGCTGCCGAAATTTTTGACGCGCGAGCAGATGGAAGCCCTGCTGGTCGCGCCGTTGCTGCCGCTGGCCACGCCAAAAAAACCAACCGCCGGGCGGCCGGTCTCCGCCAGCATTTGTTATCGCGACGTCGCGATCTTGGAAACCATTTATTCCTGCGGCTTGCGCGTCAGCGAACTCTGCGGGCTGCTCGCGGGTGATCTGGACTGGCCGGAGCGCCTCGTGCGGGTGCGGGGCAAGGGCAAAAAGGAACGACTGCTGCCGGTCGGCGAGCCAGCCTTGCAGGCGATCCATAATTACTGGGGTACCTTAAAGCGGCCGCCGACCGCCTTGGAACCGGTGTTTTTTGCGGAAACCCGGAGGGTTGCCCCGGTCCGGCCGTTGCAGCTTTCCCGCCGGTTGAAAAAATATCTCGCCCTCGCGGGTCTGGACCCGGGTCTCACCCCGCACAAGCTCCGCCACAGTTACGCCACCCATATGTTGGATGCCGGCGCCGATTTGCGGAGCGTGCAGGAATTGCTCGGGCATGCGCATCTGGTCACGACCCAGGTCTATACCCACGTCACGACCGAGCGGTTGAAAAAAGCCTACGACGCGGCGCATCCGCGGGCGTGACCCGTGGCCGCGGTTCCGGGCGCGGTGCAATCCACGGCTTGCTTCTGGCAATTTCGGTAAATCAAAATCCTTTGAATTTCGCCGCCGTGGGCGCAGAATTATCCCCAAGGAATTTTCATCCGACAAAAAAATGGATTGGACCTTTTCATTTCGGCCGAAGCTGGTCGACACGCTGAAAAATTATTCGGCGCCGGCCTTTTCCGCCGACCTGACCGCCGGGCTGATCGTCGGCGTTGTGGCGTTGCCCCTGTCCATGGCCCTGGCCATTGCGTCGGGGCTGAAGCCGGAGACCGGCATTTTCACGGCTATCATCGGCGGGTTTCTGGTTTCCGCGTTCGGCGGTTCGCGCGTCCAGATCGGCGGGCCGGCGGGCGCGTTCGTGCCTTTGCTGGCCCCCATCGTCCTCGCTCACGGGCCGGAGTCGCTGGTCGCCTGTGCGCTGATGGCCGGCGTGATGTTGTTTGTGATGGGTGCCAGCAAACTCGGCACGATGATCCGGTTCATCCCGTTTCCCGTGGTGACCGGCTTCACCAGCGGCATCGCGATCATCATCATGAGCACGCAGCTCAAGGATTTTTTCGGGCTGGAAACCCGACTGCCGCCGGACTTCGTCGGCAAGTTGCGCATTCTGTCTGCCGGCTTTCACCCCAACCTCCCCACGGTGCTCCTGGCGGTGGTGGCGACCCTGGCCATCTGGTTCTGGCCCAAAAAAATCGGCCGGCGCCTGCCGGGTTCAATGGTGGTGGTGGTGCTGGCGGCCCTGGCGTCGGTCTTTTTCCAGTTCCACGATAAGTTCGGGATCGCCACGCTGGGTTCGCAATTCGGCGACATGCCGCGAAGTCTGCCCTTGCCGCACTGGCCGTCGTTGTCCCTGGAGGCGTGGCGTTCCCTCGTGCCGACCGCAATGACGGTCGCGGTCCTGGGCGCCATTGAGTCGCTGCTGTCAGCGGTTGTCTCGGATGGGATGATTGACGACCGGCATGACTCGAACCAGGAATTGATGGGGCAGGGCGTGGCTAACATGGTGATGGGAATCTTCGGCGGCATGCCGGTGACGGGCGTTATCGCGCGCACCGCGACCAATGTCCGCAGCGGCGGGCAGACGCCGGTGGCCGGTATGATTCATGCCCTGACGCTGCTGGTGATTTTGCTGGTGGCCGCCCCTCTGGCTAAGGACATTCCGATGGCGGCCTTGAGTGCTGTCCTTGTGGTCGTGTCGTTGCGGATGGGCGAGTGGCATCAGTTTGCGCGTTTGCAGCGCTGGCCGAAAAGCGACGTGATGATTTTTCTTTGCGCCTTCGCGCTGACCATCGCCGTGGATTTGCCGACGGCGGTGGGCGCGTCGCTGATCCTTGCGTCGGCGTTGCTGGTGAAGCGGCTCTCCGAAACCACGCGCGTCAGCGCGGAGGAGGACCTCACCCAGGGCAATGCGCCCGGGCAGTCGCCCGTGGGCAAAACCATCCCCGAGGGCGTCATGGTGTTCCGGATTTTTGGCGCGTTCTTTTTCGGCGCGGCCGATAAATTGGAAACCTCCCTGCGGCGGTCGGGCCAGTTGCCGGAAGTTCTCATCCTGCGGATGCGCGACGTGCTCGCCCTCGACGCGACCGGCTTGGATGCCCTCGAGGATTTGTTTGAAAAATTGTCGAAGCAGAAAAAATCGCTCATCCTCTGCGCCCCGCATTCGCAGCCCCTGTTTGCCCTCACCCGGGCCGGATTCATTGATCGGCTGGGGCTGGAAAACATCTGCGGCGACATGGATGCGTCGCTGGATCGGGCGCGGATGATTTTGTCGAAGAAAATTGAAAAACGAGCTTGATTAGACAACCCGGAAATAAATAAATTGTGTGTTGACAAGCAAGTCGTCGTTTCATAGTTTGTCAAGCGTAGCAAGTCCGTAAAAAGTCAAACAGCCGATTGCCCCTCGAATTTTCAAGTGAAAATGAGTGAGGGGAATGGGTTTTTGTCGTTTTGCACATTGCTATCAGGCTGGACTATGATACGAGTGCGCCCATGTAGCTCAGTTGGTAGAGCACGTCCTTGG
>CAIJNQ010000204.1 GCA_903822015.1 uncultured Verrucomicrobia subdivision 3 bacterium | reverse complement strand
TGTGTCATCAAGGTGAAAGCCGGCGACAGTTGGGAATATCAGCGCACCTGCACCGAAGGCCCCGTGTTTGATTCGCGCCGCATTGCTTGGGAGGTGGCGCCATGAATTTATCCGTCAAAATTGGCAGGTTGACCATGCAGAATCCGGTGACGGTTGCCTCCGGCACCTTTGGCTACGGCGCTGAATATGCCCGGCTGATTGACCTGAACCTGCTCGGGGCGGTCACTGTCAAGGGTATCCGGCTCAATCCCGTTCCCGGCAATCCCACGCCGCGCACTGCCGAAACTACCAGCGGCATGCTCAACGCGATCGGCTTGCAAGGACCGGGCGTGGACGGCTTCATCGCCAAATACTGGCCGTTTCTGGCGGCGCTGCAGGTGCCGACCATCATCAATATCTGGGGCACCACGGTCGAAGAGTATGCGGAGGTAGCGCGCCGATTTGACGCGCTCGGCGGGGTTGGCGCGCTTGAACTAAACGTCTCTTGCCCGAACATCAAGGCCGGCGGCGCCCAGTTCGGCACGGATTGCACGTTGCTCGCCCAGGTCGTCGCCGCCTGTCGCCAGGCCACGACTCTGCCGCTCATCACCAAGATGAGTCCGAACGTTCCGAATATCGCGCAACTCGCCCGGGCCGCCGAGGACGCCGGCAGCGATGCGCTGGCTGTAACTAACAGTTTCCCCGCGATGGCCATCGACATTCATACCCGCAAGCCAAAGCTGGCAAACGTCACTGGCGGTTTGACCGGGCCGGCGATCAAGCCCATCGCCATCAAGCTCGTCTGTGAGGCGGCGCAGGCTGTGAAGATTCCCATCATCGGCATGGGCGGCATCCAGAACGCGGACGATGCCATCGAATTTCTCATCGCCGGCGCGACGGCCGTGGCGGTCGGCACGGCAAATTTCTACGAACCGCAGACATCCCTGCAAGTCATCGCCGGTATCCGTGATTTCATGAAAAGCAAAAAAATCGGCGATGTTCGCGAAATCACCGGGAGTGTGGTGATCCCAAAAACCGAAGGTCGTTGCTGAATGTTCGAGCATCGCACCAAACCATTGCTGCCGCGCAAAGTCTTTTACCGGCGGCTTGTGCATCACGCGGCGTTAGGCGTCACGATTATCGTCGGCTCGCTCGGCATCGGCATGACGGGTTATCACTTTTTTGAAAAATTGCCTTGGATTGACGCCTTCCTCAACGCTGCGATGATTCTTTCGGGCATGGGCCCGGTCGCTACGTTGCAGACCGACGGCGGAAAAATCTTTGCCGGTTGCTACGCGTTGTTCAGCGGTATCGCGTTGATTGCCATCCTTGGAATCATTTTTGGACCCGTCATTCATCGTGCCTTGCATAAGTTTCATCTGGAGGACGAAGACCGGGGCGGCAAGCGCTAGAAATTCTTAAATCTGTTTTACGGCTCCAGCGCGGCGAGCTATGCTCATCCGGATGAAAAATGCTTTTTCAAAATATCACGCGCTTGGCAATGACTACATCGTCTTGAATCCGAAAGACCTGTCAGCAACGCTGACGACCGAACAGGTCAAAACCATCTGCCATCGTAACTATGGGGTCGGCTCGGACGGGATTTTGCTCGGCCCGCTGCCCTCAAAAAAAGCGCCGTTTGGCCTGCGCATTTTCAATCCCGACGGCAGTGAGGCGGAAAAAAGCGGCAACGGCCTGCGTATTTTCTCGCGCTATCTGTTTGATAAAAAACATGTCGGCAAAGATGAGTTTGCCATTGAGACGCCCGGCGGCATGGTTAAAGCCACCGTGATGGAACGCGGCAAAGTAGTACGCGTCGAGATGGGCAAAGTCAGTTTCTGGAGCGATGAAATTCCCGTGGATGGTCCGCGTCGTGAAGTCATCAACGAAGCGATCCATCTGCGCGGGCAGAAATTCAGTTTCTGCGCCGCCACCGTCGGCAATCCGCATTGCGTGCTGCCGCTGCCCAAAATCAGCCCCGAACTGGCGCGGCAGATCGGGCCCCTGCTCGAAACCCACGCGCGTTTTCCCCGGCGCATCAACGTTCAATTGATGAAAGTTCTCGACCGTGCGAACATTCAGATTGAGATTTGGGAGCGTGGCGCGGGCTACACGCTGGCGAGCGGTAGTAGCAGCAGCGCGGCGGCGTCCGTGGCCCATAAACTCGGCCTGTGCGACCGGTCCATCACCGTCCATATGCCCGGCGGACGCATTCAGATTGAGATCGCGGACGATTTTGCGATTGAGATGACCGGTCCGGTGACCCGGGTCGCCGAGGGCGTGATCAACAAGGAAATGTTCGGGTAACAACCGGACGCGAAACACAACGGTTTTTACAAAATCAGGATCTGGAATTTCTATTGGTGTTGATTTGTGAAATTCCTGTCTAAACTTTTTCCTTTGCACTTTGCGTCTTTGCTGTGAAATACTGGCACGATTTATGAGCAACATTCCTTCTGATCTGAAATACGCCAAATCACACGAATGGGTGCGCGTCAGTGGCGACACCGCCACCGTCGGCATCACCGACCATGCGCAGGCCGAACTGACCGATGTCGTTTTTGTCGAACTGCCCGACGCCGGGCGCCGGGTAAGGTCTGGCGAAGCCTGCGCTGTGGTGGAATCCGTCAAGACCGCAAGCGACATTTATTCCCCACTGAGCGGCGAAATTGTGGCACTGAACCAGCCCGTCACCGATAATCCCGCGCTGGTGAACACCGACCCGTATGCCGGCGGCGGGTTTTTTAAAATCAAGCTGAGCAATCCCGCCGAACTGAACGCACTGCTCTCGCCGGCGGATTACCAGAAGCAGATTGGCGGGTGATAATGTACCTTACGAAGATTAAAATCTCTTGCTTGTTTTTTGTTGTCTTGTCATTACAAGGCTGTAGCAGCATCAAGGACGTCAGCGCAAGATATCCTTATTCGGAAAAAATTGGGAAGACGTATATTCTTCAGCACGACTGCTATATTTTCCGATTCAAGGATTCTTGGACCATTTATGTTGGTCAAGATATATACGGTCTTCCTAAAGAAGTTGTTCCTAATTTTGTTAATAATCCTAAAGGGGATGATATAATCCTTGGTGTTGCGCCAAAAGGGTCAGTCTTCAAAGTTGTTGGCTGTAATGAGGCGCGAACTCCGGAAAATATTACGCAGGAATATCAAGCTGTCTTTGAGGATCGGACTGCCGCTTTCCCCGAATTGATTGTTAATGTAATGTTTCTGACGGATTATACGAAAACACCGCCAGTATTTGATATACAGTTAGCCAAACTTGCTGGCCAATAATGTTTAGACGATGAAAACCCGCTTATTTATCAAGCCGAACTGCGGTTGGTGTCACCAGGCGATGCGCTGGCTCGACGAACACCACATTGTTTATGAAAAGCTGGACGTGATTGCGGATGAGGCTGCATTGGCTGAGATGGTCCGCCTGTCGGGGCAGGATCTCGCCCCTGTGCTGGACGTGGATGGCCGGGTGTTGGCGGATTTCGGCCCGGAAGAATTGCCCGTCTTTTTTGAAAACCTTAAGCGGGGATGATTTGTTTCACGCCGGTTTCGCCTTCTTGCGTGGCTTCATTAAGCCTGTTTCCATCTGCGAAAATCTGTGTAATCTGCGGACAACATAAATGACAACGACCGAATTGAAACCGCGTCCGCGCCTGCCGGAATGGCTGCGCATCGCCCTGCCCACGTCGGACAGCTTCGCGCGTACGCGCGGACTGCTCGACGAATTGAAGCTGCACACGGTCTGCGAAAGCGCCAAGTGCCCGAACCACTGGGAATGCTGGGAGAAAGGCACCGCCACGTTCATGATCGCCGGCGACCGCTGCACGCGCGCCTGCGGCTTTTGCGCGGTCAGCACCGCCAGGCCGCTCGCGCTCGAAGTGGATGAGCCGGCGCGCGTGGCCGAGGC
>CAIJNQ010000203.1 GCA_903822015.1 uncultured Verrucomicrobia subdivision 3 bacterium | reverse complement strand
GACACTTTCATTCAGCGTGGCGACCTTGCACTCATTATCGGCGGTCAGCTTGATGTCGGTTTTCTCCACAATGAGTTCCCATTTGCTGCCCTTGAAATCAAAGCGGTTGGCCAGCTCCTTTTTGGCCTGATTGACCGCGTTCTCGATTTCCATCGTGTTGACCTGCGAAACAATGTCGAATGAGGGCATAATTCAATTGGTGATTTGCGATTGACGATTTCCGATTTCAGACGCCGGCGCAAACCTAAATTTAGCCGGACCCGCTTCGCGGGGACCAATTTGATTGATTTCAAAATCCGTGGCGGGGAAACTCTGCGGGAAATGCCGACGCTCGTTTTGTTTTGGATCTGGTTTTGCGCGTATCTGAATTGCGCGGGCTGGGCGCTGTCCGCGCTGCATCAGCTCAACGCCGGCGGCTACGCCGTCGCACTGGCGCTGGGTCTGGGAGCGTGGCTGGTCTGGCGCCGGCACGCCTCCGCGCCGGCCGGCCCGGCGTTCCGCTGGCAAAAGGTTGTCCGCCGTTTTCGTCGTCCCTTTCCGCTGGCGTTTTTGATTCTGGCCGCCCTGGCGTTTCTCGGCGGCGCCATGTATGCGCCGTCCAATTACGACGCGCTGGCCTATCGCGAGCCGCGGGTGCTGCACTGGCTCGCCGCGGGGCACTGGCACTGGATTCACACGTTTTTCCCGCGCATCAACAATCGTTCCTGCGGCATCGAATGGGTTTCCGCGCCGCTCTTCGCGCTCCTGAAAACCGACCGGCCGCTGTTTCTCGTCAACCTCGCTTCCTTCCTGCTGCTGCCGGGGCTGGTGTTCAGCGTGTTTACGCGGCTGGGTGTCCGGCGGCGCGTGGCGTGGTCGTGGATGTGGCTGGTGCCGACCGGCTATTGTTTTTTGCTCCAGGCCGGCAGCATCGGCAACGACCTGTTCGGCGCGCCGTTTGCGCTCGCGGCGGTGGATTTTGCCCTGCGCGCAAAAGTTTCGCGCTCGCCGCGCGATTTATTCGCCTCCGTGTTGGCCGCCGCGATGATGACCAGCGCCAAAACCGCCTGTCTGCCGCTGCTGCTGCCGTGGGCCGTCGCCCTGTTGCCCTCGCTGAATTTGATTTTCCGCCGGCCGTTGAAAACGCTGGCGGTGGGCCTGGTCGCCGTTTTCGCCTCCGCGCTGCCGACGATTGTATTGAACCTCCACTATTCCGGCGAATGGTCCGGCGCGGAATTGGCCGGCAACCATCCCAAACATGTGGCGCTGCTGCGGACGGCCGTGAACACCGGCCTGATCGTGGTGGATAATTTCAACCCGCCCGTCTTTCCCCCGGCCAAAGCCTGGAACCGCGCGGTGACGAATCTGATTCCGGCCCGGGTCACGGAGCAGCTGGGGCAGGCGATGCTGGAGCCGGATGCGGTCAGTTTTTCGGCGACCGAATTGCAGATGGAGGAGGGCGCCGGTCTGGGTTTCGGGGTTTCCCTGCTTTTGCTGGCGAGCGTTCTAGCCGCCGTTTTTGTCCGGACCGGCAGGCCGCCCGCCGGCTCTCCGCTCTGGCTGGCCTGTGTGCGTTGGGCGCCGGTGATTTCACTGCTTGCGGTGATGACCCAGTCCAACATCATCGCCCTCGCCCGCATTCTGGCGCCCTATTATCCGCTGCTGCTGCCGGTGCTGCTGGTGGCGGCCGGCCACGAACGGCTGGTGCGGAAACCCTGGTGGCGGCTGGCGGCGTTCCTGGTCTTCCTCTCAGCCGCCGGGTTACTGGTGATTTCGCCGGCGCGTCCGCTGTTTCCGGGCGGGGCCGTTTTGGAAAAAATCGCCGCCCGCCGGCCGGATTCAAAGCTGCTGGCGCACGCGGCGGAAGTCTATTCGGTCTATGGCCAGCGCAGCGATGGATTCGCCCCGGCGCGCGAACTGCTTCCGCCGGACCTGACCGTTCTGGGCCTGATCACCTTTGACGATCCGGAGACGTCGCTCTGGCGTCCCTTCGGTTCGCGCCGCATCGAACAGGTATGCCCCGATGACCCGTCGGCGGCCGTGAAAGGGCGCGGCATCGAATATATTCTGCTGAAACCGTCAAACCTGGGGTGGTACCATTACACCCTCGACGGCTGGTTGAAGCAGATGAACGCGCAGGTCGTGGCCACCATTCCGCTCGACCTCCGCGCCGCATCCGGCCCGGTGGACTGGTATCTCGTCAAATTGAACTGAGCCTGCCAAACTCGCGCTCGCCAAGCCGCGCCATCATTTGGTAAGTTTTTTCCATGAGTGATCCCGTGGAACTGACCATCCTGATGCCGTGCCTTAACGAGGCGGAAACGCTCGCGCGCTGCATTGCGAAGGCCAAGCTCGGCCTCGAGCGCTCCGGGGTGCGCGGCGAGATTGTCATCGCCGATAACGGCAGCACCGACGGTTCGCAGGCCATCGCGGAACAGGCCGG
>CAIJNQ010000202.1 GCA_903822015.1 uncultured Verrucomicrobia subdivision 3 bacterium | reverse complement strand
ATCGGAAGCGGGACATGGGAAACCATAATTATTGACGGACCCGGGCAAGATGACTTCCACCCATCCGAATAAAAGAGTTTCAGCCGAACGCAACTGCTCTTAAATCAGACAAAAAACCAATCCTCTCTGGCCAAGAGATCAAGGGAACCCAGCGGCAGGAACAACCTGCCCCTATATTAAAATCCGTTTCGGAAACAAAGGTCATTGTTCCCCGGCTTATCGCTTGGAATTCGCAAGATAAATCAACGCCCCGACCAATAAAGCAAAACAAATTGCCGCAGGAATAATCCACAGCATGATTCGCATCTGCCTTTTGCGCTGCCACGCCGGCTGACGCGGAAATAAAATCTTCCCAATCGCCTCGATCATTTTTTAAATTAAAAAAAGCGCGAGAAAATAATCCAAATCGAATCATCAAGAATACAACTATTTTTAGGGGTACGGATGGACAGGCCAGTGCATCAGGCAAACCTGATTCCGGCATAACGGTTGCTAGCTTTTTTGGTGCAATCCGATGCCTCCCGAGAAGCTGTTTGGACAATGTAAAAATTGTCTGACCAGTTGGCGTCGGATTGCTTTATGCATTTGGCGTTCCAGCCCGCCGGCGGGCAATAAAAAAGCCGGCCTGTGAAAAAATCGAAGCAGGCCGGCTTGAAACTAAACCTAAACGAACACTTAAAATCTATCCACCAATGGAGTTTTGTCAAATGGCAGCCAACAAAAGACCCGAGCCACGCCGGATCAAGTGGCAGTATTATTTCGACGGTGAATGAGGCCAAAGCGCCCCAACGAAGCCACCCGACATTCCGCGAAAACATAAGGCCACACCCCACGGCGGCGGCGTAGCCCGCAGAAAGATCACTGACGGATCACCACCCAGTCGCTTCAAACCGGCCGGGCACGCATGCGCAACAGGATATAATAAACCGTGGGGGTAGCGACGAGGGACAGCACCACGGAGATACACAACGCACCGATGACCGCGACGGCCAGGGGGCGCAGCATTTCCGCACCCGAGCCGATTCCCCACGCCAGCGGCAACATCCCCAGCGCGGCGGCAAGCGAGGTCATGAGCACCGGCCGGAGACGCCGGTGACCGGAACGAACCAGGGCCTCGACCAATTCCACGCCCCCGGCTTCCAATTGCTGCACGAAATCGAGCATGAGAATCCCGTTTTTGGCAACGATGCCGACCCCGATGATTGCGCCCAGGAAGGAAACGATGTTCAGGGTGATCCCGGTGAGCCACAGGGCCGCAACGGTTCCAAACATCGCCAAGATGGCACCGAAGACAATCGCCACCGGCTCGTTGAACGAGCGGAATTCAACCAGCAACACAGTAAACACGAGCAGGATGGCCGCGAGCAAGACCAGCACGAGGTTGCGGAAAGATTCCCGTTGCTGCTGGTAAAGCCCGCCGTATTCGACCGCGCCGGCGGGCAGCCAATCCAACCGACCCAATTTGTCCTGAATTTCCCGCATGGCGCCGCCGAGGTCGCGGCCTTCGAGCCGCGCGGAAACGATGATGTCCTGTCGCAAATCATCGCGCACCAACTCAACTTCGCTCGGCTCCAGGCTCACGTCAGCGACCTGCGCGAGGCGAACGACCGTGCCGTTGCCGGCGCGCAAAGGCAGTTCACGCAAACCGGAAAGCTGATTCACGCTTTGGGGCTCCACCAGGACCCGGATGTTGACAATGCGGTCGCCGGCCAAGACGTACGAGGCGGTCTGGCCAAGCAACGCGCTATTCACGGCTCCGGCGATATCCTGAACACTCAGGCCAAATCGCGCCGCGTCCGCGGCACGCACGCGAAAATTGATCGACGGGCCGGTTTCGGTCAGGCCATCGAAGGTATCCACGACCCCGGGAATCTTTTTGATCTCCGCCTCCACGCGCGGCGCGGTTTGCTTGAGCCACGGCAAATCCGGCGAGACCAATTTGATCTCGATCGGGTCGGGGGTCATCTGCAAATCACCGATCACATCGGTGAGAATACCCGGAAAATCCCAACGGAACGCGGGAAATTGTTCATTGCAAGTGCGGCGCAAACCGGCGATGACCTCCGGGGTGGAATGCTTGCGGCCGGCCTTGAGCTTGACCGCGAAGTCGCCGCGATACGCCTCGGTGACGAATGGACCTAATTCCGCGCCGAGCCGGCGCGAATAACTTTCCACGTCGGGGTTGGCGGACAAGATCCTTTCCACGTCCGCCAGCTGGCGGGAGGTTTCGGTGAGGCTCGTGCCGGGCGGCGCCCAGAAATCGATGATAAAACCGCCTTCATCAAATTCGGGGAGAAAATCGGAATCCAACTGCCGGTAAATGAACACCGAAGAAACCATCACCGCGCCACAAGCCAGCAGGGTGACCCAGCGAAACCGCAAAGCCGCGCGCAGAGCGCGTTCGTAAAAAAGGACAACGCGCCGCAGGAGCCAGCCGCCCTCCGGCCCGCCCGGCCCGCGGCCGGGGTCCGTCCGGGCGCGGTCGCGGATAAACCACGCGGCCAACGAGGGCGTCAAGGTGAGCGCCAAAACCAAGGAGGTGAGCAGGGAAACGACCATGGTCAACGCGAGGGCGCGAAAAAAAACGCCGGCGACCCCGGACAAAAAAGCGAGCGGCAGGAACACCACCACCGGCGTCAGAGTCGAGCCGATAAGGGGGGTGACAATTTCGCCGATGGCCTCCTGAATTCCGGCCAGGCGCGGGCGGCCGGCGGCGATTTTCACGCACATCGCCTCAACGACAATGATGGCATTGTCGATCAAGAGGCCGATGGACGCCGCAATCCCGCCGAGGGTCATCATATTGAAGCTCATGCCGCCGAGCTTCATGGCGATAATCGTGACCAGGACTGTGATGGGAATCGTGACAATGGCCGTCCACACGCTGCCCCAGTTTTTGAGAAAGAAATACAGAATCAGCACGGATAAAATGAGGCCGAACACAATCGCGTCGCACACGCTGCGAACCGAATCGCGCACGAAGAGCGATTGATCGTAGAAAAACCCGAGGTGCAGGTCCGGCGGCAATTCCCGCCGGAGCTGGAGCAATTGTTGTTTCAAGGCGGCGGCGATCTCCAAGGTGCTGCCGTCCGCCTGGCTTTGGATGTTCAACAGGACGGCGTCGCGGCCCTGGGCGGACACGGATTTGAAGACCGGCTCCGCCCCGCGTTCGACACGCGCCACGTCCTGGATCCGGACCGGATGGCCACCGTGAACCGCGATCACCAGGTTTCCAATTTCCCCGGCCGAACGGACCCGCCCGTCCACGGTCGTCAAATACAGGTGATAATTTTCCTCCAGCATGCCGGCGGGCGCGAAAAGATTGTTTTTGGCCAGCGCGTCACTCACGTCCGACAAACCGAGACGGGCCGCCGACAATTTGAGGGAATCCACGACCACGTGATATTCCGGAGCGCGGCCACCGGTGATTTCGACGCGGGCGACGCCGGGAATCTGGAGGAAGCGCGGCTTCAATTCGTAATTGGCCGTCTCCCAAAGGGAGGTGATATCACGGTTTGAACTGGTCAGGCTGATACCGATGATGGGAAACGCCGAGAAGGTGATGCGCTCAATTTCCGTGGAGACCGTAGCGGGCAGGTCGCCGCGGATTTGGGCCAGCCGGCCCAGCACATACAATTCAGACTGGGGCATGTCCACATTCCAGTTGAAGAAGACATTGATCTGGGCCGAACCACGCTTGGTGGCCGAGCGCACGGTGAGCGCTCCGGGAATATCCTTCAAGGCCTCCTCGATGGGGCGGGTGACGGTCGCCATCATTTCGTCAGCGGGCATGATGCCGTTATTGGCGAGGATGACGACGCGCGGAAAATTCGTCTGCGGAAAAACGGAAGAGGGCATCCGGAGGGCGCAAAAGATCCCCAACAAACACAAGGCCGCCGCGATGAACGTAATGGACAGCGCGTGCCGGGTGGCGAAGCGCCCCAAAGGCGAAACGAGTTCGGGCTTCATTTGGCGGCGGCGGAATTGGTGGACGCGGATAGGTCACCGGAAGCCTCCACCAGGCGGATCCGAGTTTTCTCCGGCAAGCCATAAGCACCGACGGTCACCACCCCCTGCCCCGCCTGCAGGCCGGGCGCGGCGACCTCGACCAAGCCGTTTTCACGCAAGCCGGTCTGCACGGGCAACCGAGTCGCCTCGCTGCCGTTGACCAGGGCAATGACACTCTGGCCGTGCTCATCCGTCACCACGCTTTCGACCGGAGCGGCGAGACAATGAGCATGAACCGCCGTGACGATGCGCAATGAAACAAACTGCCCAGGGCGGAGCCCGCCCGCCCCCGGCAACAGGGCGCGCACCAGGACCGTGTCGTTGTCCCGGTTCACATGCGGACTGACAAACAAAAGCCGCGTCATCACCGGCAACCTGGCCGACACCTCGACCGGATCGCCGGGCTTCAAATCCCCGGCCTCGGCCGAGGGAATTTCCGCGCTCACGGCGAGCCGGTTCAAATCCATCACCTCTGCGACAACGGTACTCATATCCACCGACTGACCGGGCTGGACATTGATGCGCACGACCGTGCCGGCGACCGGCGCGGAGATGCGCAACAAGGCCAATTGCGCCTCGGCGTCCTGCAAGCTTTTCAGCGACGTGTTTTGCTGAGCGTACAATGTTTTCTGCCGCTCCACCTCGGCGGCGGCCGCCGCCGAATTCAATTCCACCAGCGCATCGCCCTTTTCAACGTGCTGCCCCTCGATGACGTCCACCTTAGTCACCACACCGGCCGAGGGGGCCCCCAATTGCGCACCGGCGGCGGGCTGATCCGCCGTGGCGGGCGCGGTTTCAATGGAACCGTAGGCGGACACGTAACCGTGCAGCGTGGCCGTGGTGATTTTGCCGGTCCGGACCGAAACCTCGGTGACGATCTTTTCTTCCGCCGCGGAATTCTCATCGGCGCCAGCCATCGCCCGGGTGGTGCCGGATAAAATCAGGGCACCGCAAACGGCGGCCAGAAGGGGGGGCGTATATTTACAGTTCATGGTTTGAAAGCGTTTCCAGGCGGAGAAGTTATTTGCATTTGCCGGACAACCGCCGGGGACAAGGTCAACGGACTTTGCAACGCGTCCTCCAACTGACCGAAGGCCGCCTGCAACCGCGTCTCAGCCTCGAGTTGCGCCAAGGAAGCGCCGGCCGATTCCAACTGCGCGTTGAGCGCAGGCAACTGGTCCGCCGCCCCAGCCTCGCGCTGGGCCTGCGCGGAGCCTTGCTGCTGCAGTTCGGCGGCGAGCAATCCGGCGCCCGTTTGCAATTGTTGTTCCGCCACGTGAAACTCGGCGACGGCGCGGTCAATCCCAGCGATGACCCGGGATTGCAATTCAATAAATTTTGCAGCGGCGAGTTGTCGCCGGGCCCGGGCTTCGGCAATCGGACCTTGATTCTGGTCAAGCACAGGCAGTTCCAGCGTCAAGCCGAGGGACCACTGGTTGTCCCCGGCGTTGCCGGAATTCCAGGCGTAGCCGGGGCCGAAATGCAGATCGGGATATTGTCTGGCGATTTCCAAGCGCAAGCCGGCCTCCGCCGCTGCGTAATCGGCGAGCGCGCCCAGAATGTCCGCGCGGGATCGCAGCGCCAGGCGGCGCGCGTCCGCGGTCGTGAGCGCGTCCGCCGCGCCCGTCGAAAAATCAAAATTCAATTCCTGGCCGGCCAGCGCGGCCTCGGTCAGGCCGAGCGCTTCGGCCAGGCGCGAACGGGCGGCGGATTTTTGCGACTGCGCGTCGTTCAAATCAAGGAGCGTTTTGCTCATGGCAATTTGCGCCGCCGTCAGTTCCGGGCGGGCGATTTCGCCGGCGTCAAAACGCTGTTGCAGCAGAAGCATGATCCGGGTCTGCGCGGCGAACTGAGTTTGCAGCAGTTCCGACCGGCGGGTGGCGATGGTCAAATCCAGCAGACCCGAGCGAACACCGCTACGGATCTGCCAGAGAGCGGAAACAAAATCCCACCGCGCGGACTCGGCAATTTTTGCGGCCTCGGCGAGGCGCTGGCCGCGTTTGCCGGCCGTTTCAACCGGCAGATCCAGGGTTACGGGCAGGAGCCACGGGCTATAGTTGCCGGGGATCTGGGTATCATAACCGGGGTTGAAGGAAACTGACGGGTTGGGCCGGGCGCCGGCCGTTTTCAATCCCGCCTGTGCGACGAGCCATTGCGCGCGGGCGACTTCGAGGCCAGGATGGTCATAAAATGCGACGAGCGTCAATTCCGGGAAATTCCAACTGGTCTTCGGCCAATCCGGAATTTCCCGGCCGGAATTTTTTTCAAGGAACATTTTCAGGCCGGGATCTTCCAGCCGGCGGGCATCGAGCTGCGCGGCGGATTGGTCCGGGGCCAGCGGCTGCGAGGCATAATGCGCACAACCCGTCAGCAGACAGGCGAGGAGTATGGCAGGCCATGGTTTCATGAAATTTCCGGTCCGGACGCGAGCGGCAAACGGACGGTGACCGTCGTCCGGTGATCCGCCGACGTGATGCGGATGACCCCATGATGCGCGGAGACAATCCACTGGGCAATACTCAAGCCGAGGCCGCAGCCGT
>CAIJNQ010000201.1 GCA_903822015.1 uncultured Verrucomicrobia subdivision 3 bacterium | reverse complement strand
GGCCGGGTTCACGAGCAAGGGGTCGGACGTGAAGTTGCCGATGCCGCCGGGCGGCAGCGGCGTGGTGCAGCAGTAATCAAGGGTGGCCGAAATGTAATTCGTCCCGGTTCCGGAGTTAAAATATAAAATGCAATTAGTGGCTGTCCCAAAGGCCATGCCGTTGCCCCGGGGCGCAGAGTTGCCCGTGAGAGTGCAATTGTTCAAGACGGAGCCATAGCTTCCGCCACCGCTGGTGGTCGCAACATTGTTTATGATGATACAGCCAGTCAAAATGCCGTTATCGGCAGCCCCGCCAGTGCTGGCCGAATTGCCGTTCAATATGCAATTATTAATCATTCCCAGATAAACTCCGCCTCCGACCCCGGCACTGTTGCCGGTAATTTGGCAATTCGTCAGGGTTGAGTTATACGCGCCACCGCCATCATACCAACACGAGTTATTACTGATGACGGAACTGTTCAGCACGCAGTTATAAGCTCCGCCGCCGTTGCCATCTCCGCCGTTCGCGATGAGGGTGCAGTTGCTCAAGGTGCATGAATACGCCCCGCCACCACCGGCGAGTCCCGAGGTGTAAGTGCTGTTGCTGATGATCAGGCAGTTGAAAACCGTGGCCGCCGCCACGCCGCCGCCAAAATACGCAGAGTTGCTGGCGATGGTGCTGTTCCAAATTGTTCCACCATAAATTCCGCCGCCCAGCCCGGAATGAAAACCAGCCATGATGTTCCGCGTCACAATGCAATTGGAAATGACCCCGCCGGTTTCACACCAAGCGCCGCCGCCGCTTTGCTCGTTGGTGAGGTCGCCGCTGCCGGCCGTCTGGCCGTTGGTCAGCGTGAAGCCGCTCAACCACGAATTGCTCCCGACATATACGCAACGCTGTTGGATTCCGCCGACGATCAAGGTATTGGTGGGGCCGTTCAGGCTCATCAATGTGACAGCGTTGGTCAGGACCACGCGGTTGGTTTCTGTGCCATAGACTGCGCGTCCGCCGACATTGTAAACACCGTTGCTCACGACGACGAAATCCCCGGCAGCCGCAGCATCCACGGCATCCTGAATGTTCGTCGCGGCGGTGCCCCAATTGGTGAATGGTGAAACCGGCGCGGTATTGCTGACATTTACAAAATGCACGGGGGACTGAAATTCATACGCGCCGATGTCCACCGTTCCGGCGATGACGCGCGGATTGCCATCGAGGTCGGCGGCAGCGGCGGCGTAACTGTTGTTGCCAGCGTTGATGCACGGCGACCACGGCAGCAGGTGAAAATCTCCCCCGGCCAGATTCACAAACAACGGCGCATTGGTAATGCTGCCGAGGTCCCCCGTCAAAGTCGGCATCGTGCAGCAGACATTCAGCTTGATGTTGGCGTAATTGCTGCCGGTGGGCGCGGTGTTGTAATAGACGAGGCAATTTTGCATGGCGCCGTTGCCTTCGTTGTCAACGCCGCCGCCGGTGCCGGCCGCGGCATTGCCGACAATGGTGCAATTGGTAAGACTGCTCGCGCCAACGGTAGAATCGCCATACACGCCGCCGCCCTTGTAAGCCGAAAGTCCGCCACTGCCAGAAGCCGTGTTGCTCACCACAAGACAATTGACCAGCGTGCAGGAACTGGCTCCGCCGCCTTTGCCGGCGAAATTGCCAATCAGTTTGCAATTGATCAGCGTGGACCGATACGCGCCGCCGCCAAGGTTGTTGGTGGCGAGATTGTTGATGAAAACGCAATTGGTGGCCGTGCCGCCCGACACGCCGCCGCCACTGGGATAGTTGCCTGCGCCCGCTTCACCGTTGGTCAGCGTAAAGCCCGACAGCACGGAATGACTGTCCATGTAAACGCAGCGCGTGGCGGTCGTCAAAGTTGTGCCCACCGCCCGCCCGCCGACAATCATCGTCACCGCCGGCCCGTTGACGCTCTGCAAAGTGACGGAATTGGTCAACGTCACGCGATTGGTGCCGGAACCATACCAGTTGCGTCCGCCGACCCCATAAACACCGTTCGAGACCAGGATTTGTTCGCCGGAGTTGGCGGCGTCAACGGCAGCTTGAATGGTCGTGGCCGCCGTCACCCAATTCGTGTAGGGCGAAGCCGGGTTGGTGCCGCCGGCATCCACGTAGTGAATGGCGGCCGGTGAAGCCATGGCCGCCAAACCCGCCGCCATGGCG
>CAIJNQ010000200.1 GCA_903822015.1 uncultured Verrucomicrobia subdivision 3 bacterium | reverse complement strand
GGCACGGAAACTTCCTGCAACTCGCCGTCAATGCGGTAGCGGATGCGGAATTCGTCCTCAAACGGCTCGAGGTGGATGTCGGAGGCGCGCAGTTCAATGGCATCCTTGAATACCTGGTTGACGAAGCGGATGATCGATGCCGCGTCTTCCGCGCCTTCGTCAAGATTGTTGTTCTCGGCATTTTCGTCGAGGACCTGTAGGCCTTTTTCCTCGTCGAGGGTGCCGATGGTGTCCGCGCCGACCCCCAGGCGCTTTTTGATTTCGCGCTGGATCGTTTCGCTGGCGGCCAGGATCGGCTTCAGGTTCAAGCCGGTCATGGTCTTCAGGGCGTCGAGCCCCGACGTGGCGAACAGCCGGCTGGTGGCCACCTCGATCGTCCCGTTGATGCGCTTGAGCGGAAGCAATTCCTCCTTCAGTAGAATGCGCGCGGGAAAAAGGGAGAGGAGTTGACGGTCCGGCTCAACGTCGTCCAGCGCCGTGAAGGCGAGACCGTACTCCTGGGCCAGCCAGCGCAGCGCGGCTTCCTCGGTTTGTACTGGGGGTTGCGCGGTCGCCAGCGTCCGGGCGTCCGTTGCCGACAGCTGCTTGGCGGCAACCATTCGCTCAAGCAACGTCGGTGGATCCGGGACAGCGGTTTCGTTCATGGCCTTGTCAGCTGCTCGTTGGTGGATCGGTTATTCGACCAGTCCAAGCAATGTCGCCTGCGCCTCCTGTTTTACCGTCAAAACGCTGCGGAGGTCGGCTTGTGCGGCGACCAGCTTCGCTTGCTTGGCTTTCTGTGACTCCTTGTATTTCGCGAGCAGATCTTTGATCTGGGCCGCCGGCGCGTTGTCGTCGATTGCCTTCTGCAGCGCCTCGGCTTCCGGGCTGGGGGTGCCTCCAAACATGCCGCGCCGGTTGCCGCCACCCTGGTCGCTGCCGTTGCGGTTGCCGCGGCTGAACAGCCGGCCCATCCCGCCGTTGCCGGCATCCCGGCGCGCATCCATCACTTTCTGGACGAGTGGTTGCACCGCCGCCCAGTCGGTGTCGTTGGTGAAACCGAGCTGCGTTTTGATGTTGTCCATGATCCGTTGTTGAAATTGCGCCGGATCGAAGTTGCCGCGCCCGCCGCCGAATCCGCCACCGCCACCTTGTCCGCCGTTGCCGCCGTTGTCATTTTGCGCGCAGACATTGCCGGCACCCAGAACCAGGGCGGCTGCCATGCCGCAGAGCGCGATCAGCTTGTTCATTTTCATAGATGGAATTTCTTTCTTTCGTTGTTGTGTCGTCGTTGATTTGTGATGCACTGCCGGGCAGCGCACCAACGCTGCTCACAGTGGAGAACACCCTCCTGTTGCAAATAACGTACCAACGCTAAAAATGCGGATTTATGGGGATATGACCGGACGCGCTGCGCAATTATTGCTCGAATGGTTGAAGTGCCGCGCAGTTTTTGCGCGCCCGGTGGGTTGGGTGGGATCGCTTGTCTGGACCCCGGCGGAGTGCTATTCGCTGGTCCGTGACAGCCGGTAGTATCTGCTGCTGTTGGTGGCCGGATCGGTCACGGATACCGTGGTGACACTGCCGGTTCCGGTCAGGGTCGTTAACTGGCTCCATTGGTTTGATCTGGGCAGTGTCGGGGCAAATTGCACAGCGTAGCTGTAGCCGGGAACCGCCGCAAACTGCAACGTAAACGCGCCGTTAGTAATGCCCGCGCCAAGGATATCCGGGTTTGGCACCCAGCCTTCGGACGGAGTTGCGAGCGGTTCCGGATTTTTGTCCAGGTCGCCGGTTGGATTATGGGTCGCATTATACGGATTACCGTTGGGCTGCCACTGCGATTGGGGTTGCGAGTAGTTGATGATTGCCTGCCGGATCGCAAAGGTATTTGGCAGATTGTGGGCCCGGCCGTTCGCGGCGATGTAAAGTGCGACCAGTCCGGCGGCCTGCGGCGAGGACATGCTGGTGCCGCTCAACATGGCGTAGCCGCTGTTGATGTAGGTTGAAAGGATATTCGCACCCGGGGCGGCCAGATCAATGCCGGCCCCTGGGGAAATCACCGGGCACGGTTTGGGAACGAAACTGTAATTGGATGGTCCCCAGAAAACATCATTGGTCGGGTTCATCGCGCTCACGGCCATCACTTCCGGCAGGGCGGCGGGCAGGATGTCGTCGTCGGTTCCATAAATGCCGTCGGGACCCTCAATCGGATATTCATCGTTGCCGGCGGCGGCCACAAAAACAATTCCCTGGGCCACGACATTGGAAACCGCCGTATGGATCGCGGTGTAGGGCGCGTTGATTGGATTGGAAGAACCTTCGAGACTCGCATTGACAACCTGAATTTTGTCCGCATTCGTGATGATGTAATCGCAGCCGGCGATGAAGGTGGACCAATTGTGATGGACCGGGCCAACGGTTTGCACAGCCCATAGTCGCACGCCCGGTGCCACACCGACCACGCCGTAGCCGTTGTCCAGCGCGCCGATGATTCCCGCCACATGGGTTCCGTGCCCGTTCCAGTCGTTGCCGCCATTGCCGTCCCCGGTGAAGTCCACCCATTGCACCACATTTAAATCAGGATGGTTGGTCTGAATCCCGGTATCCAGCAGTGCCACCCCCACGCCGATGCGCCGGTCCGTGCCGGTCAGCCGCGTCATCGGGAAATTCGTCAGGTTCATGCGGAGGATTCCCGTCGGAATGGTTTGATCGCAAAGCTTGACTTCAGCGTCGGGTTCCACGGCGAGTACCTGGGGATCGCGCCTCAATCTTTCCACGGTGGCCGCATCCAGATCGGCGGTGAATCCATTGAGCGCATGTCGGAAGCTATGTTGCCGTTTAACGGTGTATGCCCGGGCACAACCGTCCTGATCCGCCTGCGGTCGCAATGTGATGATGTAAGAAATCTTGGCCGCCGCCGGATTGGCGGCGGCAATTCCTGTGCTGCCGGCCAGGCAGCAAAGCACCCCGAGTACTACGGGTGGAAACAATTTCACGCCGGAAGCATACCGATGCCGTGTGGATTGTCGATGTCCGCCTGGCTGGCCGTGATTGGTGGGACTCCCGCGTCGCCGCAACCGGAAGCTTGACTCTTGGCCTTCAACTTTCAACCCTGCACCTGCCATGAATTCTTTTCAAATCATCTTCACGCCTGCCAGCGCGGCGGAACTGGCCCGGATGCCCAAGGAATTACAGTTACAGATTCTGGGCGACTTTCGCGGCCTGCCGCAGCAGGTGCGCGGCACGGAACTCGACGAGTTTGGAAAGTTGGAGCAGGGCGCGCGCACGTTGCATCGGTTTCGCGTCGGGGATTACCGCGTCTATTTTGAGCGGCACGACCTCGGCGTGCTGGTGCACCGGATTCTCAGCCGGCACACGTTGAAGGACTTCCTCTTCCGCTCCGGTCTGAAACTCGGCGAGGACGAGGCGCTCCAGGAAAATCCGAAGTTCTGGGAGTTGATCGAATCGGCGAAATCTACCGCGAAGGCGTAGTTTTTTCTCCGTGAACGGGCGGGCGGGGGACCGGCTGCGTTCGGCCGCCCGTCACTCCACATCTTCGCCCAGTTCCACGTTCCAGTAGGCGAGATCGATGAAATGTTTCCAGCTGTCGTGCCTGGGCAGGCTGAAATTAATCTGTACAAACGGACGCCACTTCGGCCGCTTCGGCTTGCGGACGAGGCGCAGACCGGCCTCCTGCGGCGTGCGGTTGGCCTTGCTCGTGTTGCAGCCGATGCACGAGCAGACAATGTTTTCCCACGTCGTCGGCCCGCCGCGGTCGCGCGGGGTCACGTGGTCCAGGTTCAAATCCTTCCGCTCAAAAACTTGGCCGCAATACTGGCACGTGTTCTTGTCGCGCTCGAATATGTTGTGGCGCGTGAACTTGACCTCCTTCTTCGGCAGCCGGTCATACATCAGCAGCAGGATGACCCGCGGCACCCGTATCCGGAAGGAGATGGCATGCACGGATTCCTCGTGCGGTGCGGATTCCGAAAGACTCCGCCATTCGTGAAAATTAAGGGTGCGGAAGGAGCCGTCGGTTTCATTCGTGACCACTTGGGCTTGGCCCTGAAACAGCAGCGTGAGGGCGCGGCGGGCGGTGCAGACGTTGACCGCCTGCCATAACCGGTTCAACACTAGCACGTGTTGGTGTAGCGCGGTGTTCATGGCACTGACCCGGGAAAATTACCAAAGGCGGCAAAGCGGGTCAATTCCGGCGATGCGACCAAATCGTGGCGCGCCGGCGTTGCCAAGCAGAGTGGTGTTGGGTTATTTTGCCGGCATGCAATACGTCGCCGCCCTCATCGTTTTTTTTCTTCTGGCCGCGTTGACCCCCGCGGTGGCGCAATCGGACGCGGACGATCAATATCTCGTGATTTACAGTTTCCTCCAGCAGGCCGACAACCTGGCGGATTCCGGTCAGCCGCAACGGGCGCTGGCGCAATACGCCGAGGTGCAGAATGAACTGCAGAAATTCTCGAAGGTTTTTCCGTCGTGGAACCCCAACATCGTCAGCTTCAGGTTGAAATATGTCGCCGGGAAGATCGCCGATGTCAAAGGGACCTTGCCGGCTCCGGCTCCGGTGGCGGTTAAAGCATCGGTTCCGGTGGCCGCCCCGGTGAATGCGGGGTCGGGTGTGGCCGCCGCGTCGCCGGATGCGGACATGACCGGCTTTCGCAGCCAGCTCGCGCAGTTGCAGGCCGATAACACCACGCTGGCCGCGAAATTGAAGGAGGCGCTGGCCGTCCAGCCGGCGGCAATTGATTCCCGCGAGCTGGTCAAGGCGCGGCAGCAGATCGAGTCGTTGACCAAGGAAAATGACTTGCTCAAAGCCGACCTGTCCCAGGGGAAAACCCGGACCAACGTCGTCACCATCGCGGCGGATACGGCGGCGTTGAAGGAATTGCAGGCGGCGCTGGTCGCGGCCAATCAAAAGCTGATCGGGCAGACGGAGCGCGCCGACAAGCTCTCGCTGGAAAACCAGGCGTTGCAGTCGCGGGTGCAGTCGCTGCTGGCCACCCCCGACGCGCTCGCCGCGTTGCGCGCCGAAAACGCGGTGCTCAAGCAGCAGATTGCCGATTTGAAGGTCTCCGCCGCCAAGGCGCCGAACCTCACGCGCATGCAGGATGAAGAGAAGCAGGCGCAGCTGCAGTTGGTCGCTTTCCAATCCCAATCCCAGATTTGGAAACTGGAAAAGGCGGCGCTCGAAGATCGGCTGAAAAAATCCCGGGCCGCGGCTCCGGTCGCTCCGGTGCCGGCGCCGGTATCGGCGCCGGCGGTCGCGTTGTCACCCGACCAGTCGAAAAACGAGGCGCGCATCCGCGAATTGACGCAGGAGCGCGATGAGTTGCTCGCCCAGCTGGGCGCCGCGAACACAAAGCTGAACGCGATCAAGAATCCGCCCGCGGCGGCGCCGGCCGGTGAACTGACGGAAGAAATCAAGACTTTGCGCGGACGGCTGGCGGTGGATGAGGCGCAGCCGGTGCCTTACACGCCGGAAGAGCTGGCGCTTTTCAACGCACCCGCCCCGGCGGTCACGGCGATGGCGGCAAAAAAAGCCTCAACCCGTCTGCCCGCCGGCTCGGCGGCGCTGGTGGCCCAGGCGCAAAGTTATTTCTCCGAGCGGCAATACGACCGCGCCGAGACCAATTACCTGCAGGTTCTGGAGCGCGACCCGAACAATGTCGTCGTGCTGGGCAATCTGGCGGCCATTGAACTGGAAGCGGGCAAATTGGCGGACGCGGAAACGCATCTCCAGGCCGCCCTCGCGTTGAACCCCGACGATGCCTTCAACCTTTCCCGGCTTGGCTATTTGAAGTTCCAGCAGGGTCAATATGATGATGCGCTCAATACGTTGAGCCGCGCCGCCAGGCTCGAACCGCAAAATCCGGAGATTCAAAATTATCTGGGGGTCACCCTGAGTCACAAAGGTATGCGCGTGCAGGCCGAGACCGCGTTGCGCAAGGCCATCCAGCTCGATCCTAACTATGCGGCGGCTCAGAATAACCTGGCCGTGATTTATCTGAGCCAGCAGCCTCCGCTGGTGCAGTTGGCGCGCTGGCATTATCAAAAGGCGCTGGAAGCCGGTCAGCCGCGCAATTCGGATTTTGAAAAGGCCATGGCCGGCGAAGCCCCCGCGCCCAATCCGTAATAAATATGGATTGCGGCGGCACGGCGCCGCTTTCAAAGCGCGGGCATGCCCGCGCATTCCAAAAAATGTTCCGCCAATTATACTACGAACTGGCCATCGTCACGCGCGGGCGCGCGCTTTACGAGTTCACCCGCGAAGTGGAGCAGTGGCTGGTGCAAAATCAGTGCCGCGACGGCCTCCTGACGATTCACCTCCGGCACACGTCTGCCTCGCTGCTGATCCAGGAAAATGCCGACCCGGACGTGCGGCGCGACCTGGAAGCCTTCTTCTCGCGGCTCGTGCCGGACGGCGATGCTTTGTTTATCCACATCGCGGAAGGCGACGATGATATGCCTGCCCACATTCGCACTGCGCTGACGACGGTGAACTTGAGCCTGCCCGTCCGCGCCGGGCGGCCCGTGCTCGGAACGTGGCAGGGGATATATCTGTGGGAGCACCGCACGCGCCCCCATTCTCGTCGCGTCGCGCTGCATTTCATCGGAGAATGAAATAATTCCGGGAGTATGGAGATGACGCAAATTTTGGTTTTTCAGCGGGGGTTGCCCGGCCAATGTCCAACCTCGTCATGGAAAATAATTTCATCAATGATAAGAAACATCCTGAGCTGCAAAATCGGACATCATTAAACACCGGCCCGAAGTCTGCGGTGATGAAAAGGCTGCGGTTGAGTTCTTTGAGAGGCAACGCCGGGGTGATTCGCCCGGATGCCCCCATTGCCAGAGCGCCAACGTTTACAAGATGACAGGCCGCGCGGGCGGAATTAACGCTATCGCTGGCGCTGCCGTGCTTGTGGTGGGCAATACACGGTTCGCATGGGTGCGATTTACGAAGATTGAAAATTACCATTGCGGCATTGGGTGTATGGTTTTTGGCGCGCTTGCGCCAGCAAGAAGGGCGTGGGCGCCCGGGAATTTGAGCGCAACTTTCAAATCAGAAATAACTGAACGCAATGAAGATGACACTACCTCCGGAGTGAACTGTGCCGGACCCTTTTTCTCTCATTAAACGCTGACTGCTGGGAACGTTCCATGCGGTGAGCAAGGAATATCTCCTCCGTGATTGTGATGAATTCGTTTTTCGCTGGGATACACGCAAAATTATTGATGGCAACGCGTTGTCGAGGTGATTAAACGCATCGAAGGCAAGCGGCTGAAGTATGATCAATGCGTACACCGGGCTTAAAATCCCGGTCAATTTGCGTTATCTGCATACTCCCGCTTTTTTTGGGGGTTGGACCGCCGTTGTCCCACCCCCTCCCGTAAAGTGGTGGCGTATGAAAAATAATAAATCAATCCGGTTTCACATTTTCTCCCTCTCCGCGTTGCGGAGCAATGGGGAGAGGGTCGGGGTGAGGTGCTCGTCACTTTTTCACCATCTTCAATCTGCCATCCTCCGTCTTCGGCTGCGATGGCCCGTGCGGCCATCACTGGTCCGCCAGTTTGGCCGGGCCCGGCTGTTTAAAATGTCCAATGGCGAGCACCAGCTCATCGGCGGCTCTGACGCCGACCGCGCCGCCGCCTTCGAATGGGTCTCGCTCTTCGCCCACGAGATCGTCTTTACCCACTTCCACCGCGAACCAACGTCATTGGCGGGGCGCGTCGCACTGCGCCCGCCCTTTTCGTCGGTGGGGCCATCGCCAGTGGCGCTGCCGCTGTCCCCGCGAGCCGTGCCTTCCATCTTCCCTTGGAAGTTGGGCGTTGAATGTTGAATGTTCAATGTTTCCCACTTGGCCCGCCACATATCACTCGCCACTCGCCACTTATTTCAGTTGTGAATAACTCCTCATCGACGGACACCGCCGACGGGTTACCGTGTCTGAATGGCCAGACTGCCAGTGGCGCTGCCACTGTCCCGAACAGGTAGGGCGCGTCACTCGGTGCGCGCCGCTTGGTTAGGTGGGGCGAGTGTCCCCGCGAGCCATGCCTGGGCTGTAGCGTGCGGTCTGTGACCGCAGTTTTTAATGGAAGCCCCACCGCAAGGTGGTTTGCGGTATAACAATAAAAATCTATGGCCAATGGGCAAGTGGCGCTGCCACCGGCACGGACAAATCGCATCCTGCACATTGACGGAGATTCCTTCTTTGCCAGTTGCGAGATCGCGCTTGATTCCAAGCTGGAAGGCCGCCCCGTCTGGGTTGGCGGCGGCCGGCGCGGCGACG
>CAIJNQ010000199.1 GCA_903822015.1 uncultured Verrucomicrobia subdivision 3 bacterium | reverse complement strand
GTCCCAAGGCGCGGGTAACGTGAAAGCCCTCTCCTTGGGGAGAGGGTTGGGGTGAGGGAGGTCAATTAATCAATTTGTGTTTGACCAGAGCCATCCCTCGATCACCGGCAACTCTCCATCATCAACGACTGCGTCGTCAGGCTTGCCCGCTTCGCCGGTTCCGCGCGCGGAGCCTGAAACGCCGCCGCCCCCGCGCTCCGACGTCTGGAGCCGTTGGGCCAGGCATCAGCGCCGGTTGCGATCATGATCCCTTTGGAAATGGATATCTTTGAGCCGTTTTCGGTTGCGCGAGCAGCCTCCAGCCAGCGCCCGCTTGTCCCAAGGCGCGGGTAACGTGAAAGCCCTCTCCTTGGGGAGAGGGTTGGGGTGAGGGAGGTCAATTAATCAATTTGTAAGACTGAGCCGAAACGACGCCAAAAAGATTGAGCCACCCAGCCGATCTGCTTTTAGATTGATTTAGAGTTCATGGCCGGATTGCCTCGAAAATTCGCCAATCTCACATCCGCGGCTGTGACCGGGGTCGAGATGCAGCTTGGCTAACGTGAAATATTTCACAAACTTTCTTGCACGCAGGCGGGGAGATGTTTAATCATCTTGCCGCGCGCCGGAAATTTCCGGCGTAAATTTTTGAGAAGTCAGTGATTTTTCCCAAGTGGACCAACCAGATACCGTTTCTGATACCCATCGCCCTCGCGCTGGTGGGAGGGGCGGTGGCTGCCGGCGTTACGGTTTATTGTACGCCCAAAAACACCCGCGTCGGCTACGAGCCCATCCAGCCCGTGCCGTTCTCCCACGCCATTCACGCCGGCCAGCTTGGGGTCGACTGCCGTTACTGTCACAGCACCGTCGAAAAGTCCTGGTTTTCCAATATCCCGTCCTCCTCCACCTGCATGAATTGTCATAGCCAGGTTTTGAAGGATGATCCCCGGCTCGCCATCGTTCGCGAAAGCGCGGCCACGGGTAAGCCGGTTCCCTGGGTGCAGGTCCATATCGTGCCCGATTACGTCTATTTCAACCACTCGGTCCATGTCGCCCGCGGGTTTAGCTGCGTGGAATGTCATGGCCGCGTGGACCAGATGGACGAGGTCCGCCACGATAAATCCTTCAGCATGAGTTTCTGCCTCAATTGCCACCGCAACCCGGCCGCCGCCATTCGCCCGCCCGATAAGGTCACGGATCTGGGCTGGCAATGGAGCACAAACCTGACGGTTGCCGCCCAGATGCAGGAAACCAACGGCAAAAAATTTGTCCATGATTGGCGCGTGGAATCGCTCCAAAGCTGCTCCGCCTGTCACCGCTAATGAATTTACGAATTACAAATTACGGTTTACGAATGTCGCATGCCAGTCAGCGTCGCGCGGAGTTTGGACTGCGGTGGCATGACACCGCTTTGCTCGACGCGACATGTCGCGTTGGAAGAAATCGTGGACGTGTCCGCGCACTACAAACAAAGACGGTGCCCCGCGGAGAATTTTTTTCCACTCGTCACTCGTCACTCGTCACTCGTCACTTGTCGCGGCGAACCTCTGTGTCCGTCGTTTCAAAATGAATTCAAATTCAACCAACCCATCGCCCGCGACCACCGGCCGCCGTTACTGGCGCAGCCTGGACGAACTGGCGGACACGCCGGAGTTCCAGCAGTGGCTGCACCGCGAATTTCCGGAGGGCGCCAGCGAGCTGACCGATCCCGTTTCCCGCCGGCATTTCGTCAAGATCATGTCCGCGTCCATGATGCTCGCGGGCCTCGGCGTGCTGGGCTCGGGCTGCCGCCGCCCGGAGGAAAAGCTGGAGCCGTTCGGCCAGCAGCCGACCGATTATATTTACGGTAAACCGGAATTTTACGCCACCGCCATGCCGACCCGTACCGGCGCTGTCCCGCTCGTGGCCAAATCCTACGAGGGCCGGCCGGTCAAGGTGGAGGGCAACGCGCTGTATCCCGGTAGCAACGGCAGCACCGACCGTTACGCCCAGGCTTCGATTCTCGACCTTTACGACGTCGACCGTGCCCGGCAGTTCAAGCACGACGGCAAGCCAGTTTCGCGCGACGAGGCGTTGAATTTCCTGAACGATCTGTCAAAGAAGTTTGCCGCCAACGGGGGTGAAGCCCTCGCCTTCCTCGCCGAAAGCAGCACCTCGCCGTCGCGCGCGCGGCTGCAAAAAATCATCGCGGACAAATTCCCGAAGTCGCAGTGGTTCACCTACGACGCGATTGATTCCGGCATCCATCAACGCGCGGCGACGCAGGCGTTCGGCCAGACGGTGAAGCCGATATTCCATTACGACCAGGCGAAGGTCATCCTGTCGCTCGACTGCGATTTCATCGGCGGCGAAGATGACGCTCACAATAATATCGCCCGCTTCGTCAAAGGCCGTAAGGCCGAAGCCGGCAACATGAGCCGGCTTTACGCGGTGGAATCATTGTTTACGCTGACAGGCACTAGCGCGGATCATCGGTTGCGCGTGGCGGCAAGTCTGGTTGGGGAAATTGCTAAAGAGCTTGGCTTTGCAATTGGCAGTCAGGTTAATAATTCTGACTTGGCCCATTTAGCTTTCCCCCATGACAACGATGTGACACCTGAAGCCGTTAGAGGGGAAACTGGTGCCAAATGGATTACTGAATGTGCGAAAGATTTGGTTGCGGCTGGCAAGAATGCCTTGGTAGTGGCTGGTCAGCGCCAACCGATTGAAGTTCATCTCCTCGCGCAGGCCATCAACTCTGCACTCGGTGCCTTTGGTAATACCATCAGTTTGATTCCAGCGTCGGAACTCGCCGTCGCTGATCTGAATAATTTCGATAAGGGCGCAACCGACACCCTGGTCATTCTGGGCGGAAATCCGGTGTACCATCTGAATTGGTCGCCCAAGGCAAAGACGGTGGTCCGCCTCGGCTTTTACGAAGATGAGACGTCGGAAAAATCCAGCTGGAACTTCCCCTCAACACATTATCTCGAATCCTGGGGCGATGCGACGACCAGCGATGGAACGATTGTTCCAATCCAGCCGTTGATTCAACCATTGTTTGGTGGTTTGACGGAACTGGAATTTCTCGCGCGCTTGGCTGGTGAATCACAGACAAATCCTCACGAAATCGTTCAAGTAACTTTCAGCGGTCCGGATGAAAGCTGGAAGAAATTTTTGTTTGATGGATTTGGAAATTCAGTCGCCGCTTTAAATCGTTTTGATGACAGTCGGGCGGTTGCTCTGCCTGCCCTGGGAAATATTGCTGCGCCTTCCGCCAACAGCCTCGAAGTCGTTTTCTATCGCGACGCCAAGATGGACGACGGTCGCTACGCCAACAACGGCTGGATGCAGGAGCTGCCCGATCCCATCACCAAGCTGACGTGGGACAACGCCGTGCTCGTCAGCCGCAAGACCGCGCGCGAACTTGGCGTGCAGAACGGCGACCTTGTCGAAATCACCTTGAACGGCCGCAGCGTTGTCGGGCCGATCTGGACGCAGCCCGGTATGGCGGATTATTCGCTCGGCCTCGCGCTCGGTTATGGTCGCGAACGGGCAGGGCGGGTCGGCACCGGCGTCGGCTTCAACGCCTATAAAATTTTCAGCGGAAAATATATCGAGACCGGCGCGACCATTAAAAAAACCGGCGACACGCACGTTTTGGCGAGTACGCAGAGCCATTGGTCCACCGAAGGTCGTCCGCCGGTGCGCGAGGCGAACCTCGCGCAATACGGGCAGCACAAGGATTTTGCCAAGCTGATGTCGGGCGCAGAGCCGCCCATTGTGAAGTCGCTGTATCCGAATCCGCTCGATGAGGCTAAGAAGACCGCGCTCCATCAATGGGGCATGACGGTGGATTTGAGCGCCTGCGTCGGCTGCGGCACCTGCGTGCTGGCCTGTCAGAGCGAAAACAATATTCCAATCGTCGGTAAGGACCAGGTGCTGCGTGGCCGCGAGATGCACTGGATGAACATCCACCGTTATTACACGGCGGATCCGGCCAAAATGAAGCCGGCCGAGGCGTTCAAGACCGACGCCGAACAGCAATTTGCCGAATGGATTGACGACGTGCAGGCGGTGAACCAGCCGATGCTCTGCCAGCATTGCGAATCCGCCCCTTGCGAAAACGTCTGCCCCGTGGCCGCGACCGTCCACGATCAGGAAGGTTTGAACGTGATGGCTTATAATCGTTGCATCGGCACGCGCTATTGTTCAAACAACTGTCCGTATAAGGTTCGCCGTTACAATTATCTCGATTTCAATAAGCGTCCGCTCGCCGACCTCAAGGGCACGCTGTATCCGACGCCGTTGACGCATAAGACCGGTGGCGAATGGGACATGCTGCGCTGGTGGAAAGACCCGAACAGCGGGATGCGGGAACAGGATGAATGGGACCTCATCAAGATGGCCAAGAATCCCGACGTCACGGTGCGCATGCGCGGCGTCATGGAGAAATGCTCCTATTGCACCCAGCGCATTGAGCAGGCCAAGATCGCCCAGAAGGTCAAGGCGGGTGCGTCCGACGACGTGCGCCTGACCGAGGCCGCCGGCAACCTTCCGAAAACCGCGTGCCAGCAGGCGTGCCCGGCGCAGGCCATCGTCTTTGGCGATGTCAGCGATCCGGACAGCACGGTTTCTAAGCTGAAGGCGCTGGACCGGAATTATTCCGTGCTTGGCAATCTGCTCACGAAGCCGCGCACGACCTATCTCGCCCGCATCCGTAATCCGAATCCGCAGATGCCGGATTATCGCGAGTGGCCTTACAGCTTTGAGGAATTTGAGCAGCACAACGGCAATCCGTTCGAGAACGAACCGGCCGCGAAAGGGAACAGCTAATGGTGGAAGCCACGACCAATCTGGATGAGCTGAAGCAGCTCGCGCCGCCGGCGGAACTCCGCCGCGCGCCGGTCGTTGAGAATAATCGCGGCCTCGGCGTGCTCACGGATCAGCTCTCGAAATTCGCCGAGGGAAAAGTTCCGCGCTGGTGGTGGATTTTATTCATCCCGTCCGCGTTCTGTGCCACGGTGATCTTCCCGATCGCCTTGATTTATCAGGTCTCTGTCGGTGTCGGTGTCTGGGGCAACAACCAGCCGGTCGCCTGGGGCTTGGACATCGTGAGCTTCATCTGGTGGGTCGGCGTGGCCCACGCCGGCACGTTGATTTCCGCGCTCCTGTTTTTGACGCGGCAGCACTGGCGCACGACCATCGGCCGCGCGGCGGAGGCCATGACGGTCTTCTCCGTGATGATGGCGGGCCTTTATCCGGCCATTCACGTCGGCCGCGCCTGGTTCGACTGGTTCATGTTCCCGATCCCGAACTCTAACGGCAACAGATCGG
>CAIJNQ010000198.1 GCA_903822015.1 uncultured Verrucomicrobia subdivision 3 bacterium | reverse complement strand
TGGCCTCGGCTCGATGGGCTACGGCTATCCCGCCGCGCTCGGCGTGAAGGTGGCGTTCCCTGACAAGCAGGTCGTGGACATTGACGGTGACGGCTCGTTCCTGATGAACATCCAGGAGCTTGCCACCGCGCATGTTGAGAAGATTGCCGCGAAGGCCATCATCTTGAACAACCAGCACCTCGGCATGGTGGTGCAGTGGGAGGATAATTTCTACGCCGGCAACCGCGGTCACACCTACCTCGGCGACCCGAAAGACCGGCCCAGCATTTATCCCGATTACGTTGCCGTGTGCAATTCCTTCGGCGTGAAATGCGAGCGCGTGATGTTCAAGAAAGACTTGCGCGCCGCCATGCAGCGGATGCTCGACGCCGACGAACCTTACGTCCTCGACGTGGTGGTGCCTTACAGCACGCACGTCATCCCGTTCATCCCCGCCGGCAAGACTGTGGCGGACATGATCTGGAAGCCGTAAGCGCCGTTCCAAAAGTTCCCGGGGCCGGACGAGTTTTTATGTCGTCCGGCCTTGGTGTTTGTGCGCCCGCCGCCCGCCGCCAACCGCCCGGCCAGCAGCGCCACCCGTGCTACGCGCATTGTCACTCGCAAAATGGGCAATGGCGGTTTCCCGGTGAGCATCGTCAGTCTCCCGGTGGCCACTGTCAGTCTCCCGGCGGGCATTGACTGTCTCGTTTCGGCCACTGGCGATGTCCCGGCGGACGCTGTCAGTCTCCCGGTGACCATTGACTGTTCTGTTTTGAGCACTGTCACCTTCCCGGCGGCCGTTGAATGTCTCCCGGTGGCCGCTGTCAGTCTCCCGGCGGGCATCGGCTGTCCCGTTTTGATCACTGAAAGTCTCCCGGCGGATGAAAAATTCAAAAAAAAGCCAAGTATAATCTGGAAGCCGTAAGCCAGTTCTGACAATTCAAAAGGCCGGACGAAACTATTTCGTCCGGCTTTTTTGTCAGTGGGCGCAGCCAAATCAAAATTGACTCCAAATCGTAACCGTCGCCCGGTGGAATTTAATTTACTAAAAACCGGGTGGGGAGTAATCTCAATCGTTCGCGGCAAGTGTCCTTTCAAGTGAGGCTTCGAGCAACCACCAATCCTATGAACACAAGACTCAGAAACTCCGCCCGTCATCTCATCCAACAATGGTCCAAACCGCGCCGCACTTTGTTTGCCCTGCTGCTGGCTGTCGCCGGGCTGCTCGCGCCGGGGCAGGTGCTCGCGGTGGGAACGTGGTCGTCGCTGGGCAACCTCGCGCCCGATTCCGTCGGGCTGATGTTGTTGCTTTCCGATGGCACGGTGCTGTGCCAGCAATATCAAAACACCAACTGGTATCGGTTGACGCCCGACACCAACGGCAGTTATGTGAACGGCACTTGGACGACGCTCGCACCCATGCACGACTCGCGACTTTATTTCCAATCGCAAGTGCTGCGCGACGGGCGGGTCTTCGTCTCGGGCGGTGAATATGGCACCGGCACCAACACGGCGGAAGTCT
>CAIJNQ010000197.1 GCA_903822015.1 uncultured Verrucomicrobia subdivision 3 bacterium | reverse complement strand
GTCTTTTCCTGAAAGCGCTTGAGGACGGAGTTGACCGCGTTCAACAAATCGAAGATGCCGACCTCCGGTTTTACCGGCGCGGCCGCGGCCGTAAATTCAATTTTCACCGGGAGCCGCGGGTAGACATTTTCCTGATGCTCCTCGAGTTGCGACAACTGCGCGGCGGCGTCCTTGAATTTTTTATATTCGACGAGCTGACGGATGAGTTCCCAGCGCGGGTCTTCGCCCTCGGCCTCCTCCTCGACGACGGCCTGCTGTTCGACGGGAAGCAGCTCGCGGCTCTTGATATACATGAGCGTGGAGGCCATCACGAGAAATTCGCCGGCGACCTCGAGATCGAACGCCCGCATCAAATCAATGTATTCAATGAACTGGGTGGCGAGCCGGGTGAGGTTGACCTCGTAAATATCCACCTCCTCCTTCTTGATGAGATAAAGGAGCAGGTCGAGCGGGCCCTCGAAGACCTCAAACTGGACTTTGTATTCCGCCATGAACCGGGAAACTTTAAAACGGGGAAGCGCCGTTGGCAATGGGTAACGGAAAAGTAACCAGAACGTTGAAAAATATGTTTGTTCGCTCCGGCCCCGGCAAGGTAGAATGGTCCCGTAAAATTTTAAAACACAGCGCGCACTGATACCAACCATTATGGAGTCGTTTATCTTCTGGACCGCCGTCGGGTTTGCCGGATCCGTTATTTTCGCATCCTTTTTCGAATGGACGCTGCACCGATATTTCATGCACCGGCCATTCGGCGGATTTGACTATGCCTTCCGGGCGCATGCGCTGGTGCACCACCACATCTTCAAGGCCGACCACACCTACCACGTGATCAATGAAAAGGACAAGGAGATCATCCCGATGGCCTGGTGGAACGGGCCGCTGCTGATTTTTCTAGGCATGCTGCCGGTGCTGGCGCTGGCCTGGTGCGTGGGCCGCTGGTGGCTGCTGACCGGCTCATTTCTGGCCTTCAGCGGCTATTATGGCGCGTATGAATACATGCACTGGTGCATGCACCTGCCGAAGGCCCGCCGGGTGGAACGCTCGTGGATATTCTACCGGCTCAACGGCCATCACCTGCTCCACCACCGCTACATGCACAAGAATTACAATGTGGTGATGCCCTTTGCCGACCTTTGCCTGGGCACGCTCCTGGTGCGCTCAAAAATCAGATTTCCGCAGGCGCGCGGGGCGGCCGTTCCCGATGTGCAGCCGACGCTGGAGAAGGTATTGTCGGCGCAATCTTGACGGGTTCCCCCGAAGAAACTACGCTGTATCCGGTTGGTGGTCGTAGCTCAATGGTAGAGTCCAAGCTTGTGGAGCTTGTTGTTGCGGGTTCGAATCCCGTCGGCCACCCCATCCTTTGCTTGAGCGCAGTGAATACGAAGGTTGCCGCGCTGAAGTAAAACGCAGGCAGGCCTGCTTCAACCGCGCCATGAGCTTCGGCCAGGCCAAGCCAATCAACTCCGGTTCAATACAGGGATTTCCCACCTGCGCCTTCGCCATAGCCCCGCCCTATATTCTCCCAATGCGCTAAATGTTGTAATCATCCGAGAAGACCTTCACGTTCTTCAACTCGACGAAAACGGTCTCACCGGGCCGGGGTGACAGCTCCTGAAACTGTTCCTTGCTCAACTGCACAGTGAACAACTCGCCGCTATCCAGCCGCTTTAATTCCAGATTCGCCACCGGCCCGGCGGCGTTGGAGCGGACGACCAGCGCGGACAGCGCCGGCCCGGCGGCCTGGCGG
The DNA here is from genome assembly GCA_903822015.1 of uncultured Verrucomicrobia subdivision 3 bacterium. Classification (GTDB taxonomy): domain Bacteria; phylum Verrucomicrobiota; class Verrucomicrobiia; order Limisphaerales; family UBA11358; genus UBA11358. The sequence continues at coordinate 2,579 of CAIJNQ010000197.1, read as the reverse complement.
GTGACGCGGATATCATGCGGGCGCACAAAGGCGACGGTGTCGGCGTCCATCCCGCCGGTCTGGTCGCCGAGGGAAAATTCCGTCTCTCCGATAACGACCGCGCCGTCCTTCATGCGGCCGCTGAACAAATTGACGTTGCCGAGAAAATCATAGACGAAGGGCGAGGCCGGGTGGTCGTAGATCTCCTCCGGCGTGCCGATCTGCTCAATCCGGCCGTCGCGCAAAATCGCCACGCGATCGGCGACTTCCAGCGCCTCCTCCTGGTCATGCGTCACGAAGAGCGTCGTGATGTGAATCTCGTCGTGCAACTGGCGCAGCCAGCGACGCAGCTCCTTCCGGACTTTCGCATCCAGGGCACCAAACGGCTCATCGAGCAGCAACACTTTCGGCTCCACGGCCAGCGCCCGCGCCAAGGCGACGCGCTGCCGCTGGCCGCCGGAAAGCTGCGAGGGAAACCGTCTGGCCAGCGGCTCCAACTGGATTAGTTTCAGCAGTTTTTCCACGCGGGCGACGATCTCCGGTTCCGGCGGACGGGTTGTTTTGGGGCGGACGCGCAATCCAAACGCGATATTTTCAAACACGCTCATATGCCGGAACAGCGCATAATGTTGAAAGGCGAAACCGGCCTTGCGCTCGCTCGCGGGAATCTGGGTGACGTCCTCGCCATAAAACAAAACCTGCGCCTCGCCGGCGTTGTCGGGAAACTCCAGCCCGGCGATAGTGCGCAGCAGCGTCGTCTTGCCGGAGCCGGAGGGACCCAGCAAGGCGACGAGTTCACCGGACTCGACCTTGAGGCTCACGTGGTCGAGCGCGGTGAAGCCGCCGAATTTTTTCGTGACGTTCTTAACTTCGACACTCATGGTTTTAGCTCAATTTCGTTCAACGCGGCATTTTTGTGCTCCACCCAGGTCTTCAGGCCCAGCGTGATGAGCGCGAGAAACGCCAGCAAAGAGGCCACGGCAAACGCCCCGGTGAAATTATAGTCATCATACAATGCCTCAATGTGCAGGGGAACCGTATTAGTCTGACCCCGGATCCGGCCGCTGACGACGGCGACAGCCCCGAATTCGCCCATGGCGCGGGCGTTGCACAGGATCACGCCGTAGATCAGGCCCCATTTGATGTTCGGCAGCGTCACGCGCCAGAAGGTCTGCCAGCCGCTCGCGCCAAGCACGCGCGCCGCCTCCTCCTCGCTGCGCCCCTGGGCCTGCATCAGCGGAATCAGTTCGCGGGCGACAAAGGGGAAAGTGACGAAAATCGTCGCCAACACGATACCCGGCACGGCGAAAATGATGTGGATATTGTGGTCATTCAACCAGCTGGCCAGCCAGGGGAAACGGGGATTGTCCGCGTTCAGGTAAAGCCCCAGCCAGCCCTGGGCGCCGAACACGAGGACATAAATCAGGCCCGCGATCACCGGCGACACGGAGAACGGGAGGTCGATCAGCGTAAGCAGGATATTTTTTCCGGGGAAATCGAACTTGGCGATTGACCACGCCGCGCAGACGCCGAAAACGCAGTTCAGCGGGACGGCGATGATGGCGGCGGTGAACGTCAGCCGGATGGCACTCCAGGCGTTGGGTTCGCGCAAGGTTTCAAAATAATAGCCGATGCCCTTGGCAAACGCCTGCGCGAACACGAACACGAGCGGCAGGAAGAGAAACAAGCTCAAGAAAACGAGCGCGACGCCGATGAGCAGCCGGCGCACCGCCGGCGGCTCGCTGGTGGTGTGGCGATGCACCACCGAGGGCGGCAGGTGAAAAGTAGTGGCGGCGGGCGTCATGCGAGGTTAGTTGTGTTATAGCGGTTCGTCCACCATTGCAGGACATTGATGCCGAGCAGCAACACGAAGGAGACAACGAGCATCACGACGGCGATGGCCGTGGCCTTGGCGTAATCAAACATGTCCAGCTCCTGCATGATCACCACGGGCGTGATCTGCGTCTTCATCGGGATGTTGCCGGCGATGAAAATGACGGAGCCGTATTCGCCGAGGGCGCGGGCAAAGGCCAGGGCAAAGCCCGTGAGCAGCGCCGGGGCCAGCATCGGCAGAATCACGCGCCAGAAAACCTGCCAGCGGCTCGCACCCAGGCTGGAGGCGGCTTCCTCGAGTTCCGGGTCGAGGTCTTCGAGGATCGGCTGCACCGTACGCACAATAAACGGCAGACCGATGAACGTCAGCGCGATGAAAATACCCAGCTGGGTGTTGGCCACTTTGATGCCAAGCGGCGCGAGCAATTGACCGATCCAGCCCCGATCGGAATAGAGCGAAGCCAGCGTGATGCCGGCGACGGCCGTCGGCAACGCAAAGGGCAGATCCACCAGCGCGTCCACGATTTTTTTGCCAAAAAACTCATACCGGACCAGCACCCACGCCACGATGAGCCCAAAAAAAACATTCACCAGCGCGGCGCAAAACGAGGCGCCAAAGGTGAGGCGATAGGAGGCCATCGCCGTCGGCAGGGTGACCGTGTGCCAGAATTCGGGCCAGGTCAGGGTGGACGTTTTCCAGAAAACCGCCGCCAGCGGAATCAGGACGATGAGGCCAAGGTAAAAAAGCGTGAAGCCGAGCGTCAGTT
>CAIJNQ010000196.1 GCA_903822015.1 uncultured Verrucomicrobia subdivision 3 bacterium | reverse complement strand
TGCTTAGTTGATGGAGGATGGTGTAGTTGGAGACGGTTGGAATGGGTTGGCTTTGCTTTTTCATCCCTGTCTTGTGGCAGGGCGCAACCTCTCATTCCAACTTTTTCTTTCCCAACCTATGGGATGCCACTGTATTCCATTTGTGAAATTCGTGTCTCGGACATAAACATGAAACGTGCGTTTGATTTTCTGTGTGCCCTGACCGGGTTGCTGGTGTTATTTCCAGTGCTACTGATCCTGGCGGTTGCGGTTTGGGTCTCGAACGGTCTTCCGGTGTGCTTCCGCCAAACCCGCGTGGGTTGGCAAGGACGGGCTTTTACTCTCCAGAAATTTCGCAGCATGTCCCTGTTGCCCGGGGCTGAGCGTGGCAGTTTCGACGCCGGCAATGGTCGCCGGATCACCCGTATCGGGCGATTCCTGCGCTCCACCAAACTGGATGAATTGCCACAGCTTTGGAATGTGCTCAAGGGCGACATGTCCTTGGTGGGGCCGCGCCCTGAGGTTCGCAAGTGGGTTGAAGCCTGCCCCGAACGGTGGGCGATCGTTCATACGGTCCGTCCCGGCATTACCGATCCTGCCAGCATCAAGTTTCGTAACGAGGAAGAATTACTCGCTCGTTCGCCAGACCCGGAGCGGACTTATCGCGAAGAGATACTGCCGCAAAAACTTGCCCTTTATGAAGAGTATGTCCGCTCACGCTCTTTCTGGGGAGACCTTAGAATTCTTTTTAGAACCGTCTGGGTGGTCTTGCGGGGTTAATCCCAATGTTTGCTTTTGGACCTCCTTCTCGTCGTCGTCCTCGAATATTGCCTGAGCCGGAACCATTTTTTTGAACCACGAAAAACACGCACCACTTGGTGCGTGTCATTGGCCGGACGCCAATCCACCGGCCGGTCTGGCTTTCGTGTGTTTGGTGTGTTTCGTGGTAAATCAGGATTGAGTTTTTTTAGCCCGTAAAATTGCATTTGGTATTTCACCGGGCCAAGTCTCAAGTTTCAGCTTTTGTCTCAGGTTTCAGGTCTCGTTCCATCATCCAGCCTATGAAAGTTCCTTTCTTCCGATTTACTCCGGATGGCCATGAACAGGAGTATGTCCGCCAGGTCATTGCCAGCGGTTGGCTCACTACGGCCGGCAAAACCCTCGAATTTGAAAAAAAATTCGCTCAACAGGTGGGCGCCAAATATGCCTGCGCCGTCAACTCCTGCACCGCCGCTCTGCATCTGGCCGCTGAGGCCGTGGGCATCGGTCCCGGTGACAAGGTACTGGTCCCCACCATGACGTTTACCGCCACGGCCGAGGTCATCCGTTATCTGGGCGCCGATCCGGTGTTCGTGGATGTGGAGTATGGCAGTTGTTTGTTGACCCCGGCTATTTTGGAACAGGCGCTGGCCCGCCATCCGGATATCAAGGCCGTCATGGTGGTTCATTTCGGCGGTCAGGCGTCGGACATGCCCGGCATATTGAGAATATGCCATGCGCGCGGAGTCAAGGTGATCGAAGACGCCGCCCACGCCTTCCCCACGCGCCTGGGAGACCGCATGATCGGCAACTTTGGCGACGTCACCTGCTTCAGCTTTTACGCCAACAAAACCATCACCACCGGCGAAGGCGGCATGTTGACCATCGAGGACGAGGCCATTTACAAACGCGTCAAAACCATGCGCCTCCACGGCATCAACCGTGATATTTGGGACCGTTTTACCGCCGCAAAATCGAATTGGGAATACGACGTCGTGGCCCCCGGGTTTAAATACAACATGCCCGACATCAATGCCGCCATCGGGCTGGCCCAACTGGAACGGGCTGATTTCCTCCGTCAGGAACGGCAGCGTTGTCTCGAATATTATTTCCAGCACCTGGCCGGAAATCCCTTCATTGATTTGCCCCTGATCCATGGTTCGTTGACGGATCATTCCTGCCATCTTTTCTGGATCGTGCTGAAACCGTCGGCGCCGCTTTCTCGCAATGAGCTGATCGAAAAACTCAACGAGGCCGGGATTGGAACTTCAGTGCATTATAAGCCACTTCATCGCCTGACCTATTATCGGGAACGGTATGATCTGAAACCTGAAGATTATCCCAATGCCGAACGCCACTGGCAAGGCGTGGTCACCCTGCCGGTGTATCCCTCCATGAGCGAGGCGGAACTGGCCTATGTGGTATCGGCTGTAAAACAGGCTCTTCCGGGATAGCCCCACCCGTGTGTTGTTGGTTACGCTATGATGCGCCTCCGGTGCGCCAGGGTTTCAGTTTTTATTGCGTAAAATATCAACTGATGACTGACGACTTTTTGGATTTCCTTGGCCCGTGAAGTGGCGGCCTACTTCACTGGGCAAGCTACTCGACTAGACTGTCCACTTAAGACTTACGACTAAAAACTATTTAAAAATTATGGAACACAACAAACGACTCGTGGAAAAAGGGCCGGTTACCAAAAAAAATGACTTGATCGTCATTACGGGTGCCGGCGGATTCATCGGCGGCAATCTCGCGCTGTACTTCAAGAAAAAAGGATTCACCAATATTCGTGCGGTTGATAAGAAGCCGCTCTACGAGTGGTATCAGCATGTCCCCGGTGCGGAGAATCTCTGTCTGGACGTGAGCAACGAATCGAACTGCCATCGGGTCTGCGAAGGCGCGGTCGAAGTTTACAATCTCGCCGCCGACATGGGCGGGATGGGTTTCATTGAACGTTTTCGCGTCGAATGTCTGCGTTCGATTTTAATCAACACCCACATGGTGGAAGCCGCTTACAAGGCGGGCACGCGCCGGTACTTTTATTCTTCATCCGCTTGCGCCTACAACACCCTGCTGCAAAAAGATCCGAAGGTGCGCGCACTGAAAGAATCCGATGCATATCCTGCAATGGCCGAACGGGGCTACGGCTGGGAAAAGCTGATTTCCGAAATGTTCTGTCAGGAATATTGGCAGGAACGCGGCATGAAAACGTTTATTGCGCGCTTCCACAATGTTTATGGACCGAATGGTACTTGGGATGGCGGCCGCGAAAAGGCTCCCGCAGCGCTGGCTCGGAAGGTCATTCAGGCTATAGACACCGGCAGTAAACAGATCACGATCTGGGGTGATGGCTCTCAAACACGCAGCTTTATGTTCATTGAAGACTGTGTGAAGGGCATTGACATGATAACGCACTGCGACGAATTAATCGCCACCCCCATCAATCTCGGTTCGAGCGAACTCGTTTCCATCAATGAACTGCTGTCCAAAATTGAGAAAATCGCCGGCGTCAAGATGAACCGCAAATACGACCTCAACGCGCCCAAAGGTGTGGCGGGTCGGAACTCAGACAATACTTTTATCCAACAGGCTCTCGGTTGGGAGCCCGGCACCACGCTCGATAAAGGTCTCGCGGCCACCTTTAAGTGGATCAAGGGCCAATACATCGCGCGCAAAGCCGGCAAACGCGTGGGCATCGGCTGAGACCCGGTGGCCGCCGATTTCCAGGTGGTGGGAGTGCCGAAGGAAATGTGTTTCAGTCCGTTTCCCCGTCAGGGACGGTTTGATCTCCTGTCACTATATCTGCACGAAAAAATCGGCTGGGTTGTTTACCGAACCCGCGGCTGGATCTGAACCCATTCGCCTCTGTCCTGAACTGCCAACTGACGACTAACGCCTGATCTCTGACCTGTGACTTCTGACCTCTGGTTTATGCTGCCAACTGCCAACTGCCAACTATTTTAGTCTTGTCTCAGCCCTCAGTCTTCAGCCTTTTTTTACTGACGCCTGATCTCTGACCTGTGACCTCTGTTTACAGATGCACCTCCTCGGCCATGTCGGCTTTACCCTGGGATTGGTTACCGCGATCCAAAAAATCCGGGGCCGACCCCCGGAGCCGGTCCATCGATTGTTGGTATTCGCCGGGTTCGCGCTTTTACCCGATATCCTGGATAAATCCCTGCACCTGATGTTTCCCAAATATCCGGATCATCTGGTTTTCCATTCGGTATTCTTTTACCTCATCGCGCTTTTGATTATATGGCAAGTACGACCGCGATGGCTTGTATATGTCGCCATCATGGCGTTCCATCTGGTGCTCGATTTGCCCAACGACGATCCCCGTTATCTCGCCTTCCCGATGTTCGGCTGGCCGGCTCCGGGCCCGATGGTTGAACCCCTGGGACAGCATGTGATGAACCGGCTGCCTGCATTTCTTTCCACAAAGATTTGGGCTGGACACTATCTGATATTTGAACTGACCGGCGCATTCCTGACCCTCTGGGCCTTTCTAGTCTCCACCAAACGCGAAGAAGTAAGAATGGTTAGTACCGACTGACGTACGACTAATTTGTCGACCGACTTCTGACCTCTGACCTCTGACCTCTGCTTTACGCTGCCAACTGCCAACTGCCAACTTTTTTCATGAAACTTAAACATCGCTATCTCCGCCACGCCGTGGTGGCTTTCGCCTATATCCTTTTGGCAGTCGTCAGCCTCGCTTCGGCCTATATTCTCCGGTTCGAATTCAACCCCGAGGCATCCCAGTTGCGACAAATGATGGCGTTGCTGCCCCTGGTGGTGGTGGTCCAATTATTGATGCTGGGCTTGTGCGGTCAGTTTGGCAGTTTGATGACCTTCTTTTCCCTCCCCGATCTGTTGCGGATTGTCCGGGCGGTTTTGTTGTCCACGGTGTTGCTCTTCACGCTCTGGTACGGGTCCGGCGGCGCTTGGGCTCCGCCGCGCAGTGTGTTGGTGATGGATGCCATTTTCTACATCGGACTGCTTTGCTCCATCCGCCTTTATCTCCGCCATATCCGCGATCAATGGGAGTCTTTGTCCAAGTCGGTCAACCGCCAGCTGGAGCCGGTGGCCATCATCGGCGCCGGGGAGGCGGGGGCCCAACTGGCCCAACAATTCATGCGGCACACCGGTCTCGGACTTAACCCGGTGTTTTTTCTGGACGACGACCGCACCAAATGGGGCCATCAATTGCATGGCGTGCCCATCGTGGGCAATGCTTCGTGGCTGCTCGGCCCCAGCGTTCCGACCAACTTGCGCCGGGTCATCATCGCCATGCCTTCCGCGCCCCATAAACGGATCCGCGAAATTATTTCCCAGCTGGAAGGCAAGCGCTTTAAACTGGATACCATCCATGCCATCGATGATCTGTTTGACAGCAAATCCTCCCTGACCCGGTTGCGGCCGATCCAGATTGACGACTTGCTCGGACGGGCCCCCGCCCACCTGGATTCGGAAAGCATCCGCCAGATGCTGGCCGGACGCGTGGTGGCTGTGACTGGCGCCGGCGGCAGTATCGGCAGCGAGTTATGCCGTCAGATCCTCCGATACCAGCCGGAAAAATTATTGCTCATCGACCAGAGCGAGACCCTGTTGTTCGTTATCGAGCAGGAGCTGATCGAGTCGGGCTTCAAACCGTTGATCGTGCCGCTCGTTGCCGATATCTGGGACTTGGAACGCATCAACGGAATTTTTGCCGAACACCACCCGTTGATCATCTTTCATGCCGCCGCCCACAAGCACGTGCCCATGATGGAAAGCCAGCCGGTCGAAGCCATCAAAAATAACGCCATCGGAACTGCGCATCTCGCCCAGGCGGCACTGGCGGCGGGGGTCCAGCGTTTTGTGCTCATCTCCACCGATAAAGCCATCAATCCCACCAGCGTCATGGGCGCCACCAAGCGGATGGCGGAGATGTTCCTCCAGGCTTTGCGCGCCCAAAATCCGGACGGCACACGGTTCATTTCTGTCCGGTTCGGCAACGTGCTGGGCTCTTCCGGCAGCGTGGTGCCCATCTTCCAGAAGCAGATCGCCGCGGGCGGCCCGATCAAGGTGACCCACCCGGATGTCACCCGCTATTTCATGACGATTCCCGAGGCCGTCGGCCTGGTCTTGCAAAGCGGCATGATGGGTGATGGCGGCGAGATCTTTCTCTTGGACATGGGCAAGCCGGTGAAAATCGTGGAGCTGGCCCGTTCCCTCATTTTGTTGCAGGGCCTCAAGCCGGACGAGGACATTGCCATCCAGTTCACCGGTCTGCGACCGGGTGAAAAGATGTATGAGGAATTGAATTATAACAGCGAGGAATTGCAACCGACGGATCATCATAAGGTTTTCCGTCTGAAAACCCAGGCTCAGCCGCTGGCAAAGGTCACTGAACGGCTCGCGGAGTTGGAAGCCAGTTTCAGCCGGGTGCCGATGGATGAGTTGAAGCTCCAGATGACCCGGCTGGTGCCGGAATACAAGCCCGGCATCAAGTCCGCCAAAACCGAAATTGTGATCCCTGTCAATCCCGTCCCGTCCGCGTCCCGCGTAATTTTTCCAACCGTCAACGCCCAACTGAAGCCCGCCAACTGACGCCTGACCTCTGCCCTCTGACCTCTGCCCTCTGACCTCCGGTCTCCGGTCTCCGGTCTCAGGTCTCAGCTCTCAGCTCTCAAGTCGCAGCCTTTGTTTTTACTGACCTCCGACCTCTGACCTGTGATCTCTGACCTGTGACCTCTGACCTGTGACCTCTGACCTGTGACTTCTGACCTCTGGTTTATGCTGCCAACTGCCAACTGCCAACTTTTTTTAAATCCATGACCAAATCATTTCCCTTGCGCTACGCGCTACCGGCGTCGCTCCTGATATTGGGCGGAACCCTGGCCCTGGCGCTCATCATCGACGGCGTTTACCACTCCCGCCAGTCGCTCAAGCAGGAGTCGCGTTCCCAGATCACCGGCATCGGCGAGGCTGCGGTGGCCAGCATCACTAATTGCCTCGCCCGGGACCCTTCGGACTTTGCAGTCTGGAAAGCTGGCCTTCTGAAGCGGGACCATAATTTGCTGGCGGCCCTGGTTTTGGACGGCACCAACCAATTGCTGGCTCAGGTGACAGCTGATCACCGATCCAACTCGGTGACCGAACTGAAGATTGTGCCCGACCCCGATTTATTGGCGGCGGCACGGACTGCCCGGACTCCACAAGTCCAGTTGCTCCGGAACGGCGCGGTTCTGGCGGGTGCCTTTCCGTTTCCCATGCCAGCCACCCCGGCGCTGGCCGGATCCCCTTTGCCCGGGGTGGTTTACCTGGAACTGGATTTGCGGCCCCAGCAGGACTCGCTGCTCATCCGGAATTTCCGCCGCGCCGGAATGATCAGCCTGTTGTCATTCATCCTGATCTTCCTGGCGTGGTCATATCTGAACCAGGCCCTGACCCGGCGCATTGCCGGCCTGATCGCGGTGACCCGGAAAATCGCTGAAGGCGAATTGGACCGGCGCGCCTCGCCCGCGGGGGGCGATGAACTGGCCGTGCTGGGCGTGGCCTTCAACCAGATGGCGGATCAGGTGCAGGCCCGGACCCAGGCGCTCACCGAGAGCGAGGGGCGCTACCGGCAAATCGTCGAAACCGCTTATGAAGGCATATTTGCCCTCGATGCCGAACAGCGCCTGAGTTTTGTGAACCGCCGGATGGCCGACATGCTCGGCTATACCATCGACACCATGGTGGGTCATACGCTCGAGGAATTTCTCTTTAAAGCGGACTGGCCGGATCATCAGGCCCGGATCAATCGCCGGCAGTTTCAGGAAGCCAGCCTGTGCGAGCGACGCTGGCGCCGGAAAGATGGCGCCGAACTCTGGTCCATCCTCTCGTTCAATGTCCTCCGCGATGCCGCCGAAATATTCACCGGGGCGTTCGGCATGGCCACGGACATCACCGTGCGCAAGCATGCCGAGGCAAAATTGTTGCTCCAGTCCAGTGCCATGCTGGCCAGCGCCAATGGCATCGTCATCACTGACCGGACCGGTAGCGTCGAATGGGTCAACCCGGCCTTCACCCGGATGACTGGCTACCCGGAAACGGAGGCCGTCGGGCGGAAAACCAAGTTTCTCAAATCCGGCCAGCACCCGCCGGAATTTTACCGGGACATGTGGCAGACCATCCAGCAGGGCCGGGTCTGGCGGGGTGACCTTGCCAATAAACGCCGCGACGGTACGATTTATTACGAGTCCATGACCATCACCCCCGTGTGCGATGATCACGGTGATATTCTGCATTACGTGGCCATCAAGGAGGATGTCACCCGGCATCGGGAACTGGAAGCCCAGTTGCTCCAGGCCCGGGGATTGGAGGTCAGCAGCCAGCTCGCCGGCGGCCTGGCCCATGAGTTCAATAACCTGCTCACCGTCATGATCGGTTACGCGCGCCTCTTGAAAAAGTCTTCCGGCCTCATCCCCGGGGACCAGGAGATGATCGCCGAAATTGACCTGGCCGGAAAACGCGCCGCCCAATTGACCCGCCAATTGCTCCTGTTCAGCCACCAGCAACCGATGCAAAGACATCCGTTGAACTTGAACCTGACCCTGCAAAAAATTCTGCCGGGCCTCGCCCCCATTCTGGGCGACCGGATCACGCTGGACTTTCAGGGGGCGCCGGATCTGCCCGATTTGCTGATGGATGCCGACCTGATCCGGCAATTGGTGGAAAGTCTTGCGGCTAATGCCCGATCGACCCTGCCGCAAGGTGGGTGCCTGACCCTTTCCACCCACCCGGTGGAATTCATTCCCCAGGACGATGTCCTCCATTCCGATGTCCGGCCGGGCAGCTTTGTCTGTCTATCCGTGGCCGATAACGGACCGGGGATGGATGCTACTCGGTTGCGGCATATTTTCGAACCCTACTTTACCACGGGTAACCCGCCCGACCTAGCCGGCTTTGGGTTGGCCACCGTCTATGGCATTGCCAAATTGCACAACGGTTGGGTGGAGGTTTCCAGCCAGCTCGGTCGCGGCACCAGGTTCAAAGTCTTCTTCCCGGTCACCGAGGCGGCGCTTCCCACGGTCGCGACCGTTCGTCTCCCGCTGGATTCCCCGCCGGTTGCCGGAACCAAAACTGTGCTGGTGGTCGAGGATGATCTGGCCGTGCTCAATCTGTCCAAGGCCTGCCTCTCGCGCTCAGGTTATCACGTGCTCTCGGCCACCAACGGCGCCGCCGCCTTGAAAATCTGGACTCAACAGGCCGGCGCTATTGACCTCCTGTTTACCGACATGATCTTGCCGGGAGATTTTGACGGACGCGAAGTGGCGCGGCGGATGCGCGAACAACGTCCGGAACTGAAAGTCCTGTTCAGCAGCGGTTACAGTCGTGAACGGGCCGGCCAGCAGACCGATTGGTTGGCCGCCGAAAATTACCTGCCCAAGCCGTTCGATCCCGAAGTTTTGATCGAAAAAATACACCAGATCTTAGGTGAAACCACCCGCTCGGCCGCTTGAACGTAACCTTGGCCCACCAGAAGGGCGGGCAGTCCGCCGACGCCGACCTGGCGGAGCTTTATGGCGTACCGACAAAAGTTTTCAACCAAGCGGTAAAACGCAACGCCGGGCGTTTCCCTGAAGATTTCCTCTTTCAACTGACCACGCAGGAATGGAACAACTTGAAGTCACAAATTGTGACTTCAAATTTGGGCGTATCACAAAAAGAAAGTATTGCTCCGAACCGGTCGCAAATTGCGACCACATCCTCGGCCACCTCCCACGGTGGCCGCCGCAAACTGCCTTACGCTTTCACCGAGCACGGCGCCTTGATGGCCGCCAATATCCTCCGCAGTGAACATGCTGTCGCCATGAGCGTCTTTGTGGTTCGCGCTTTTATGCAAATGCGCGAGCAACTGGCGGCAAATGCCGCCATCCTTAAACGCCTTGCGGAAATCGACAAGAACCTTCTGCAACATGATTCGGCCTTGCGCACCATCTGGACCAAGCTGCAACCGCTCCTCGCGCCGCCGCCCGAACCGCTGCGCAAGCGCATCAAGGGATTCAACCCTCACGACGAATAAACACCGCCCCTTGGCGTCCTTGGTCCCTTGGCGGTTAAATTCAGGTCTCAAGTCTCAGACTTTTTACTGACGACTGCCAACTGCCAACCGCCAAATTTTTTAGTTTTGTTTCAGCTTTCAGGTCTCAGCCTTTGTATTTACTGACGACTGCCAACTGACGACTGATCTCTGACCTCTGACGTCTGACTTCTGATTAACGCTGCCAACTGCCAACTGCCAACTAACGACTGATCTCTGACCTGTGACTTCTGACCTCTGGTTTATGCTGCCAACTGCCAACTTTTTTTAATCCGTATTAACTTGACCAACTCTCATTTGTGGCACATTATGTGACACATGAAGACGGCATCTATCCGGGATATGCGGCATGATTTCAATCGCGTTCTGGCTTGGGTCAACAATGGTGAAGAAGTGGCGATCACCAAACACCGTCGCACCGTGGCCAGACTGTTGCCAGCCGCTGCTCGAAAGCCGGCTGACCCCCAAATGCCGGACATTGCCGCCCGGCTTAAAAAAGTTTTTGGTGGAAAAGTCATTTCCGACCAGGCGCTCGTGGCGATTCTGGACGAAAACCGGGGTGCCTATTGAAAGCCTACGCCGATTCCAGCTTCATTGTCGCGCTCTATCTTCAGCAGCAAAGTTCAATTGTGGCCAGCGCCTTCATGCAAAGCCGGGGCGCACCCTTGCCCTTCACCCCCTGGCATCGGTTGGAAGTGCGTAATGCCATCAGGTTGGCGGTGTTTCACAAGCTGATTGATGCCGTTCAAGGCAAATCGCAGATCAAACAGATTGACCTGGATTTACGGGACGAAAGCTTGCTGGTGCATACTCCCGTCGATTGGGTGGCGGTGATGCGTGCCGCCGAAAAACTGGGCGCGGTAAATACCGAAAACATCGGTTGCCGCAGTGGTGATCTGCTTCACGTCGCCGCCGCCGTGGAACTCAACGTCGAACTTTTTCTAACCTTCGATGAACGCCAGAAGAAAATGGCCCGGGCGGCGGGCCTGGCGGTGAAATTTTAAAATCGCCCGATCTGATACTGTTTGGCCAAAAACCGGCCTTTGGAAGTTGTTTGGAGGGACCCTTGCTTGCGGGCTATAGCCTCAGCCCTCTGACCTCTGGTCATCAGCCCCCAAGTTTCAGCCTTTGTATTTACTGACCTCCGACCTCTGACCTCCGACCTCTGACCTCTGATCTCTGACCT
>CAIJNQ010000195.1 GCA_903822015.1 uncultured Verrucomicrobia subdivision 3 bacterium | reverse complement strand
ACAATGACCCGGTCGCATCCGTCGCTCTATGGGATAGAGCTTCTGACTTCGGATCAGAAGGTTGTGGGTTCGAGTCCCTCCGGATGCACCATCGTTTCAGTGACACCAGTAAATTTACCTTTTTACCCCCCTTTTTGTGCTGCGGGTGTATTACACGTTTATACATCAATTGGGATGGGTTGGGAGTAACACTGTAATAATCGAAACCAGGATTACGAATTCACCTCAAAAACGCTAACCGCTGCCGCCTATTAAAAGCAAAGAGCCCGGACACTACTCCGGGCTCTTTCAACAACACTTTTAAATTTTTTGGTTGGAGTCACTACGTCCAACTGGAAAAAGTCTACCAGATGCCGGTTTAACCGCATGTCACCAGTGCTGGGGACACGCCTTGCGATGGGCAACTCTGGCAAATGGTCACCCCGGCGGCAGAAACCGCCCGCCCAGGGAGGAAATTTTGGTGTCGCCATGAGGTGTTTTCACGGGTTGCTGCTTATTTAAGGTGACGGCGGAGTGTTTTATTTCAAGGAAATCCGGCTTGGCCGAGCGCGCCTTGACACAACCAACATGAATCAGCCAAACCGGCCGCATCACCGGTCACGCTTAAATTATTAATCGGCTGGGTTTGCAGGGGCTTCAGCAGGGCGGCAGAATGCCATTTGTGTAAATCAGAGTGGCCGTCGGCGAATGAATAGCCCGCCGCGCCGCCATGGAAGTTGGCTGGAATATCAATGATTGTCGTGGGCGGATTATTTTTCACAGCGGTGAAGAAGGTCGCATCATTGATGCTGTCGGGGCGTTCATCCAGAAAGACAAACGTCAGCGTGGGCGACCTCAAGCTGGAGGAGCGTTTGTAGCATAAATAATTTCCAAGGTTCGCATCATTTTCAGGTTGCGAGGGGTTTCCCAAAAAATTATTCATCGAGATGCTGCGAACCCGGTTCATCATTCGGCCATAAATCAGGGCCTTGGATGTGTCCGCTGGACATTTGAAGGCGGCATAGGTTTTGATATAGGGTCCCAGAAAAGCACCGTTGGGATAGGCAACATGGTCAATCAACATGGCGGTATTGGTGTTTTCCGGACCGGTATTGGGATTGAACTGCGGCAGGCTCAAACAGCCAGCCACCCAGCAGGCATTCGCGGCATTCGCGGCCCCGGGCTGGGATGCGGGACCATTCGGCCCCTGGCCCATATTGGGAGCCAGCTGGTTTTGATTATCATCTGCATACATGATCCAAGCCAGCGCCATCTGCCGGGTGTTGTTCATGCAATAAGTGCCTTGGGCCTTTCGCTTGGTCGCCGATAGCGCCGGCAAAAGCATCACCGCCAAGATCGCAATGATGGCTATGACCACCAGCAGTTCAATCAGGGTAAAACCTTTTGGGGCGGGGCCTTTTTGCGTTTGCATGTTTCTACCGGTAATACCGCGCGGCCATCGCCCCCGAGTGATTTACTTTTATGGTACCACGGATTTGACACTTCGAGTTCTGATTTGAGTTTATATTTCTGTCCGTTCTTTGTCCATGCCGCGGGGAAGATCCAGGCTTGAACCTGCCGCCATGTGAGACCGACTGCGCAATTTTCGTTTAGCCTATCAGTAATGGTTTCATGTGCCGCTCAAAGAGATTTTCCGTCACATTTTTGGCGACGATGGCCTCATGCCGTTTGAGCTCGTTAAGATAGCGGTCGCCTTTCTTGGCCGCGACCTTGAAACTGACATGCAGCAACTGGCGGAGACTCGGATTGTACCCCGGATTTTTCGAGTCGTGGCGCAACGCATCGGTGAACTGCCTGGATGTCCAGACGTTCACGACGGCTGCCGTCGGCAGTTTCCTTTTATCAAGGTCGATGACGCTGGCATATGGTGCGCAAAACTCGTCCACGTGTTCGATGGCATGGGCGTAAATTTCCTTGGCGATCGCCAGTCCGTCGCCGCCCGCTTCGGCCAGGCCGATGAGTTCCTCCAGCCAGGTGGTGCCGGCGGTTTTGATGTGAACGCCCGCGCCGAACTTTTTCAACGCCCGGCGCATCGGTACATAGATGGAAAATTTGTCGCTGCCGGAATGCACGCTCAGCTTGAGCGACGGCGGCAGACCGTATTGCTTGATGGCAAACGCGATGACCGCGAGGTCTTCGTTGAATTCCTTTTCAAACTGTTTCACGTCGCCGGCGTAATCCACGCCCTTGTTGAACCGGCCGGTGAACTTCGGCGCAATGGTCTGGATGGGAATCTGCTGATCCGCGATTGCCGCGAGAATAATCAGCAGTTCCAGCGGCGTCTGCGGGTTGTCGGTTTCATCCATGGAAACTTCGGTGATGAAATTCGTCGCCCCTTTGGCCTGGGCGATGTGCCGGTAGATTTTCCCGGCATCCTGGGTGGCGAGCAAAAACTGATTGGCGACGCGCTCAGCTTCCGCGCGGGTGATGGTCAGCGGATGGTCGAGGTGCGGAATGGACACCGTGCCGATCAGTTCCGGATGGCGTTCCACGAACGCTTTCACATCCGCGGCGGCGGCGGGCTTGCCGATGCTGTCCGCCACGTCAATCGTGTAAAAATCCGAATGCGGAATGAACCGATCCACGGTTTCGAGCCGGATATGGTCGGCGTCCACATGATACGGCTGGTTCCAGCCGAGCGCCTTCACCGCCGCGTCGGCTTCGGCGCGCGTGCTGGACGGTTCGCTGCCGATGAACGTATGCTCGCGATGGGATTTGTTCCAGACCGGAACGAAGACCGCACCCAGTTCGGTGGCGCGGATGCAGGCACGCAGTTGCGCCTTGCCCTGCTGCGCAAACCGGTCACCTAACCCGAAGGAAAATTTGCCCAGCGGTAAATATTGGCTCATGGCTTTGTTTGTATGACTTAATTTCACATAATGCCGGCGCTGGGGAAGCTGTGTTCTTTGGCAAAATCAGTTGAAAATTTGCCCCTTCTGCCGCGAAGACGGATCACTCGCGACCAAAACAACCGCCAGTCGTCCAATTCATTTTATCGCCCGGCACCCATACCGCTCTGAACATTGATGCCGTGTTTCAGGCAATACGCGCCGTTGTCCACGTATTTTTCCGCCCACCATTTCAGTCCGGCGCGCTCTTCCTTGGACAATTTGCGGACGACTTTTGCCGGCGCGCCGAGCACGAGCGATCCGGGCGGGATTTTCGTTCCCTGCGTCACCAGCGCCTTCGCGCCGATGATGGATTGCTTGCCGATCACTGCGCCGTCCAAAATTACCGCGCCCATGCCGACGAGGCTCTCGTCCCCGACGGTGCACGCGTGGACGATCGCGCCGTGGCCGACGGTGACCCAGTTCCCCACGACGCACGGATAGTCATCCGCGAGATGCAGCACGGCGTTGTCCTGGATGTTTGAGTGGTGGCCGACGACGATGCGGTTGATGTCGCCGCGCAGCACCGCGCCATACCACACGCTCGCATGCGCGCCGATCGTCACGTCGCCGATGACCGTCGCGGTCTGGGCGATGAAAACGCCCTTGCCAAGCTTTGGTGTCTTGCGCAGGAACCGGTCAAGCTGGCGTTCGAGACGGCTCATTTCAGGCCGTGGTCGGGGTTTTGAACCCGAACATCATTTTAATCCAGGACCACGCGGCGAGCAGGCCGGTGTCGCGCACCCCATCGAGGCCGTAGATCGCGACGAGTTCATATTCGTGCCCGCGGTAACGCGGCGGTAGCAGCAGCGCGATCCGGGAGTTGTCGCCGTCGAGCTGCAAAATTTCCGAGAAGAACACCCCCTTGCCCGCCGCGTATTGGGTTGCGGGCAGCGTGAGCGTGCGTTCGGCCAGCACCAGCCACCGACGATATTTCAAAACCAGATTGCCTTTTTCATCGCGGCTCAATCTCCCGTACGTGCGCGCGGGGACATAGTCAATCTTCCGGCCGAGAAACATCTTGTTCACGATCGGATCCGGCTTGAAGCGGTTCCAGCGGCGCGTGACAAAATCCCAGATGAACGACAGGCCGAAATGCGAGAGTCGGAACGACCAGCCGGCGATGAGCCAGGAAAACAGGATGAGGATGAGCGCCCAGGCCGCCCCGACCCACGGATTCGCGAACGAGGTGATGGCGACGCTGGCGATGATGGTTGTGCGGAATGCCTTGAGCGCTGCGTCCACCGCGCCGAACGGGCTGATGAGAATGAGGATGTTGATGGCGTTGGAGGCCAGGAAAACGATGAAGAACGCGACCATCGCGAACGGAACCATGAGCGCGTTGTAAAGCCACGACAGATCAATGGCCGCAAAGCCTAGCGAACTCAACGACGCCCCGTTGCCGGGGCTGCTCGCGTGAAAGATGGATGCCGCAATCGGCACGAACGCGCCGGTGGCCACCAGGCCGCTGACTTTGTGCTCGATGGTTTCCGCAACGTCGAAGGGTTTTTTCACGAGCGGCGGCAGCGCGATGCCGGCAGAATCTTTCAGCGCGCACGCGCCGACAAGCAGGAGCGCCGGAATCCAGAACAGCGGATTGGCATACCACGCGAGCCTGGCTTTTTGCTCCGGCGTCTTGGCTTCCCACCATTGCCACGCGCCGACGGCGCTCACGCCCATGAGCGGCGAAATGGCCACCCCGGTGATCATGGAAAGGGTCTGGGCCATCTGCTGGCCGGGATTGGTTTGACTGGCAGGCGCGGCGGTCGTGGTGGCGGCGCTCGCGGTCAGCAGGGAAAAACCGAGACAGAGGATGATCAGCGTGGTCAGGCTCTTTTTCATGCGGCCAGATTGGCGAAATTTATCCGGTTGTAAAGTCCGGTGCAGCCGGAAATTTCTGGTGCCGCGGCGTCCGTTACAGCCATTTCCGGATGGTGTCCTGATATTTGTTATAGATGAAACCGATGACCAGCAGCGCCACGCCAAGCGCCATGAACGTCACCACCCGGTAAATCGTCTCCTGTTTCCAAACATCCACCAGCACGACGCGCCCGACCGCCGCCGCCAGCACGCCGAGGCCCAGCCAGCGGTGGCAGCGTTCCCGCAAAACCATTCCGACCGTGAATACCAGTACGGCGAAACCGGCCCAGCTCATCGTCAGGAAAATGCCGCTGGTGGTCATCCAGCAGGACAGAAACCGCCACAAGCTCACACCGGTCACCAAAATTATCGCGCCATGGACTTTTTCATCGAGCGAAAAATGTTCCGGCAACCGGCGGAGGATTTGCTGCATGACCAGCAGCGCCAGTAGTGAAAGCACGTTCATCCAATAGGCATCCATTTTCAAATCCCCCGTCGCCCAGAGCGTAAGCAGCGAGGCGGCCGCAAAAACCGCCGCACCGATAAGCGCTTCACGGTTGCGTTTCCAAACCGCCAGCGCGAAAACTCCAATGGCGGCGGCCATGAACGCGCCAACATGCTGGCGGCTGGGAATATATTGCCAGAGCCAGCAAAGCGTCATGGCCAGCGCGAGCCAGCGATAAACGAGCGCGATTTGCAGCAGCGGGCGGCGCACGGCCTCGTCGCTGTCCGGTTTGCGGGCAAACCAGCCGACGGTGGCCAGCGACAGCAGGCCTAGCACCGCAACTGGCGCGAGCGGGAAAAACCATTCCGGTTTCTCGGCCCAGACCTGCCGGGAAAATTCCCACGCGCTGATGCCCAGAAAAACTTGTCCGCAAGCCGCCAGCGGCCACGCGCGGGTGGCGACGCCGTAAATCGTCGCCGCCACGGCGAGCAGGCTCGTGAGCGCGAGCCACGCCGGCGGCGAAACGAGCGGATGCAGCCAAACCAGAACGACGGCAACGGCCGCCAGCGCGAAGAGCGTCGAGTAGCAGACGAATACGTTCCGGCTGATGACCAGCCTTTTCTGGTGCTGCCACCAGTGGCTCAAGCCGACGGTGACAGCGATGATCGCCAGCGGATTCCACCACGGCGGCGTGCAGTTCATAAAATGGAACAGCCAGGCGAGCTGCGCGAAGATGAGGAAGAATTGACCAAGCAGGGCGATTTCGCGGACGCGCAAAAGATAAATCGAGAACGTCAGGGCGACGGCTTCGGCGGCGAGCACGAGCGGCAGATTTGCCTCCGCGGTGTTAAACCACGTCGCCGCCAGCCAACTGGCGAAGGCGAGCAGCGTGAACGCTGACGGCTCCAAGCGGAGCGGCGGCTCAACGTTTTCAGCGCCGTCCCGGTGTGCCCGCCAGGCGTTGAAAATCATCAGTGCGCCCAAAGCCGCGCCGGTCCAGAGACCGCTGCCGGCAAAAGGTTGGAGGCTCGCGAGGCACCAGCCGGTCGCCAGCAGCGCCGCGGCGTAGGCGAAAAACTTCAGGACGACGCTCTGCCGTTGTGTGCCGGTAAGGTAAAGCACCACGCTTTCCACCCCGAGCACCAGCGCGAGCTGGAACCCGGCGAATTTGGTGATGAAGCCGAGCGTGACGAGCAGCAAACCCTGTGTGAGGTAGGCATTCTTGGCGAGCGGTTCGTCCGGCAGAATTTTTTGGGCGAGGCCGGCGAGCGCCAGCAGCGCCAGGCCGTAACCCAGTGAAAACTTCCAGAAGCCGCCGGTGTGGACTTGCAGCATCGTCAGCAGGAACAAGGCGAAGAACGCGCCGTTGTTGAGCGTGAGGAACGCGGCGCGGTTCTGGCCGGAAAGCTTGTCGCTCCGGGACAGAAAAGTGGCCGCTGTGAACACTAACCAGTAGCTGGCGAGAAATCCTGCGCCGACCCAGAGATTTTCGTCCGGCGCGGCCCAGCGCCAGCCATCGTCATGCAGGAACCGCCAGAACGTGTAGCCGGCGTAGCTCGTGGCCAGGCTGGCGAAGGAGAGGCCGGCCCAGCGGTTGCGGATCAGGAAGACCACCGCGGCGATGGTTAGCACGAGATTCGAATAAAGCGTGAAATCGCCGACGCGGGTGATGACCGAACTGTAAAACGCGAGGCCGACGGCAAAGAGCGCCATCACTTCGGACTGGCGGCGGTCGGCGATCCACAGAATGACGCCCGCCCACGCTAGCAACAGCGTGCCGTCCACCACCGCATTTTCGATGACGCACAGCGGCGGAATGTGATGCGCCGCATACGTGGTGAAATAAACCGCCGCCAGGCCGCCGGCCAACAGCACCTGCGCATAATTTTTCAGCGACTCTTTTGCCGTGCGGCGTTGGAGCCACGCGCCCGCGCCAAGTAGGAGTCCGCTCGCGAGATAGAGCAGCGTAATTTTCCCGGCTGGGCCGATTTTGCCGATGATGTGATGGTAGGCGAAATTGGCAAAAAAAGCGAGGCCGGTCAGCAGCATCACAATGCCGGCCCGCACCAGCCAGAAGGTGCCGAGCCGCATCTCGAATGAGGCTTTTTCCGCAACCGGCGTCGGGGCGGTTTTTGCCGTTAAAGGCGGCGGAACCGGGATGGAGGTTGCTTCGGGTGCGGCGGCGGCGGCTCCCACCGTCTTGGCAAATGCCAGAACCGGTGGCGGTGATATCGGGCGCGAATCCGCCTCGCCGAAAACACCCGGCGCAATTTCCTCGATTCCTGTAGGAATGGGCATTTCCGGAATCACTGGCGGCGGCGGAACGAAGATATCCGGTTCCGCCATGGGAATTGGAGCTGTTTTGGCGGCGGGCGTGGCTGGTGACCCGGAGTTTTTTTGCCGCAGCCGATATACTTCCAATTCCACCTCCGTGAGACGGTCGGTGAGCTGCTCATTGTTTTCGCCGGCCTTTTTGGTGCGCCAGAGGGCGATGGTGGCCAGCACGATTGCGGTCAGACCGAAGAAAATTTCCATAGCGTCACCTTAGGGTTAAATGAACGTCACGGCTGGGTTGCCTTGGGAGTGAAGCACGAAAAGGCACCGAAGCAAACAGGAATCGGTGTTAACCGGGTGGATAAAATATTATTCACCTCGTCAGCATAAAGCAGCCGCCCGATCCGGGGTGAATTGAAAATACTTTAGGCCGTCACCAGGAAATCAATGGGTTGCTGCTGTGGGTTCTCGGTAAAAAACCCGCCGGACATTGCATCCGGCGGGTCGCGTCTCCCGGTTCCTCAAAAATTACCAGCGGTCGTGCCTGCGATAGTTATCCCGTTCGCCGTAGTTACGATGCTCGCCATAGTAGCCGCGGTCGTCATCGTGCCACCGGTGTTCGGAATACACCAACGCCGGTTCGCGATAAACGATAACGGGTGGTGGGCAATAAACCACCGGTGGTGGCGGAGCCGGATAGTAAGCCACATTGCACGGCGGCGCGGGCGGCGGACAATAAGCCGGCGCGCTATAGGTATAGTTAACGTTGCATTGGGCGTGGCCGTCCGTTGCCGCGACGATCAGACCGGCGACCGCCACGCCGGTCAGCACCTTGCCCACGGTGGCCCATTCACGGTCGCCCGCCCGGGCGCTTTGCAGATTGGCCGCCGCCAGCCCGAGAATTACCGTTCCCGTCAGAATCATTTTTTTCATAATTGAACCTTTCATTAGAACGTCGTTGCGTTCTCCAGGTCTGACGCGCGGATTTTGTTTTTATTCAAACCGCAAAACGGATAGTCTTTTCAATAGTTTTATGAACAAACCGGTTTCACCCAAAACCGCCCCGCGGCGGCGGCTGCCGCGCTCGTTCAAGGATCTGACGCCGGCGAAACATTTCAATCCCGCCACCTTTTTCCGCGAACTGGTCTGGAAAGCCCTGCTCACGCCGCGTCATGGTGAACACCAGCGGCCCGTTTTCCCCCGGCTGAAAACCGGCGAGGTCGCGATCACCTGGATCGGTCATGCCTCGTTCCTGATCCAGTTCACGGACTTGAACGTGCTGATTGATCCGAATTTTGCCAACTGGCTTTTTCTCCTGAAGCGCATCAAGCGCGCCGGGCTGAAAATTAAAGATTTGCCCCCCATTGATCTCGTGCTCCTGACCCATGCGCACTTCGACCACTTTCACAAACCGACCCTGCGCAAGCTGCCGCACCCGAAAATCGGCATCATGCCGCGGGGCGTGGGCGACCTCGCGCACGACCTCGGCTTTGCGCGCGTCATCGAGCTCGACCAATGGGAAAGCTTTTCGACGGGCAGTTGGCAGGTGACGTTCACGCCCAGCAAGCATTGGGGCGCCCGCACCCTGCGCGACGATCATCGCGGCTATGGCGGCTTTGTGTTGGAACATCAGGGCCGGAAAATTTATCACGCCGGGGACAGCGCGTATTTCGATGGGTTCAAACTCATCGGAAAAAAACTATCGCCGGAGATCGCGCTGCTGCCGATCGGCGCGTATTACCCCGAATCCTTCCGGCGCGTCCACATGGGGCCGGATGAGGCGGTTAAGGCGTTCAAGGAACTCGGCGCAAAATGGTTTGTCCCCATGCACTCCGGCACGTTCAAGCTGTCGTTTGAGGATCTGGACGAGCCGCCGCGCTGGCTCCGGCAGATCGCCCGCGAACAAAACCTGACGCGGCAGATAAAAATTCTCGACGAGGGCGTGCCGGAAGTGTTTTGATTCGCGCCGATGACCGACGGCCCATCCCATTCTTCGCCCTTCGATCCGCTCAAACGCTATGTCCCGCTCGCGGTCTGGGCGTTGGTCATCCTCGCCATCCTCACGATGCCGCTGAAAATCATCGGCTATGGGTATCTGCCGCAGGACGATGCCTTGCGTCATGCGGCGAAGGCGGTCAGCGGCAAATCCTGGTCGGAGATTCTCGTGCTCAATGACGTCTACAAAATCGACCACGAATTCGGCTGGAACCTGCTCCTGGAAAAAATCCATCGGTGGACCCATTGGAACGCGGAATCGCTCGTCATTTTCTCGGTCGTGGCCATGTTTATTCTGGTGGGTTGGTCGGCGTTGCCGTGGCTCCGGCGCCCGGAAGCGTGGCTGGCCACCTTGCTGCTGGCCACGCTGGTGGCGGCGGTCACCGGCCGCATGATGCTGGGCCGTCCGTATCTGGTGACCTATGCGGTGCTGCTGACGCTGCTGTTTCTATGGCAAAAATATGGCGCGGCCCCGCCCCAAACGTGGATGTTGCTGCTCGCGACCGCGCTGTTTGCGCTGGGCACGTTTGTCCACGGCGTCTGGTATCTCTGGGCCTTGTTGCTGGGTTCCTTCTTGCTGGCGGGCGAATTTCGCTGGGCCATCAGGCTCGGTTTTTGCTGGGCCGCCGGGGTTCTCATTGGTAGCGCGTTAACGGGCCATCCGCTTGAATATCCGCTGCAGGCGTTCAAGCTCGCCCTGCTCGCGGTCGGCGCCCACGCCACCACGCGCACCATGGCGACGGAGTTGCAGCCGTTTGATGGCAACATTCTCGCCGCGCTGCTGCTGGGCGGGTTGCTCGTGCTGCGGCAACTGGCAAAATTAAACGCGGTCCCGCTGGCGAAAAATCCCGCGTTCTGGCTGGTGTGCATCTGCTGGATCCTCGGCTTCAAAGTGGCCCGCTTCTGGGACGACTGGGGCTGGCCGGCGCTCATGGTTTTGATGACCTGCGATCTGCAATCACTCCTCCAGTCGCGAATCGCGGAAAATTCCTTTCAGCGGCTCGGCCTGACGCTGGGATTGGCGGCGGCTGCCTTTCTCTGTGTCACCAGCGACGCGAACAGCCGCTGGTCGCAGACGCTGTCGGATCGTTATATAACCGCCGACAATCCCGAGCTTACCGGCTGGATGCCCGACCCGGGCGGCATTTTTTACACCGCGGACATGACCCTTTTTTACCAGACTTTTTACAAAAATCCGACCGGCGACTGGCGTTACCTACTGGGCTTTGAGCCGACGTGGATGCCCAAAGCCGATTTTGAGGTCTACCACACGGTGTTATGGAACCAGGGCGATGTGAAAACGTACGCGCCTTGGGTGAAAAAAATGCAGCCTGCCGACCGGCTGGTCATTCGCGGTGGCCGTGGCAACGTACCCGGAATTCCTCAGCTCGACTGGAAATATAGCGGTCAGGGCATCTGGCTTGGCCGGCCGGCGCGCCCTGCCGCCGCCGGCACTCCGCCGCCGACCGTTCCGGCAACGGCGTCACCCTGAATTTTTTTGGTGGGGTGAGCGTCCCCCGCGAGCCGGCTCCTCCGGAGCTTCTTCCCTCAAACTTTCAGACATCACAACTGGTCGAGCTGTCGGGCGAGCGCAAAGTCCTTATCCGTCAGGCCCCCGGAGTCGTGCGTCGTCAGGGTGAGCGTCACCTTGTTCCACCGGATGTCAATGTCCGGATGATGCCATGCCTGCTCGGCCAGCGCGGCGACCACCTCCACAAATTTGATCGCCGCGGGAAAATCTTTGAATTGGTAGGTCCGCGTTATTTTTCCGTCATCCAGCTGCCAGTTGGGAATCAAGGCCAGCGCGGGTATGATTTTTGCCTCGTCCAGTTTTTGCACGGGCGGCGCGGAAAAATTCTCCAGTGAACGTCGCCCGCCCGCCGAGGCCTCGCGCATCAGGCTGAAACTGGTGATTGCCGCCCAAAGCCATGCCGCTATGCACAATGCCGCGCCCGTCCAGGCAAGCCGGCTCCCGCCGAGGCTCTGCTGCGGCGCATCACCGAACATCAATTGATAATACTGCGACAGGTTTTTGAAGGTCCACAGACAGTAAATCGCGAATCCGGCAAGAAACAACAGAAGCTGTCCCACCCCCGCAATCCAGCGGCGCGCCAGGATTGAACCGAGTCCGGGTGTGGCAAGTTGATTGAGTAGTACTGCGTTCTTGGCCGTGGCGCGGCTGAGCGGTTTACCCCTCGGAGAAAATAGTTTCATACGCGAACATCAGCGCCGCGATGCCGATGGGAATGGTAAACAGCAGGCCGACACAGCAGAGGCAAATGCCCGCAAGGTTGAGCAGTGAAATCAGGATGATCAGGCCGAAGATTTGCCACCAGTGTTTCTTGACCATTTTCCGGCTCGTGCCCATCGCCGTCCAAAAATCAATCTGCCGGTCAACGATCAGCGGCAGCGTGAATTTCCAGCAGATTCCGAGATAGGTGGCCGGAATTGCGCAAATCAACAGCACCGGCAGGCAGGAGAAAATCACGGATTCAAGTGCCGCGATCGTCTCCTTGTCCGGCACCGTGCCCGGCTGCAGGTGTTGCAGCTGCCCGGCGAGCGGAATGATTTTTACGATGAACATGACGATGAACGGAAGCATGCAGGCACCCAGCAACAATCCCTGAACCAGGGTGCCGAGAAAAAGCTGGGCAAACGCGCGCCGGAATCCCGAAAAAATATCCCCGATTTCGGCCGGTTCATTGCGGATGGCGCGGAGGAACAGATAAAACACGCCGCCCATCAGCGGGCCGGAAATCACAAAGTTTCCGATTGAAAAAATCGCGCCCACAATTGGGATTTGTGCCACCGCGCCGATGGCGCCTTCGATGAGCAGATATACCAGGGTGCTGACGAACAGCACGCCCATGTTGCTTTTGACCAGCTCCCAGCCGCGGCTGATGCAGCCGCCCATGTCCAGTTCGTAATCACGGTCTGGAATTGAGGAGCCGCTGGAAGAACCCGCAAACGGCGGCGGCACGCCGGGAGCCGGAGCCTGGGGAGCGAAAGCGTCGGCGAACTCGGGAAATTTCTCCAGCGCCTGGAATTCCGTGTCGCCTTCCCCCTTCACCAGGGATGTTTCGCTCAGCCGGCCTTCGGCAATCCACTGACGCACGTCGTCTGCCGTGACCGGGCCGTATTGCTTTTGGTCGCCGCCGATAATGGTGTAAGTCGCCATAAATGATCTCCGTTGCGATTGCTTCTAAATCATTGGGCGCGCCGGCGCAAGCCGCTAATTGTTTCGCACGAACATTTTCCCCGGCAATTGTTTAACCAGGCGCTTCATTTCCAAACCGAACAAGGCCACGGAGACCGCCGAACTCGGTAGCCCGCTTTTCCGGATGACCTCGTCGGTGGACAATTCCTCGTGGCTCAACGAATCATAGACGACCTTCTCGTTTACGGAAAGTTCCATCGCCGGCAAAAGCCCGGTTCCGCCCGGTGTCGGGGGCCGGTTGCTCGCGGGGAACAGATATTCAAACTCGCTCAGAATGTCCTCCACTCCCTCGCATAGTTTGGCGCCCTTTTTGATGAGATCATGGCAGCCCTTGCTGCGGGGGGAATCTATCCGGCCGGGGACGGCGAACACCTGCCGCCCGTATTCCGTGGCAAAATTGGCGGTGATGAGCGCGCCGCTGGAAAGATTCGCCTCGACCACCACGGTGCCGAGCGTCATGCCGGCGACGGTGTAGTTTGTATAAACAAACAAATTCACCTTGACCAAAAAACACCGAAAAGACTATGAATGACACCGTGAACATCCGCAAGGCATACTCGTATCAGAGATTCAGTTCGGCCCGTCAGAGGGCCGGTGACAGTCTGCGGAGACAATCCCAGGCCACGGATACTTTTGTTAAAGAACACCGTTTGACCCTCGTTGATACTTTCATTGATAAAGGAGTTTCCGCATTCCGTGGCAAAAACTTCTCTGATGAGGCCGCTTGTAAACGGCGGTTGAAAAGTGCGGCGGGTGGCGCTCGAAAAGTGCTGCACCTTCCGGGCAAAGAAGACTGTTTTTT
>CAIJNQ010000194.1 GCA_903822015.1 uncultured Verrucomicrobia subdivision 3 bacterium | reverse complement strand
TAAACCCGCTGCTCGTAACGGGTGGTCAAGGCCTCGAAGGCGTCCAGGTCACCCGCCTTGGCGCGAGCGACCTGCTCAGCATCGCTGATTTGAGGGGCTGTCTGGTCCGTCATGTTCAAGGCGCGTTGGTAAATCGTCCCTACGGGTAACAGACCGGCCCGGCGTGGGTCAATCGAGTTCTCAACCCAGGGAAAGGTGAGTGAAAAATTCATGTCCATGCCGGCCAATCCGTGGTAAGCATTTCCCGGCATTATGGACTACGAAGCGGTCATCGGTCTGGAAACCCACGTCCAGCTTAAAACGAAATCGAAGATGTGGTGCGGCTGCGCCAACGCGTTCGGCTCGCCGCCGAACACCAACGTCTGCCCCGTCTGCCTCGGCCTGCCCGGGGTGCTGCCCGTTCCGAACGAGGAGGCGCTCCGCAAGACCGTGCTCACCGGCTATCTCCTGAACTGCGAAATCCCGCGCTTCGCCAAATTCGACCGCAAGAGCTATTTCTATCCGGACATGCCGAAGAATTACCAGCTCACGCAATATGACCGGCCTTCGACGGCGACTGGCTTCGTGGAGTTTGAATTCAACGGCGGCCTTGCCCGCGTGCGCATCACCCGCGCCCATCTGGAGGAGGATGTCGGCAAGAGCACGCATTTCGAGCGCCACAGCGGCGTCGATTTCAATCGCGCGGGCGTGCCGCTCATGGAAATCGTCTCCGAGCCGGACCTCACCAGCTCCGCCATGGCCTACGAATACCTTAATGCGCTCAAGGACATTTTAATCCAGGGCGGGGTGAGCGATTGCGACATGGAAAAAGGCATGGTGCGCTGCGACGTGAACGTCTCCGTGCGTCCCGTCGGCACCCGGGAACTCGGCGCGAAGATCGAGATCAAGAACATGAACAGCTTTTCCGGCGTTCGCCGCGCGCTGGATTACGAAATCCCGCGCCAGATCGAAGCCGTGAAACGCGGCGAAAAACTGGTGCAATCCACGCGCCGCTGGGATGACGTGGCGGGCATTACCGAACTGATGCGCACCAAGGAGGACGCGCATGATTACCGCTATTTCCCTGATCCGGATTTGATGCCGCTCGCCCCGACCGATGCGTGGCTTGCCGAAGTGGAGTCGCTGGCCGTCGAGCTGCCGCTGGCGCGCAAGCAGCGGTTCATGCGCGATTACCAACTGCCCGTCGGCGATGCGGAGGTGTTCAAAAGCAACGCCGCGCTGGGAAATTATTTTGAAGGTCTCGCCCGGCAGTCAAAAAATCCCAAGGCCGTCGCCAACTGGATCATCAACAATCTGCTCGCCAAACTGGCGGCAGCAAATGAAAGTAGGAGCCGAGGTGACGAGGCTCAAAATGAAAACTCCGAATTGGATCAGAGCCTGCTCCAGTCGGCTCTTCCAATTGCTTTGGCGGATTTGAAATTCCCGCCCTCTGCGCTGCTCGAACTGGTCGCCCTCGTCGAAAACCGGACCATCAGCAGTTCGGCCGCGCAGCAGGTCTTCACCGAAATGTTTGCCACCGGAAAATCTCCCGCGGCTATCGTGCAGGAAAAAGGGCTGGCGCAGGTCAGCGACACCGGTGCCATTGAAAAATACTGCGACGAGGCCATAGCAGCGAACCCGAATCCCGTGGCTGATTACCGGGCCGGCAAGGTGGCCGCGCTCAATTCGCTCAAGGGCCAGGTGATGAAACTTTCCAAAGGCAAAGCCAACCCCGCCCTCGTCGGCGAGATTCTGGAGCGGAAGCTGAAGGGCTGATTTTCGAGGTTCCCGCCTCAAGGTGGGGCGAGACTCCGTCGAGCCCTGACCTTTCCGCGGTTAGTGCGCCTCCTTGTGCCAATGACTAGGATATAGCCTTTAAATTGAATCTTTCCCCATCAATGGTAGGGCTCGCTGTCCTC
>CAIJNQ010000193.1 GCA_903822015.1 uncultured Verrucomicrobia subdivision 3 bacterium | reverse complement strand
GGATTGGCGGAACCTGCCTCACGACGAAGTGCATACGCCGGGGGAGGTTGGAGGCGTCCTTGCACAAATCGTCTGGGAATGCGGCTCACCATACCGGCAACTACTTTGCAACATCGCAAAGGCGAGATTTGCCAACATCATGTTATGGGATGTTGGCATGGATCTTTTCGACAAGCTCTGGGAGTGCGGTGAACTTGCTTTTCTAAAGGATGCCGTTGGAGTCAAGGCGCGCGAAGTCATTGCGCGACTGCATGAGCATGATCAAACCTCCAGAAATCGAAGCATTGCGAACCTCCTCCATTTCACCCGGCGCTTGGAAATGCGGGAGTTGGAAGCGCAACTTGCGGACCGGCTCCGTCGAACTCGGATCGGCTACGTTTCCAGCAAGGAATGGGTTTTCCAGCCATTGGTGCGTTGGTTCGAACTCGTGAGAAAATCTTTGCCGGCGGCGTGGAAGATGGATGGAGCGCAGCTTTTGGCGCTCGATAAAATTTGCGAGCAGCAGGGCGGCGACAACGGCTTCGGCGATGAAGTGATTGCTGAAGTCGGTGCGGCGGCGATGGAGTGCGGTCCAAATGACTTTGAGGCGTTGTTCCAATTCCTTGTGGCGCGTGGAACGAAGCATCCGTTATGGGACCTGGCAAAGGCTGCGCAAGGCGGCTTCACAATTTGCCTGAGCGAGCAGCACGCGATGAGCGAGGAATCCACTCTGGCACGCATCGCCATCGCCATCGCCCTCGGCCACTGGCCCCGGGAATCTGCTTTAAAAACGATAAGCACGCTTCTCAACACGCACGGAGTGCCGCGCGATCTCGCACAGCAACCCGCCTGGGAGAAAGCCGTCCGCCTGGCAGCCGAGATCCAAGGCGCTCCGGCGAAAATTGAACCCGGCGAATCTTCCGGTGAGAGCCAAAGTGAACCTGTAGAATCGAGAAGCGCGGAGGCGATTCTCCAGGAGATTATCCAACCCAAGGACTCATCGTGGATACGCCTTCGGGACATCGCGAGCCTTGCGAAGCAAGCGAGCGCGGAGAATCACCCGAGGCGCGACGAACTCGTTGCCGCTGCGCTCGGGGAACTCGAATCCGCCGAGATGTTGAGTCGCTGCATCGAATTCCATGACATCCGGCTGATGTCGCGATTATACGGCAGCCTTGCCGAGTCTGAACGCTGGCGTGTGCTTGGAGCAATTACCGCAGTCACAGGCGAAATGAGAAAAGAAGGAACCGACCCCAACTGGGCGTTCATGGTCGCTTTTTCTGGAGTGGATCTTGCGTGCCGAACCCGCGCTGCCGGTGCGGGCCAGAATTTCTCCGTCGCTGTTTTTCATCAACTGCTCGAAACGCATTGGAAATGGCACGCTGTTCCTGCGCCAGCATCGCCGGTGATGGTCGGCAATACGCCAAGCACATGGCCTGATGCCGCGCGCCGCATGCTGCTTTCGCTCATGCAAACTGATGCCTGCGAAACGCTCTACATGGCGATGTCTGGCGTGCGCTTCTTCGCCGAAGTTTTCCCGGACCAAATTCCAATCATCTGCCGTGATGGGTTGGCGGATGAGACCACGCGAGACGCGATTCTAGCACTCGGTCAATTATGGGCGACACGTAATCCGCATTCGCTCACGCCGGCGTTGGGTGATTTCGCCGCATACGAAACGAACGGCCTGCTTGAGGAACGTCTGGATACTTGGGCCGTAGGTGCGTTACACAATCTTGCTAATGGAATCCGCTTGCGGCGCTTCCCTCTCCCACCACAAAACGGGTCACTTGATATCGCCTTCCCCGGTGACGGACCGCTTTTCGAGGGCGAAGCACAAACGAACGGCCTATGGCGACACAACGCATTCGCGAAAATGGCGAACACCCGCTTGCGCCGGGCGGCCATTGTGCTTGGTCCAATGGACAGCGCATACCGCCACATGGCCCGCGCAGTCAAGGAGGGCAAGGTGGAGCTTCCACCGATGATCCTCCCGGCTCCGAAAAAGCTCGCCTTGGATTCATCTTCTCCACGTCAGCGCCACGAGGCCGAACACATTATTGGCGATGCCATACTTCATCAATGTGCCGGCAACACGTGGTCTCCCGCTGAGGCCGCTGCCGTCCGTCTTCTCATGGGCTATGGCGTGGATCCGTGGATTGCATCCGCTCTTCCAAACGCCTGGCCTACTAAGGAATCGTGGCCAGATGATATGGATGTCGAGCGGTGGCTGGAAGCAGGCGCATCGAAAACCGCCGAAATGGGCCGGCGATTGGCTGACCTGCTTGAGGGACACGACCTTGACCCAGCCTTGCTGCTTCTTGGTGCGGTATTGCGCATCCCGACTTATCGTCGCGACTTACAGTTCCATTTCTGGCTCGCCGCCCCCAACGGGGGCAACGAGATTCCGAAACAAGGGAAATCAACGTCTCCGTCTGGTCGCACGCTTGCAGGTTGGTTGGCTGGTTGGTCATTCGCCGCGTCGCAACCGGCGGACGCGACCTCAATTCATTTCACCGGCAGCCTGGTGAATTATCCCAACAGTGATTTAGACATCACTCCATCCGACGCGTGGAGCGAGCGCTGGGGATGGAAGTTGGATTTCAAAAACAATCTTCGCTTTCTTGATAAATCCGGGGGTGTTGTGGCGTGGCATGAACGCTGGCTTGGACCGGACGGATCACACCGGAGCTTGCGCCGCCAGCCAATGCTCAATCGCTGGGTCGCGCGCCGGGACGGCTTTCCCGTCGAAGCTGGCGAGTTGCATGCTTGGAATCGGCGGACAGACATGGAATCGGGCCTGCTATCTCAACCTGAGTGAACGGAAGCCGATGCTTAAAGCAAACGATTTAAGGCTTCGAGTGGTAGCGTCATAAAAGCGTCTTGCCTTTGCTGGGATGAATCCTGACCTCCTCGCGGATAGTGGCGCGGACTTTCGCCTCAATACGTTCAATGAAGCTCATGCCGACCCGGCTGAATTTGTTGGCGGGCCGGATCGCGGCGGCAATTTC
>CAIJNQ010000192.1 GCA_903822015.1 uncultured Verrucomicrobia subdivision 3 bacterium | reverse complement strand
TTGCAACGAGACGAGGACGAGCACCATGCCTTTGCCTTCGGCCAGACTAGTCATGGCTTTGCCGATGATCGCGCCTTGCGCGCGGACGTGGTCGGTGACTTTCATCGCGTGACCAGGCGTGGCTGAAGTGGTCAGCAAATCTCCCGGTTCAATCGCGCCGTTCGACGCATCGGCCTGCACAAACACACGCCCGCTCAACGCCACGTTTTGGCTGCCTTCCAAAAGGCCTTCCTGGTGCATCGCAATGCCGGGATTGACCCCGTTTGCGCCGCTGACCACGCCGGCCACGCGCGTGTCGTAAGCCGAGTGGCTCAATTTCAGTTGTCCCGGATGTGCGGGATCAATCACCACCACCGCGCCCTTTTCAATTTCCGTTTCGGTCGTGGCAAATGGTTCGGCGAGATCACAGCCGCCGCGGATGGTCAACGTGCATACGGAAACGTTGGGGCCACCAAAATAGGTGTTGCCGGCCGTGTCAATCGTCATGCGCTCCTGCGAGGCGTTGCGGTCGT
Organism: uncultured Verrucomicrobia subdivision 3 bacterium; assembly: GCA_903822015.1. Taxonomy (GTDB): domain Bacteria; phylum Verrucomicrobiota; class Verrucomicrobiia; order Limisphaerales; family UBA11358; genus UBA11358. The sequence goes on along the minus strand of CAIJNQ010000192.1, from coordinate 4,555 downwards.
AAATCCCAAACACTCCCGGCTTGCCGGAGATACCGCTTTCCATTGTCCAGACATGATCGTTGCCACCAACGACGCTGTGCAGACTTAAAATGGCCCTATCGGCGGTGCTCCAAACGGTGGCTTCAGTGGCGCCTGAACCCCGCACGTCCAGATTGGCCGCCGGCGTGCCGGTGCCGACGCCCAGCGAACCGAGGAACGAACCGTTGCCGTTGGGTTGCACCGCAAAGGCGCTGGGCGAGCCATCCCGCGCAACATAAAATTGGTCGCCGTTGTAGCCGCGTGAAGTGCCCACGTCCCACTGGCCGTTGCCATTGGCAAATTCAAGGCGCGTCCAGGAATTCACCCCGCCGCTGGTTTGAAGGTGATGACTTACGTTCGCGCTAGTAGTCTGCGTGATCCCGCCGCCGAAATACGCATCGCCGTTGGGCAACAAGTCCAGCGCATCGAAGGCCACGTTATTGCGATTGAAGTAAAGAGCGTCTCCGTTGTAGCCGAGCGACGTGCCCACATTCCACTGACCATTGGCGTTGACGAACTCCGTCCGTGCCCAGGCATTCACCCCGCCGCCGGTCTGGATGCGATGGCTGACGGAGTTGGCATCATACACCGTCAATTTGGCCTGTGGACTGACCGTCCCGATACCGACATTGCCGCCCGGCGAGTTCAACAGCAGATTCAACGGCGAATTGGCACCATAGTCATACGCGAACAAAAACCCGCCATAAGCCCCATTACATTCAAGAAAGGCCCCCTTTCCCACGCCGGTGTAAGGACTCGAAGCCCCCGTGACCGCCACGCCACCACTGGCCACTTGCAGCGCACCCTTGGGAGTAGAGGTGCCGATACCCACCTTGCCAGAGCTATAGTAGGTGTTATTGGCGCTCACCGACCAGATGCCGTTGCCACCCGCGCCGGCGGAGGAAATGGTCAGCGTGTTGCCACTGGGGGTAATGGTAACATTGGTGCCGGCCGATAACGTGACAGCATCCGCAAGGCTGTTAAGGCTCGTGACCACCTGTCCGGCGGCGATGCCTGTGCCCGTCACCGAGCCGGGTGAAACGCCATTGGCGGTATCGGCCGTGGCTGCGGTCACGGCGGAACCGGCAGTGGATGAATAAATCGAATACGGCGCGGGTGTTAGCGGCTGCCGCGCACTCAAGACGCTGTAGTCGCCGACTCCGCCGTTGGTCTCGACACCGATCTCCAGCCAATAGTTTGCGCCGGTAAAAATGCCGGTGCCAAAGTCGATCGTGGTGGTAAACAGCCCGTTGCTCACCACGGTGGCGGCATTGGTGACCGGCCCGCCAATCAGGTTACCAGCGGCGCTGTCATCATAGAGGGTGAACGTCAGGTCGTATGTGCCATTGGCGGGCTTGATGCCATTTTTGAGCAGGCCCTGATAGGTGAACGCCGTGCCCTGGGCAGGAGCCGAAAGGATGAATGCCGAATTAAGAATGATGAAGGCCATGAGAAGCCGGATTATTTTTTTCATATTAGTTTGGGATAAATCTGACTATGGAAAATGCTTCCTTTCGCCTTTTTACGCCTCCTCCAGGATAAATACAACTATAAAGTTAAATTAGAGGAAAATTGCATACCGGCTCATCCATCGCACCGGGTGCGGCCAAAACCGGCCGCACTCAAATAGTCAACCGTTCCGGTAATCCTCCAAAATAGTCATACGGACGGATGAAGAATTTTACGGGCGGCGACACGAACGGATTCAGCCAGATCACGCGGTTTCAATACTTTCGCATCGCCGCCCCAACTCAAGACCCAGCGCTGCACTTCCGCGAGGCTGGATAGCTTCATTTTCAATTCCGCTCCCCCGCCCTTCAAATCGCGCAAGGTCTGCGACGGATGCCATTTTTTTCGCGGATGTAATCGGCGGCGCGCGCATTGAAGCGGATGACCACCTCAAATTCCCCTTCCCCGGCGTGAACACCGAAGCTCCCGCGCAAGCGTTTCTCTAGCGAAAAATTCTCCGGTCGGGCGAAAGTTTTACCGGTCGGTTTGACGGATTGGATGCGCGCCGGGACGAAGGTGCGCAGGTCTTTGCGCGCGTGGTCGTAGGCGAAGAGATACCACTCGCCGTTGATGTTCGCCAGATGGTAGGCGTCCACGACCCGCTTTTCCGCTGGCTGGCCGGGCTTGCGATAATGCAATTCCAACTGTTGCCGCTGGGCGACAGCCCGGGCGAGCGTGTCGAAAATCTCCAGGTTGAGAATCGGCTCGGCGCGGGTGCGGAAGGAGATGGTCTGCTCAATGTCAGCCAGGTTCAGTGAAATGGTGTCGGGCAAAGCTTGCTCCATCTTTTTGATGGCGCTCAACAACGGTTTCTCAAAGCTGGTGCCGCGATATTGCTGCAACGCCTTTTCGGCGACAACGAGCGCGAAAATTTCGCCCTCGGTGATCTGCAGCGTCGGAAAGCCGCTGACTTCGCCATTGTAATAATAGCCGTTGTTGGCCGGGGCAAAAGCGATGGGCAGGTTGAGCCGGTCGCGCATGAACTCGACGTCGCGATGGATGGTCTTGGTGGAAACCTCAACCTCGCGGGCGAGCCGGCTGGCGTTGGGAAAGCCGCCCGCCTGCAATGCCTGATGGATGCGCAACATCCGCTCCAGTGGCGGACGCGAAAGCAACTTCGTTGCAGCGTTGAATCGTTGCATGGGAACCCGATTTAACGATTCACATTTTAACGATTAACGAACCGGCCCGTCAGGTGCCGACCGACATCTTGGCCAGGAGTTCGTCGTTGGTTTTATGCTTCTTGAGCGCGGCCGTGAGCGTTTCCATGGCCTCGATGGGATTCAAATCCACCATCGTCCGGCGGAGCTTGCGAATGGCCTCAAGATTTTTGGCCGGGAACAATTTTTCCTCTTTGCGCGTGCCGGACTTCGGGATGTCAATGGCCGGATACAGACGGCGGTCGGACAGCTTGCGGTCCAGGATCAACTCCATGTTGCCGGTGCCCTTGAATTCCTGAAAAATTAATTCATCCATGCGCGAACCCGTGTCCACCAGCGCCGTGGCGAGAATCGTCAGCGAGCCGCCGTTCTCGACCTTGCGGGCGGAGGCGAACATCTTGCGGGGGATTTCCAGCGCGCGGGCGTCCACGCCGCCGGACATGGTGCGGCCGCTGCCGCTGTGAACGCTGTTGTAGGCGCGGGCCACGCGGGTGAGCGAATCGAGCAGCACGAAAACGTCCTTGCCGACTTCCACCATGCGCCGGCAGCGCTCAATCATGAACCGGGAGAGGCGCACGTGCGTGTCGAGATCCATGTCGTTCGAGGACGCGACCACCTCGGCCGTCACAGAGCGCTGGAAGTCGGTGACTTCCTCCGGGCGCTCGTCGATGAGCAGCACCATCGCGTGGACTTCCGGATGGTTGGTGGTGATGGCGTTGCAAATCTGCTTGAGGATGGTGGTTTTGCCCGTGCGCGGCGGCGCGACGATGATGCCGCGCGTGCCCTTGCCAATGGGCGTGACGAGGTCAATCACGCGCGTCTCAATCAGGTCCGGCGTGGTCTCGAGCTGGAATTTTTCAATGGGGTCAATCGTGGTGAGGTTTTCGAAGCGGACGACTTTGGTGTAATCCTCGAAGGGCATGTCGTTGACCTTCTCGACAGTCTTGAGTTGCGGGCTGGTGCCCCGATGCGGCGGCTGCGTGGTGCCGGTGACGTGGCTGCCCTCGCGCAGGAAATTGCGGCGGATGGTGTCGGGCGTGACGAAGATATCGGTCGGCTTGGGATGAAAATGGTTGGCGGCGGTGCGCAGGAAACCGAAGCCCTTCTCGGAAATTTCCAAATGGCCGGAACCGTGATTGGGTGTTTTTTCACCGTTGCCTGGTGTTTTATCACCCTTAATTTCTGGACTGCTCATAATGTGTGTGCGCGAAGGCTAGAATAATCCCTAAACCGCTGTTTTGAATTGTTGAACTTGGGAAGTCGTCCCGATAAACAGGACTAACAAAACCTTCGACGGCCAGATAACTACGCGGAAACGCCCATGAATGCAACAAGTATTTTTATGCGGGAAGCACCGCACCAACCCGGCAAATCATTCAGGCCCGTGGTTTCCGGGTTTCCTGGCTGACAAAAAAGGAATCCCCGCCGGACCGCCCGCAACATACAAAACCGCAATGGCAATCAGGAAAATGGTCAGGATGAGATTGGCCCAGAAGCAAGCGATAGCCAGCGGCGCTTCATCAGCAGTATGGCGGACATTGAAAAACCAACCGCCGATCATGCTGTCGCCAAACATGAAAAACGCCACGCCTAAAAAGGTCATGACGTATAGCACGACGGCAAACATCAACACGCCCCAGAATTCCGAGCGCAGGTGAGCGCGGTAAGCTTTCCGAAGTGCTTTCCTTGATTCGTTCACAACTTCAGCCACCCACCGCGGCGCGCGCCTCGGCGGCAAGCGGCGTACTCAAGTAACGTTCGCCCGTTGAGCAGGCAATCGTCACAATGGTCTTGCCCTTGTTTTCCGGACGGTTGGCCACTTCAATCGCGGCGACGACATTCGCGCCGGTGGAAATGCCGACCAGAAT